>SHLT01000112.1 GCA_004282875.1 Chromatiales bacterium | reverse complement strand
GTCGCTCATGACGTCCCCGTAAATTCTTATCTCATCAGACCAGATGTCGTCTGGATTTATTACAGCCGCTGCAGCCGTTCCAGGTACTTCGCCTCGTCCGGTGGCTGATTACTGCTTTGTGCCTCCCACAGCGTTTCTGCGAGGCATTCGATCATGGCATGTTCGGCGGCATGAATGTCACCGAGTTTTGCGCTGACGGCTTTGTGTACCGCGCTTATCCCGGCGGGGCGGTTGGTCGCGACCTGTTCACGTATGCCGAGATGCAGGCCCATGTGCAGAAACGGATTCGTCTGTCCGCCATCCGGCGTGTAATCACGATCGAGATCGTCGTCTGTAACGTCATCGTGATACTCCGGATGCATGTCGATAACGTCGGCAATCTGGATTTCAAGCGGCGCCATTGGCTGCTGATCACATCGCTTGCGCCAGGCGTCGGCATACATCTGTCGCAACTCGTTGCGGTCCTGACCAAAGATCATGGACGTTCCTTCTTCGTGTACTCACACCACTCGACGATCGGGCATTCCCCGCAAAGCGGTTTGCGCGCCTTGCAGACATAGCGACCGTGGAGAATCAGCCAGTGGTGGGCGTCCTTCTTGAATTCATCCGGAGTCAGGCGCACCAGCCGCTTTTCGACTTCGAGGGGTGTCTTCCCTTTCGCGATGCCGGTCCGGTTGGATACCCGGAAGATGTGCGTGTCCACCGCTATCGTGGGCTCGCCGAAGGCGGTATTCAGCACGACGTTGGCGGTTTTGCGCCCGACGCCGGGCAACGCCTCGAGTTCCGGGCGTGTTCGCGGTACCTCGCCCTTGTGTTTCTCCAACAGAATGCGGCATGTCTTGATGATGTTTTCTGCCTTGCTGTTGAAGAGACCGATGGTGCGAATGTAAGGTTTCAGGCCGTCGACACCCAGCGCGAGTATGGCCGCAGGTGTGTTCGCCACGGGATACAGCTTCGCCGTTGCCTTGTTGACGCTGATATCGGTGGCCTGGGCCGAGAGGATGACCGCTATTAGCAGTTCGAATGGGTTAACGAACTCGAGTTCGGTGGTGGGCGCGGGCATGCGCTCGCGCAGCGTACTGTAGATCGCGGTACGTTTTTCCCTGTTCATCGTACCTGCCGCTTGAGAGATTGTGGGCGTGGCGAACGCGTGTTTGCGCGCTGGTCCTCACGCCGCCTGTCGATGACATTCTTGGCCGCGATGGCGAGCGCAAGGCTGAAGAAGGCGCCCGGCGGCAGGATGGCAAGCAGCCACGCGGTCGCCACGAGTTCGCGGAATGCTCCGATGGCCATGAGTAGCACGGCGAAGCCGGTTCCCATAACGAGTCCGTCCACGATGCTCGAGCCGATCGGGTTTCTTGATGCGAATAGCTCTGCGCGGGCTACGATCGCGCAATTGGTAACGATGAGCGGGATGAAAATCCCCAGCGCACGATCCAGCTCCGGAAACCACGCCTTGAAGACGAGCTCAGTACAGGTGACGAGGCTCGCAATGATCAGGACGTAGATGGGAATACGAATTTCGCTTCGCAGGAATCGGCGCGTAGCCGATACGAGCGCATTCGAAACCACCAGCACAGACAACGTGGCGACGCCGAGACCGAGGCCGTTGACGAAGGTCGATGTCACGGCCAGGAGGGGGCACAAACCGAGCAGCTGCACGAGCCCCGGGTTCTCGTACCAGAGTCCGGTCTTGAAGCGATCAACTATGGCAGGTCCCGTCATTCTTCCACCTCGTCAGCCTGGTCCGCGGGTGCCGCGAAGATGTTGTCGGCATTGGCATCGAAGTACTGCAGCGTTTCCTTGACCGCCTTGACGACGGCGCGCGGTGTCACGGACGCGCCCGTCAACTGGTCGAATTCACCGCCGTCTCGCCTGATTTTCCAGCCCTCGGCGTCCGGGTTCGTGAGTGAACGTCCATCGAAGTGTTTCACCCAATCCGATTTGGACGATTCGATACGGTCGCCCAACCCGGGCGTCTCGCGGTGCGCCAGGATATGTACGCCCGTCACGGTACCGTCGATACCGACGCCGACCAGCATTTTGATGGCGCCGGCATAGCCGTCTCGCGCGCTGACGACAAACAGCGCGGCAACCGGCGACTCGCCGGAATACACGCGGTAGATGATGGCGTCCTCCGAACCGGGGAGTTCGTGAGGTGCCGGAATCGTCACGACCGACTCGCTGACGCCACTGTCGAAAAACAGGCCGGCGAGGGCGGGCTGCAGGCTTTGTTCAAGCCACGCCTGCTCGTTCGCCGCAATGCGCTCGTCGGTCAGCTGGTAGGTGAAGGCGACGAGCGCCGTGCAGATTGCGGCGATGGCCGCGAGCGTCACGCCACCGCGCAGAATGGAGGAGTCAGCCACTGCCGTCTTCTCCGTCGTCATGCCCCACGATATGCGGGCGTGTCAGGTAGTCGATCGCCGGCACGGCCATGTTCATGATCAGCACGGCGAACGCGACGCCATCCGCGTAGCTGCCCCAACGGCGGATACACCAGATTAAAAAGCCGATGCCGATACCAAAGATAAGTCGGCCCTTCGGGCTCGTGGCGGCTGAGACTGGGTCGGTCGCGATGAAGAACGCACACAGGATGGTGGCGCCGGCAAAGAGGTGAAACCCCGGACCCGGACTTGTGCCCGGGTCGAGCAGGTACATGAAGGTGGCCGGCCCGAGCAGGCCAATGCCGACGCCTACCGGGATTTGCCACCGAATGATCTTCTTGATGAGCAGCCAGAAACCGCCGATGGCCAGGAAGTTGCCGATCCACTCCCAGCCACGCCCGCCGAAGTCACCCATTACCGGGTAGGCACGGATTTCGGTGGCGGTTTCCATGTTGTTGAGGCCCGCCTTCATGACGTCGAGAGGCGTTGCCCGGCTGACGGCATCGAATGTCAGCGCGTCAGGCAGGTTGCCTGTCAACGTGAAGACGAGCGTCTGCACTATCGACAGGTGCTGGTAGTCGATGTCGCCCATGCGCGGCGCAACCCACAGGTTCAGGTACATCGGGAACGTCACAAGAATGATGACGTAGCCGGCCATCGCGGGATTGAAAATATTGAAACCCAGACCGCCGTAAAGGTGCTTGGCGACGACAACACCGAACAATGCGCCGGTCGCGGTCACCCACCAGGGCGTCAGTGAGGGCAGTGCGAACGCGAGTAACGCGGCGGTAACGAGCGCGCTGAAATCGCCGAGCGCGACCTCCGGCGGCCGTCCGCGCACCCACATCATGAAGGCCTCACCAACCGTGGCGAAAATGCCGGCCACGAGCAGGTTGAAGATGAATCCTGGTCCGAAAAACCAGACGTGCGCGAGGGCTGCGGGGACCAGCGCAGCCAGCACCTGCAGCATCAACGACGCCACGTTGGTCCGGGCTGACCAGTAAGGCGCCTCGCGCCGCTCGAACTTCATGACGCGTCATCCTCATCATGACCTTGTTTGCGTCGGAGGATTTCTGCGATCGCCGCGGGCCCCGCCGCTTTTGCCGCTGCCTTCTGGCGCGCAAGTTCCTCTTCACGTTCGCGCTGCTCTCGCTCCAGCCGCGCGTTGCGAGCTTCGAAACGATGTCGGGCGCGTTCCGCCCGTGCCTTCTCATCCGCGAGTTCCCGGATGCGCCCCTTCGCCATGCGAAAGTCGGCCGTCAGCGGGATGTGGCTTGGACAGACGAGGTCGCAGCACCCGCACTCAATACAATCCGTCAGTCCGAAATCGCGGAGCTTCTGTTCGTCGTCGGCACAGGCATACCAGAACAGTTGCTGCGGCTGGAGCTGTACCGGGCAAACGACCGCGCAGTCACCACAACGGATGCAGGGAAGCTCCCCGCGCACGTAGGACGATTTGGAGACGACGAGGACACAGTTACTCGCCTTGACGACGGGTACTTCGTCGGTGCTCACCGATTTTCCGGTCAACGGGCCGCCGATGATCATGTGATACGCACGGTCGGTGTAGCCGCCCGCGAACTTGACGATATCCTCGATGGTTGTGCCGAGGCGCGCACGCACGTTGACCGGCGTGGCCACGCCGTCACCGGTCACCGTCGTCACACGCGAGATCAGGGGCTCGCCCCGGACAACCCAGTCGTAGACGGCGGCCGCGGTGCCGACGTTTTGCACGATGCAACCAACATCGGTCGGCAGTCCGCCGCTCGGCACCTCACGATTGGTGACGAGCTGCACGAGTTGGTCCTCACCGCCGGACGGGTAAATGGTTGGTACCTGCTTGACGACGATGCGATCGTCGTCGACCCTGGCCAGTTCCTCGCCGAGTCGCGCGATGGCCTCGGGCTTGTCGCTTTCGACGGCGACATAGCAGACGTTCACCTGCAGGGCATGCATCAGGACCCGCGCACCTCCGATGATCGCCTCGGGGCGTTCGCGCATCAGGACGTCGTCACAGCTGATATATGGCTCGCACTCAACGCCATTGAGTATCAGGTAGTCGGTGTCGCAAGTACGCGCCTGCATGAGCTTTTGTGCCGTCGGAAAAACCGCACCGCCGAGCCCTACGATGCCGCCATCCAGAATGCGGAGGAGCAGGTCGGCAGGAGCAAGCGCGCTGTAGTCGCTGGCCGCGGTGTCCGAAATCGCTTCGTCCTTGCCGTCGGACTCGATGACGATGCACGGGGCCTTCTCGCCGTGGCGCCGCGCCACGGGCCAGCGCTCGATTGCGACGACCGTGCCCGATGATGACGCGTGTATCGGCACGCCCATCTCGCCATCCGGTTCGGCAACGGTTTGTCCTTTGAGAACGCGATCGCCAATGCCCACTACCGGTTGCGCCGGTTCGCCGACATGTTGTTCCAGTGGGAGAATCAACTGCGCCGGGATGGGAATGTCGAGAATCGGGTTGCTCGTTGACTCGGCCTTGTGACCGGGTAAGCGCAGCCCGCCGTGCAGTTTGCCGAGGTCATAGGTTGGCGCGGTCATGACAACGGTCTCATGGTGATGCAATCCACAGGACAGGGTGCGATACACAATTCACAGCCGGTGCACTCACTCTCGATCACCGTATGCATAAACTGGTGCGCGCCAACGATCGCATCCACGGGGCATGCGTTGCGACAGTGATAGCAGCCGATGCAGGCGGGCTCATCGATGACAGCAACAGCGGGTTCGACGCTGGCCGCCAGCGGTAACGCTTCTCTGCCCAGGAGGCGTGCGAGCCGACGAATCGTGTCGTCTCCGCCGGGCGGGCACAAATTGATGGCCGCCGTACCCTCCACGACAGCCGCTGCGTAGGGACGGCATCCGGCGTAGCCGCATTGGGCACACTGCGTCTGCGGTAGCAGGTCATTGACCTGCTCCACGAGATCGCCGTCGCCGGCGGGAATCCGGCGCTGGGCAAAACTCAACACAAGACCCGCAGCAAGGGCAATTCCGGCAATTGTAAGAACGGCGATCCACATAAGACGGCATCAGGGCCTTGCCATGCCCGAGAAGCCCATGAACGCAAGCGACATGATGCCGGCCGTCATGAGGGCAATCGCCGGGCCACGAAACGGAGCCGGAATATCTGCCGCTTCGAGCCGCTCGCGAATGGCGGCGAACATGACGAGCACGAGCGCAAAGCCGACGGATGCGCCGAAACCGTAGAACACGGCCTGCACAAAGCCCTTCGACTGCTGCACATTGAGCAGGGCAACACCGAGCACGGCGCAATTCGTCGCGATCAGCGGGATGTAAATACCCAGCACCTGGTCGAGCAGGGGACTCATGCGACGTACCATGATCTCGGTGAACTGCACGCTCGCGGCGATGACGAGAATAAAGCTGATCGTCCGCAGGTATTCGAGATCCAGCGGCACGAGGAGGTACTGGTGTAGCAGGTACGCGGTCGCGGATGACAGGGTGAGCACGAAGGCCGTCGCCAGGGACATGCCCATCGCCGTCTCGAGATTTCGAGACACACCCAGAAACGGGCACAGGCCGAGGAATCGTACCAGGACGAAGTTGTTGACCAGGACTGTGCTGACAAGAATGACGAAAAGTTCGGTCATTCCTCTATTGTACGGGTTACGGTGCGGGGGAGACTACTTTACGCGCATGCCCGGTTTGGCACCGTCGTCGGGCGACAGAAGGAAGATGTCCTCGCCGCCCGGTCCCGCCGCCAGCACCATCCCTTCCGAGACGCCGAAACGCATCTTCCGCGGTGCCAGGTTGGCAACGACGATAACGTGGCGACCGACAAGGGTCTCGGGGTCGTAGGCGGCCTTGATGCCGGCAAAAACCTCGCGCTTATCGTCGCCAAGGTCGAGCGTCAGGGCGAGCAGTTTGTCCGCGCCTTCGACGGGCTCAGCCTTCTCGATCCTGGCAATACGCAGATCGACCTTCATAAAGTCGTCGATGCTGATGAATTCGTCGTCTTGTTTTTCGGCTTGGCTGTCGGCCACTGGCGTACTCTCTTTTGATTGTTCGACCATGCGTTCGACCTGGGTGGCCTCAACGCGGGTCAGGAGTGGTTTGAACTTCGGCAGGGCCTTGCCCAGCAGCGGCGTACTCGCGTCCTGCCATTGCCAGCCGGACTCGTTGAGAAACGCACGCGCGTTTTCCGCGACCACGGGAATCACTGGCGACAGGTAAACCATCAGGCTGCGGAACATGTTGATGCCCTGAGTGCAGACAAGCTGGACATCAGCCTGCTGGTCTTCGTCCTTCGCCATGACCCAGGGCTTGTGTTCGTCGATATAGCGGTTGGCCTTGTCGGCCAGTGCCATGATCAGTCGCATTGCCTTTGAGTATTCCCGCGCTTCATAGTGTCCGGCAATAGACTCCGACGCAGCCGCGAATTCGGCAAACAGCTCGGCATCGGCGAGTTCGCCGGCCAGTTCACCGCCGAACCGCTTGTTGATGAAGCCCGCACAACGGCTCGCGATGTTCACCAGCTTGCCGACGAGGTCGGAATTCACCCGCGCGACAAAATCCTCGAGGTTGAGATCGATATCCTCAATGGTCGGGCCCAGTTTTGCGGCGTAGTAATACCGCAGGAACTCCGGGTTCAGGTTGTCGAGGTAGGTGCGTGCCTTGATGAAGGTACCGCGAGACTTCGACATCTTCTGCCCGTCGACGGTCAGAAAGCCGTGCGCATACACGCTGGTCGGCTGGCGGAATCCCGCTCCCTTGAGAACGGCGGGCCAGAACAATGTATGAAAATACATGATGTCCTTGCCAATAAAATGGTACACCTCGGCCTCACTGTCCGGTTTCCAGTAGTCGTCGAACTCCAGCCCGTCCGTGCGATCGCACAGGTGCTTGAAACTCGCCATGTACCCGACGGGCGCGTCGAGCCAGACATAAAAGTACTTGTCCTCGGTGTCCGGAATGCGAAAACCGAAGTACGGCGCATCGCGCGAAATGTCCCAGTCCTGAAGGCCCGCGTCGAACCATTCCTCGAGCTTGGCGGCGACGTTCTTATCGAGTGCGGACTCCTGCATCCAGGTTCGCAGTGTCTCCTCGTAGTTGCCGAGTTTGAAGAAATAGTGCTCCGACTCACGCTTGACCGGCGTGGTGCCGGACAGGACCGACACCGGGTCGATCAGGTCTTCAGGTGCATAGGCTGCGCCGCAAACCTCGCAGGCGTCGCCGCGCTGGTCTTCGCTCTTGCAGCGCGGGCACGTTCCGCGGACGAAGCGATCCGGCAGGAACATGCCTTCTTTCTCGTCGTAGGACTGCTCGATCGAGCGCGTGTAGATGTCACCGCGTTCCCGCAATGCCGCATACATCTGCCGGACGATCGCTTCGTTCTCTGGCGAATGGGTTGTGTGGAAATTGTCGAACTCGATGCCGAAGTCGGCGAAGTCGTTGACGAACTCGGCGGAATACCCGGCAGTCAGTTCTTCGGGCGTGATGCCGAGTTCGCGTGCTTTGAGCATGATCGGTGTGCCATGCGCATCGGACGCGCAGACGTAGATGCAGTCATGACCGCGCAGCTTCTGGAAGCGTACCCAGATGTCTGTCTGGATATACTCGACCAGGTGGCCCATGTGCGGCGACCCATTGACGTAGGGCAGGGCGCTCGTAACGAGAATTTTTCTTTGGGCGTCGGACATGGGGCGCGATTATGCCAGTATTCGAGCAGGAACACCCTCCCGCTATTCCGTCTCGCGGACTTTCTCGAACTTCTGCTTGTTGTGGGCTTGCAGGTAGGCCTCGTGACCCGAGACCCAGCCTTTTTCGACGAGGTCCATCAGCGCCTTGTCCATGGATTGCATCCCCGCCGCCCCGCCACTCTGGATGGCCGTCTCGAGTTGGTCCAGCTTGCCCTGGCGAATCAGGTTGGCGATCGCATTGGTATTGATCATGATCTCCAGTGCCGCTGCCCGGCCCGGGCGGTGAATCGTCGGCAGCAACTGCTGTGAAATCACGCCGCGCAGCGATGTCGAAATCATCGTGCGAATATGCGACTGCTTGTCTGCCGGGAACGAATTGATGATGCGGTCAACGGTTGGTGCAGCGCCGTTGGTGTGCAGCGTACCCATGACGAGAATACCCATCTCCGCGGCGGTGACGGCGATACTGATGGTCTCCAGGTCACGCATTTCGCCAACCAGGATCACGTCGGGGTCCTCGCGCATGGCTGAATGCAAGGCCTCGGCGAAACCCGGGCTATGCACGCCAACCTCGCGCTGACTGATCAGGCAGCCCTTGGCCTTGTGCACGAATTCGATCGGGTCCTCAATCGTGAGAATGTGACCTTTCATGCGGCGATTCATCTCGTCGATCATGGCGGCCAGCGTTGTCGACTTACCCGAGCCGGTCTTGCCGGTCACGAGGATCATTCCCGACGTGTGCTTGCAGAGGTCACGCACAATGCGCGGCATGTCGAGCTCATCCAGCGTTATCGCGTTCGACGGAATGGCCCGAAAGACCGCGCCGACACCATTGAGGTGTCTGAATGCGTTCACGCGAAAGCGTGAGACCTCGGGAATCTCGTACGCAAAGTCAACGGCATCCTGCTCCTCGAATGTCCTCTGCGCTGCGCCGTCCATAATCTCGAATATGGATTCCTGCACGATGTCGACAGTCAGTTCCGTGTCCATCATGTTTTGCAGGCCCCCGTGCACGCGAATCCGCGGCGGGTCGCCGGACAGGAAGTGCAGGTCGGACGCGTTCTGTTGCAGCGCCGCTTGCAGGAATTGATCGATCTTTCTCATGGGGTCAGACCGTTTACTCGTTGCCGATGTCGATGGTCGGGAACAGGTCGGTGTCGGTTACGAAGCGGCGGAATTTCTTCTTTTCATTGGCGTAGCGAATGGCATCGTCGGCATCGACTTCCTTGGCATTGATGGCTTCGAGCAGCGCCTGGTCCATCACCTGCATGCCGAGGTCCTTACCCATTTGCAGCTGCGACGAGATCTGGTGTGTCTGGTCGGTCGTTATCAGCTTGGCAATGGCCCGGTTATTGACCAGGATTTCCAGGATAGCGCGGCGCCCGCGGCCGTCGGGTGTTTTCACGAGCACCTGGGTGACGACGGCCTTCAGGCTCATCGCAAGGAAGCCCTTGGTCTGTTCGCGTAATTCGCCGGGCAGGGCGTCGATGATTCGATCGACGGTCTTCACGGCGCCCGTTGTATGCAGGGTGCCGAGGACCAGGTGGCCGGTTTCCGCGGCCGTCATGGCCATCGAGATCGTCTCGGCATCACGCAATTCGCCGACCAGTATGACGTCGGGGTCTTCACGCATGGCCGAACGCACGCCGTCGGCAAAGCTGACGACATGTGTGCCGACTTCGCGCTGGATGACCTGGCTCTGCTTGCTCGGGTGCACAAACTCGATCGGATCCTCGAGGCTGATGATGTTGAGATTTCGCGTCTCATTTAGGTGGTCGATCATTGCGGCCAGCGTCGTCGACTTACCGGTGCCCGTACTGCCCGTAACGAGCACCATGCCCTGGTGGTAGTCACAAAAATCCTTGAGCACTGGCGGCACATGCAACTGATCCAGCGTAGGAACGTCGCCGGGAATATGGCGGAATACCGCACCCATGCCCGTCGCCTTGCGAAATACGTTGACACGAAAACGGCCGCTTTCCTCGCCGACATAGGAGAAGTCGATATCGTGGCCTTCCTCGAGACGCGTCTTCTGCTTGTTCGTCAGGATTTCGAGAAGGTAGGCCTCGAGTTCCGTATCTGAGAGTTCGCGGAACTTGATCGGCATCAGGTCGCCGTTCATGCGCAGCATGGGCGGGACACCAACGGCCAGGTGAACGTCGGAACAGCCTTGTGCAAGGCCCAGTTTCAGGAATGCGTCGATTCTTGCCATGTCTGGGCTCAGAGTTTAACGGTATCCAGCGCGTCTGTAAGCTCTTCCATCGATTGATAGCGCTTGGTCTTGTCCACAGACATCGCTGTAACGATTACCGCGGCGAAATCATCCGGCAGATCAGGGTTGATTTCCTGGCAATCCGTCGCCTTGCCCTGGACGTGCTGGTACATCACGGACATGTGGTCGCCCCGGCTGTATGGCGGGACGCCGGTACACATTTCGTACATGATGACGCCGACGCTGTAGACGTCGGCAGTTTCGTCGACCTTTTTGCCAAGAATCTGTTCCGGGGCCATGTATTTCGGCGAGCCGATGACATAGCCGGTCTTGGTCAG
>SHLT01000193.1 GCA_004282875.1 Chromatiales bacterium | reverse complement strand
TCAGAGATCTACACAATGGGTCGTCTGTCGGTCGAGGGTATCCAGGGGCGCCTTGAAACACTCAAATATGAGATTGAAGCGATACCGAACGTGTCGATGGTGGCTTACTCCTCGCAAGTTCCCTTCGAGCAGAATAATTCGCAGAGCAGTGTCTCGCTGAAGCCCGGTGACGAGGCGGGTCAGATTAACCTGCATACGATGGATATGTCGCCGGACTACTTCGAAACGTATGATACGCCGCTGCTTGCAGGTCGCGGGTTTGACCGTGCTATCGCCCAGGACCTGTACCAGGAAGATGCGGATTCGATCAACGTCGTTATCAACGAGCTGGCCGTGCAGAATCTCCAGTTTGGCACGCCGAGCGAGGCGGTCAATCAGCGCTTCTACCGCCTGGATGAAGATGGCAATGCCACTGAGTACATCGTTATCGGCGTTGTCCCAACGCAAAATATCGTCGGGTTGTTCAATGAGGTGAAGCCGTGGATGTTCTTCAACGACCCCGAGGGTTTTCGCATTGGCTCGATTCGTATTACGGGCGGCAATATCATGGATACCGTGGAGACCATCGAGAATGCCTGGGACCGTGTAATACCCGAGTACCCGATGCAGGGCAGGTTCCTCGACGAAACATTCGACGACGTCTACAACATCCTCAAGTTCATGAACATGGCGCTTGCCGGCTTCGCGTTTATTGCGCTGGCCCTCGCCTCCGTCGGCCTGTTCGGTCTGGCGGCGTTCATGGCAACGCAACGTACCAAGGAAATCGGTATGCGTAAGGTGCTGGGCGCGAGCACGACCCAGATAGCACGACTACTTGTCTGGCAGTTCTCGACACCCGTTTTGTGGGCGCTTGCAGTCGCTTTACCGGCCGCCTATTTTGCGACCACAACGTATCTGAATTTTTTCGCCGAGCGCATCGACTCGCCGATTCCAATACTTGTGGTGGCGGGCGCTCTGGCCGTTACGCTCGCATGGAGCACGGTGGCCGGGCACGCTATCCGTATCGCCCGTTCGAACCCGATTGTGGCGCTGCGTTACGAATAGCACCCACTAACTGAACGAGAACTTCGATTCCCCGGTCTGACGGCCGGCGGGATCGAAGCGTCTTTCCACGAATCGCCAGTTACCCTCTTTGTCGGCCAGGACGATCGACGAGCATCGCGTCCCGTAGTCGGGCATGACAATGAACGGCGCTGTAATGGCATGAGCCTTTTCGAAGTCCAGACGGCCAGTCTCGACCTCGGCGACAGGCGCCTTGTTCCGGTCATTCATCAACCGCATTAAGCTTGTCTCATCGACATCGCCATCCGCAATCATTGATGACAGCTTTTCCTTGCTGCGTTCGACTTTGTGCCAGGGGCCATCAAGCAGAGCATTGCTGAGGCCGTAGGTCGTGGCGTCAAGCTGCCGCTTGCCCTGTTCCCTGTTGGACAGGTAGGCGACATCGCTCAGTGTGCCGACAATCAGGTTGAATCCCGCGTAGCTCTGCTCGTCGATAGTGTCGAGGTAGTCTGCCGGCGTCAGGTCGCTTTCGAGGAAGCCGGTAACAAGATGACCTCTCGAGCGATGGCCCGCTTTCGGCGGCTCTGCGTCGCGGAAGTTGGTGACCGTCGCGAAGCGCCCGTCCCGATGTAGCGCCAGCCAGGTGCCGCCGGCCTGTAAGTCGCGGCCACCAACGATGTCGGGTTTGTCAGGCCACCAATGTGCCTCTTTCGTCGGGCGCGCGTGAAATTCGTCGCGATTGGCGGCCAGGATGAGTGGATAGTCAGGATGCTGGCGAATGCTCAGGGCGATCAGGCACATACTGAGTCAGGCCTGGTCGCCGTTTATCCAGTCGTCGACGAGGCGCCGCGCGATTGAAATGCGAAACGGCAACCCGGTCTCTCCGGACTGCAGCTGCTCGCGTGTAAACCACTGCGCATCTTCAAGTTCTCCGTCATTGAGATGGATGTCGTCCGACATCGCTTCGGCAACGAAACCGAGCATCAGCGCCGACGGAAAAGGCCAGGGTTGCGAGCTGTGATAACGGACCTTTCCAACGCGAATATTAGTCTCTTCATAGACTTCGCGTCGCACAGCATCCTCGAGGCTTTCTCCAGGCTCCACGAATCCGGCGATGGTCGAGTATCGACCTTCGGGCCAACTGGACTGGCGCCCAAGCAGGCACCGGTCACCATCCGCAACGAGCACGATGATCGCTGGATCGGTCCGTGGAAATATTTCCTGGTTGCAATCCGGATTGCAGCAGCGGCGCGTGTTACCGCCGGCGTAAGGCTGCGACGCGGATCCGCATTTGCCGCAGAACAGAGTCGTGCGGTGCCACAGTACGATGGCCCGGGCGTGCGCCGCCAGGTTAGCCTCGTCGGGTGGCAGGACCGTCCCGAGAAAACGAAGATCCTTGAATTCACCAAGCTCCTCGAACGGCGCATCGCGCTCGCGATCAATGGCTACCGCAAACGCGGGCTGGTTGCGAAATAGCCCGAGGAATATGACATTGTCATCGTCAATGAACGGCTCGATCTGTTGTCGATCGAGGAGGACCGCACCGGCCGGATCGCCGCCGACCAGGCAGTGATCGCCCCAGACCGGCACGAAGCGAGTATCTTTCGCAGACATCGCTTCGGCCAGCCAGTCCGGGTCCTTGCGGCGCTCGCCACTGCGGTCGACAAAGGCGCCCGCGAAGACGTTATGGTCTTCCATCGTGTGAGCTGTGAGGCCCTTACAGGCGTCTATCAGTTCTTGGCGAGCAGATCGCGGATTTCTGTCAGCAGGGTCTCTTCCGCCGACGGCTTGGGCGGCTCGGCTGGCTTCTCTTCTTCCTTCTTCTTCATCGAGTTCATGCCCTTGATCAGCATGAAGATCGCAAACGCGACGATGAGGAAGCTGATGACGGTGTCGATGAACACGCCGTAATTGATCGTTGCAGCGTTTTCGCCTTCGCCGAGTGCGATAGCGAGTTCGCTAAAGCTTATGCCCCCCATCATC
>SHLT01000192.1 GCA_004282875.1 Chromatiales bacterium | reverse complement strand
CGGCCGCGGTCATCCACATGTCTGCGGGCTCCTTGATCGACTGAATGATCGAATCAAAGATGCCGGGCTCGAAGTGATTGAAGTGCCCGCTTTGCAGCAGATTCATTACGCGCTGGAAATCTTCGTCATTGTCGATAATCGACAGCGGATCATAGCTGCCGCGCAGCGCCTCGATTTCTTCGACCGTGTTGCCAAACAGGAAGAAGTTATCTTCGCCGACAGCCTCGCGGATTTCGACGTGCGCGCCGTCGAGCGTACCGATCGTAATGGCGCCATTCATCATGAACTTCATGTTGCCCGTACCCGAGGCTTCTTTACCGGCGGTCGAGATCTGTTCGGAGAGGTCGGCGGCGGGGCAGATCTTCTCCATTGCCGACACGTTGTAATCGGCGTAGAAGACCAGCTGCAGCCGACCCTCCATGGCCGGGTCCGAATTGATGACGCGCGCGACGTTGTTGATGCACTTGATGACCGACTTCGCCATCACGTAACCGGGTGCTGCCTTGCCGCCAATGAGGATCAGCCGCGGTACCAGGCCGTCGCCATCACCGCGCCGGATACGGTCGTACAGGTGAACGGCATGCAGGACATTCAATAGCTGCCGCTTGTATTCGTGAATACGTTTGACCTGCACATCGAACATCATGTCGGCAGAGACACTGAGTCCTGTCCTGCTTGCTATGTCAGCGGCCAGGCGTTCCTTGTTGGCCTGTTTCACCTGGTGCCAGCGCGCCTGGAAACTCTCGTCACCGGCATAAGCGCTTATCGCATGCAGTTCGTCGAGATTGGTCTTCCATTGTTCGCCGATAGTCTCGCTGATCAATGATGACAAGCCCGGGTTGCAGGCGGCCAGCCAGCGACGCTGCGTCACGCCGTTGGTCTTGTTGTTGAAGCGTGCCGGCCAGAGCTCGGCAAAATCGCGAAACAATCCCTCGCGCAGCAGGCGCGAGTGCAGCTCGGCCACACCGTTGATCGAAAAGCTGCCGACGATGGCCAGGTAGGCCATGCGGATCATCGGTTCGGCACCCTCCTGGATCAGCGACATGCGGCGAATTCGACCATTGTCGCCAGGCCAGTGCTGGCCGATGTCGGCGATGAAGCGGGCATTGATCTCGTAAATAATGTCGAGCAGCCTTGGCAACAGGCGACGGAACATGGCCACGGGCCACATCTCCAGTGCCTCGGGCAGCAGCGTGTGGTTGGTGTACGCCATGGTGCTGCGCGTGATGTCCCAGGCGTCGTCCCAGTCCATACCGTGTTCATCGATGAGCAGGCGCATAAGTTCCGCAACAGCGACCGCCGGATGGGTGTCGTTGAGCTGGAAGCAGTTCTTCTCGGCAAACGTGGAGAAGTCGTCACCGTGACGTTCCTGCCAGTTGCGAATCGTATCCTGGAGGCTGGCCGATGCGAGGAAGTACTGTTGCCGCAGACGCAGTTCCTGCCCGTTTTCAGTGGTCGCGTTCGGGTACAGGACCATCGTAATGTTTTCGGCCTCGTTCTTGGATGCGACGGAGTCGGCGTAACTCCCGGCGTTAAATTCTTCGAGGTCGAATTCATCGCGAGCGGCGGCTGACCAGAGCCGCAGCGTGTTGACGACATCGTTCTCGAAGCCCGGCACCGGTATGTCGAAGGGAATCGCAAGCACGTCGTGCGTGTCGACCCAGACGTGACGGGATTTGCCACGGGCGTCAATCTGCACGTCGCTGCGTCCACCGAAGTGAATAGTCTGAGCATACTCGATGCGTTCAATTTCCCAGGGGAAGCCTTCGCGCAGCCAGGAGTCGGCTTCCTCTACCTGGAAGCCGTTTTCAATACGCTGGTGAAACATGCCGTACTGGTAACGAATGCCGTAGCCGATCACGGGCAGGGCCAGGGTGGCGCAGCTGTCGAGGAAACAGGCAGCAAGCCGGCCGAGGCCGCCGTTGCCCAGCCCGGTGTCACGCTCCTGCTCACAGACATCTTCGAGATCGAGGCCGATGCGGTCGAGTGCTTCGGTCGTAGCATTTTCGATGCCGAGATTGAGCAAGGCATTGCGCAGCAGGCGGCCCATCAGGAATTCAAGAGACAGATAGCTAACGCGCCGCGTGTCGTCGGCCTCGGTCGCGTTGCGCGTGGTGTTCCAGCGCTCCATGAGCCGGTCGCGTGCCGCGTAGACCACTGACTGGTACAGGAACGGTGAGTCGACCTTGATCGTGCGCCGCCCGAGCATCCGGCCGAAGTAATGCGTGAAGTCGCTGAGTATAGCGTCGGCCGTCATCGGTAGCTCCGATGTCTGCAGTAGCTCCCGATCGCCGGTCTGGCGGTCAGATTTGGCAGTCATTGTTCTTTCTCCAGTATTACGGTTGCCAGCGGCGGCAGTGTCAGGTCGATCGAGAACGGCCTGCCGTGTTGTCCGACATTGTTCGAGGTTGTGGCAGGAATTTTGACGCCGCTACCTCCGTAGCGTTCATCATCAGTGTTTATCAGGGCCCGGTAGTTACCGCCTTCCGGCACGCCGATCTTGTAGGATTCGCGAACCAGCGGTGTCAGGTTGGTCACGCAGACGACGAAATGCCCTTGACTGTCGCGCCGCAGCCAGCTCAATACGCTGCTGTCACTATCGTTCCAGTCGATCCACTCGAAACCGCGGTTCTCAAAGTCTATTTCGTGAAGTGCCGGGGTGGCGACATACAGGTGATTGAGATCACGCATGAGATCCTGGATGCCTCGATGCTTGCTATCGTCAAGCAGATGCCAGTCCAGTGACTGATCGTGATCCCATTCGTCCTGCTGCGCAATCTCATTGCCCATGAACTGCAGTTTCTTGCCCGGGTGTGCGTACATCACGCCATAGTACGCGCGCAGGTTGGCGAACTGCTGCCAGCGATCTCCGGGCATACGACCCAGTATCGAGCGCTTGCCGTGCACGACCTCGTCATGTGAGAGCGGCAATACGAAATTCTCATTGAATGCATAGACGAGACCAAACGTCATCTTGTCGTGGTGGTACTTGCGATGCACCGGGTCTT
>SHLT01000023.1 GCA_004282875.1 Chromatiales bacterium | reverse complement strand
TACGCCACCAAGAAGCGGCAGAAGTTTTCGCATAACACGGCTCCTCAGTATGAATCTTGCCTACTTGAAGACGGTTTACCATCAGGACAAGTCTAGTTGCACGAGTCGTTCGGCAAGGTCGACGAAGGTCCGCTGTGGGTCATCACCAGTCATTTAGACCGTTCCGGTGACTGGCTGCTTTCAACAGTATAGCGGTCGCTCGCGCGTGTAAATTTCGCGAAACCGCATCTGAGCGTTTGCTCTCATCAACACCAGCCGTTCACGGCATTCCGTGTGACGGCCGGAGTCGGCCAATACCAGCCGTTGAGTACAGTCCTCTACGTAGCAGCAATCACCTCGACTTGGAGTTCGCGGCTCCACATGACAGCACACCATTCTCTGTCGTTGTTCCAACCTCGGTCGCAACAATATGCACTTGTTTATCGGAGCATTGGCTCATCAATATGTTTTGAACGCAAGAATCCGACGGGCCGCTTTCCGTCAGTTTCAATCATCTGCCGATCGATTATTGGGTGCCAACATTAGCCACATTGATGCAACCCTAGTCAATGTCCTCGTTGTGGCTGTTTTCGAATACATACGCCGAACCGGTTCCGCCGGGCATTGCGATGATCGATGTAGGCGCTCCGATCATCACGGTGTTGCCATAAATCGCGACGCTCCAGCCGAAGACGTCATTCGCTGCGCCATCGCTCGCGGCGAGCTTTGCCCGCTGGCTCCACGTGCTTTCGGAGCGCGTGAACACGTAAGCGGAACCCGAATTGTCGGCCGCGGCGTCAGCCAGGATGGCCCCAATTACCGCAGTGTTACGGTAGATTGCGACTCGCGTGCCGAACCGGTCGTTTGCTGCGCCGTCGGAAGCACTGAGTTTGGCCTGCTGAAACCAATCAGTCCCAGAGCGTTTGAAGACATACGCCGCGCCCGATTCGTCGCCCTTGTCGTCGTCACGGGCCGCTCCGATCACGGCGGTGTCACCAAAAAGCGTGACCCGAATGCCGAATAGGTCGCCTGCCGCGCCGTCGTCAGCGATGAGCTTGACCTGCTGGCTCCAGGTGATTCCAGAGCGGCTGAACACGTACGCGGCACCTGAATTGCTGCCTTTCTCGTCAGCTAGGTCGGCGCCGATCACCACTGTGTCCCCTGAGATAGCGACGCTAATTCCGAAGACATCGCCTACCGCGCCATCGCTGGCGACGAGTTTGGCTTGCTGCCTCCACGTGCTTCCCGAACGCGTGAACACGTAGGCGGAACCCGAATCTTCGCCCTTGTCGTTGCCACGTGGGGCTCCAACTACTGCGGTGTCACCCGATATTGCGACGCTGTAGCCAAACTCGTCGCCGGCTGCCCCATCGGAGGCGACGAGCCGCGTTTGCTGGCTCCATGCCGTCCCGGAGCGCTTGAACACGTAGGCTAAACCAGAGTCGACGCCGTTGTCGTCATTGCGTCTTGCTCCGATCACTGCAGTGTCGCCATCGAGCGCGACATCGCCGCCAAACTCGTCTCCCGCTGCACTGTCCACGGCCGTGATCTTGGTTTGTTGGCTCCAATTGGTTCCGATGCGCGTGTACACGTGGACCGATCCAGAATCGACGCCCTTGTCGTCGTCTCTTAATGCACCGATCACGGCAGTGTCGTCGGAGAGCGCGATGCTGAAGCCGAAGAAGTCGTTACTAGCGCTATCCTCTGCAATAAGATTTGCCACCTCGACGGGCGACGCGGCCCAAGTCGAAAATACAATAAACAGCATTACGCCTGCGGAAACGAAAATGGAGTGACTTCGGGTCCAATGCATGCCAGAAATAAACTTCATACTCTTACCGTTTCAACGGAACTGGGCAGTTGCGCTTGCATCCCGGATGTCCGCTTTGGGTCTGTACCAGCCGTTGAGTGTAACAAACAGCAAAGAGCGGCCGTTCGATCAACCCTTTGCCAATGGGTGGGATCAGATCACCGGCAAGACCAATCCGAGATTTCGAATTTGGCCACACCTTTGTACTCGATCCGACGAAGCTTGATTGAAAAGTATTCATCGCCGGGAGTGTCGCCAATAATGTGATACAGGCCGACACTTGTGTTGTACAAGATATTGTGAACGTCAACCGCCGCAATCTGTGAACCTGTGGGCGTCTCAAGCTTAGCTGCCTCAACAAACGCCAGCATCTCTTGTGCGCTATCCGCGGTGATAGATACGTGGTCTATGTGAATCTGGCGATACCCTGGAATATCCAAGTAGGTATCAGAAGTCTCGAGACAATACTCCCAGACAACCGGGTCATAAGAGCCTCCACACACGACCATTGGCTCAACTGTTCTGTATTCGTTGACCGTGATCTTGGGGTAGATGACGAGCATCATGAGGGGATATTCATTTCTCAGGTCATCACGCTGGTCCAATAACCACGCGTCACCGTCATTTGCCTTGATCGATGTCATCAGTAACTCAGATGCGTTGTGAACAAGGCTTCCGGGAACCTGGGGCAGCTCAACTCTCTCTTTCTCGGTAAGCTCGAGTTCGTAGTTGTCTGGAATGACTATACGAAGCTCGCCGCAACTGCGTTCCCCAGCGAGAAGGGAAACAACTGCGAGGGCAAGCGCAATAGAATTCAACTTCACATTCGCCATCTCGTCTCTCCTTGTGGCTGAAAGCGGATACTGATCGGCGGTCAGTACTGATCAATTTCCTGCTCAAGAACCGCCAGCGTCGAATCCAGATTTTCATCCAGTTGCCGAAGCTTCAGGAGATAACCCGACAGCGTGTACTGATGCATCCTCGCCTTGCCCATGAAATCAGCGTCCTGACGCAATACCGCGAGGGTTTCGCCATTCGCTCGTTGAAGAACCTCTAGGTCATCCACGCTCCGCTGCCAACGGATGAACGGTCCACCGTATTTCTCCATGGACCGGAGTACACGTACGGATTCGGCAGCAAGATCGATACTATTCGCTTCGATGTCGTCGAGGGCCCCCTGCCAATTGGACAGGTGCCTGAGTAGCTCGGGGTCACTGATCAACCCAAGCCGCCCGTCGTTGGACAGCGCATCGTGTGTGGCGGTAATCGGATTAAAGGACGCTGGCGTGACAAGACTGACCATCGCAAGCCGAACCTCTTCGGCATCAAACTCGACTAACTCGGCGGGTGACGCAGACTGAAAGCGCGAAAAGATTTCTCGCGCAGCCGCTACGCGTTGAAGGAGCCGATCCAATTCCGTGTCGGTCGCTTCAAGATCACTCCGCAAGGCCTCGAGCGTTCTGTGTTCCAGTTCTCTCTCTTGCCTCTCGGCCCACCAGGCTTCTATGGCGAAGGCCAACAAGATACTGATAACAATTGCCGTCGCCTGTACGGCGATGCGTTTCCAGGGGATAGCTTGATGTTGGGTCATTACACTGTGATCCGCCGTCACGACCTTGCTATTTGAACGGTAACGCCGTGTCGGCCTTGATCTCCTTGAGTACGATGTTCGAGCGCACCTGTGACACGCCAGGAAGGCGAAAAATGAAGTCGTCGAGAAATGCATTATAGGCGTCGATATCTTCGACTACGACGCGCAGGTGAAAATCCGCTTCACCGCTCGTGGCAAAGCACTCGAGAATCTCGGGATGCCGGTGCACCTCGCGAATAAAGCGGTCGACATTCTCCTGCTCATGCCGTGCCAGTGACACGTGCACCACCGACGAAAACCCGAAGCCCGCCTTGCGTCGATTCACGACGACCGCGTAGCGGTCGATAATACCGGCCTCCTCGAGGCTCTTCACGCGGCGCCAGCAGGCTGAACTGGACATGCCGGTGCGAAGCCCAAGCTCCTGCATCGTGAGGCGGCTGTCGGCCTGCAGCTCCGAGAGAATTCGGCGGTCTTTGCTCTCCAGCATCAATATTCTACCGTTTTATGTCTTTCTTCGGGACAGTATACCGTTTTATTGCGTATTTGCGGAATGATAGGCACCCGTTTTCGGGGCTACTCTGCGACACTGACTGACTATGCTCGATAACTACGAACTCATCGACCGCTACCGGCGCGAGTCGGGGCGCGTCCTCATGACCGGTACCCAGGCGCTCGTGCGCATCGCGCTCATGCAGCGCACCATGGACGAAGCCGCCGGCCTCAATACCGCCGGGTTCGTCAGTGGCTATCGCGGGTCACCGCTCGGCATGGTCGACCAGGAACTGTGGCGCGCGCGCCGGTTTCTCGAGGAAAGCCACATCGAGTTCCTGCCCGCCGTCAATGAGGACCTGGCCGCGACCGCGGTACTCGGATCCCAGCAGGTCGAGACAGACCCCGGCAAGAATGTCGATGGCGTGTTCGGTATCTGGTACGGCAAGGGACCCGGCGTCGATCGTGCCGGCGACGCCCTCAAACACGGCAACGCCTACGGCAGTTCACCGACGGGCGGCGTGCTCGTCGTTGCGGGCGATGATCATGGCTGCATTTCATCGTCGATGCCGCACCAGTCGGACGTCGCTTTCCTGACGTTCATGATGCCGCACCTGAATCCTGCCAACATCGCCGAGTACCTCGAATACGGCCTGTACGGCATCGCACTGTCGCGATTCTCGGGGATGTGGGTGGGTTTCAAGGCGGTCACCGAGACGGTCGAGTCGGCCATGTCCTTCGAACTGCCGCCCTACCCCCAGTACGTCATTCCGGACGACTTTGTGGCGCCCGTGACCGGGCTGCACTATCGCTGGCCCGACTTTCCGGGCCCGCAGATCGAGGAGCGCCTCGAAGCCAAGAAAGCCGCGACGCTTGCGTTCGCGGCCGCGAACCCGATCGACCGCAAGATTTTCGACGTGCCGAAGGCGCGTTTCGGCATTGTGACAACAGGCAAGGCGCATCTCGACCTGATGGAAGCGCTGCGCCTGCTCGGCATCGACGCCGACGAGGCGCGCCGCATCGGCATCGACGTCTACAAGGTGGGCATGGTCTGGCCGCTGGAGCCCAGGGGCGCTCTCGACTTCGTGCAGGGCAAGAACGAAGTGCTCGTCGTCGAGGAAAAACGCGGCATCATCGAGAGCCAGTTCAAGGAGTACTTTTACGACTACCCGGGCAAGAAGCCGAAACGCATGGTCGGCAAGCGGGATGAGAACTTCGATCGCCTGGTGCCCTGGGTTGGCGAACTATCGCCCGTACAGCTCGCGCCGATCGTCGCGCGGCGCCTCGACAGGGAGTTTGGCGGAACCCGATTCGGCGACCGGGCCGAGATTCTCGCGCGGCAACGCGGTTCTCGCATCGCAGTCCAGGGCGCGACGCGGATGCCGTATTTTTGCTCGGGCTGCCCGCACAACACGTCCACCAGGGTTCCGGAGGGTTCCAAGGCACTCGCCGGCATCGGCTGCCATTTTATGGCGAGCTGGATGGACCGCGACACCGACGGTCTGATCCAGATGGGCGGCGAAGGCGTCAACTGGATCACGCGCTCCAGGTTCAATGGCGGCGAGCACGCGTTCCAGAACCTCGGCGACGGCACGTTCTACCACTCCGGATCACTGGCGATTCGGCAGTCGATCGCGGCCGGGACCAACATCACCTACAAGATCCTTTTTAACGACGCGGTCGCAATGACCGGGGGCCAGCCCGTGGACGGCCCCCTGACCGTGCAAAGCATTGCCCAGGCCGTCCGCGCCGAGGGTGTAGAGCGCATTGCGCTCGTCTCGGATGAACCCGAACTTTTCGATTCCACCGACTTTCCGGCTCGCACCTCAATCAGCCACCGGAGCGAACTCGATAGCGTGCAGCGAGAGCTCCGGGACATTCCCGGTGTGACGGTCCTCATTTACGCGCAAACCTGTGCCACCGAAAAGCGGCGCCGCCGCAAGCGCGGCAAGCTAGAAGACCCTAACAAGTTCGTCGTCATCAACGAACTCGTCTGCGAAGGCTGCGGCGATTGTTCGGTCGAGTCCAATTGCCTTTCCGTCATACCGAAGGAGACGCCGTTCGGGCGCAAGCGCCAGATCGACCAGGACAGCTGCAACAAGGACTACTCCTGCGTCAACGGCTTTTGTCCGAGCTTCGTGACGGTCGAAGGCAATATCGAGCGGCCGCGCGCGGCGGCGGCCTTCGGCAACGAACTGGAAGCGCTGGGTCGCGAACTGCCCGACGCCGCCGTTCCCGCAATCGACTCATGCTATGACCTGCTCGTAACCGGTGTCGGCGGCACGGGCGTGATTACCGTCGGCGCGCTCATCACGATGGCGGCACACCTCGAGGGCAAGGGGGCCAGCGAACTCGATTTCATGGGCTTTGCACAAAAATTCGGCCCGGTCCTGAGCTACCTGCGCATTGGCGAACAGCCGGCCGATATCAACCAGGTCCGCATCGAGCCTGCGCGCGCCGACGCCCTGATCGGCTGCGACCTCGTCGTCAGTTCATCGCCGAAAGCCTCCGTCACCTACCAGAAGGACCACACTCGCGCCCTCGTCAATACGGCAGAGATGCTGACCGGCGATTTCATCCAGCACCGGGATGCCAATCTACGCGTCGATGAGAGGCTCGCCGCGATCGGCAATGCGGTGGGCGACGGCATGCTAAGCACCATTGATGCCAATACGCTGGCGCGCAGGCTCATGGGCGACACGATCTATGCCAATGTGATCATGACCGGCTGCGCCTGGCAGCAGGGCCTGATACCCGTTTCACTGGCTGCGCTGCTGCGCGCCATCGAGCTCAATGGCGTCAAGGTCGACGCCAACAAGCAGGCATTCACCTGGGGCCGCATCGCGGCACACAATTCCGCCGCCATTGCCGCATTGCTTGATGGCGAAGTGCGCAGCAAGGAAGACACGCTCGACGAGATGGTGGCAGCGCGGCGCACGTTTCTTACGGCTTACCAGGATGATGCACTGGCCGAGCGATTCACTGCACTCGTCACGCGGGTGCACGAGGCGGAGCGCGCCATCACCGAGAGTGAACAGCTTGCCCGCGCCGTCGCACAGGCCTGGTTCCGCCTCCTCAGCTACAAAGACGAATACGAAGTCGCCCGTCTGCACTCCAGGCCGGAATTCCTCGACTCAGTCCGACGTGATTTTGGTAGCGATGCAAAGCTCCGGTTTCACCTCGCGCCCCCGTTTCTCGGCGGCAAAAAGGACGCTCGCGGACGGCCTCTGAAGCGTGAGTTCGGTCCCTGGATCCTTCCCGTCTTCGGGCTGCTTGCGCGCTTGCGCGGCCTTCGTGGCACCGCCTTCGACATCTTCGGCTATACGGGCGAACGCCGCATGGAACGCCAGCTCATCGTCGACTTTGAGGCGCTGCTCGACGAATCCCTGCCGACACTATCGA
The DNA here is from genome assembly GCA_004282875.1 of Chromatiales bacterium. Lineage (GTDB taxonomy): Bacteria > Pseudomonadota > Gammaproteobacteria > Steroidobacterales > Woeseiaceae > UBA1847. The sequence goes on along the minus strand of SHLT01000023.1, from coordinate 25,487 downwards.
CCGACAACCACCAGCGGCTCTTGGAATCTGTTCAGGCCTACCTCGATATTCGCGGCTATGGCCCCGTCAAGGAACAGGCGGTCGAGGAGATGCGCGCAACGGGTTGACGTGCGAGTATCCGCCGATGGATCAGATTCAGTATGAAAACATTGCGCGCCCCGCGAACGGCGAGACCACGGCGATGGCCGATGGCATCACCTGGCTGCGGATGCCCCTGCCGTTCTCCCTGAACCACATCAACCTCTGGTTGCTGCGCGACGACGACGGCTGGGTCATTGTTGATACGGGCGTCGACACGCGCACGAGTCGAGACGCCTGGGAAACGACCTTCAACGACGCCATGCGCGGCGATCCGGCGACACACGTCATTGCCACGCACCTGCACCCGGACCATGTCGGGTGTGCCGGTTGGCTCGTGCAGCATTTCGACGCCGACCTCTGGATGACGCGAGACGAATACCTGCTGTGCCGGATTCTTGTAGCCGACACGGGACATGAAGCCCCCGACGAAGCGGTGCGCTTCTACCGGGCGGCGGGATTCGACGATGCACAATTGCAGCTGTACAGGGATAACTTCGGCATGTTCGGGCGGGTCGTCGGACAGCTGCCGCAATCCTACCGGCGACTGCAGGACGGCGACCTGTGTTCATTCGCCGGGCATGACTGGGAGATAATCGTCGGGCGCGGCCATTCTCCCGAACACGCGTGCCTGTACGACCGGACGCGCAACATCCTGATCTCCGGCGACCAGATCCTGCCGACCATTTCACCCAATGTCAGTGTCTGGCCAACGGAACCCCACGCCGACCCGCTGAAGGACTGGTTTGAATCGATTGACAGGCTCGAGGCGACACTGCCCGACGATGTCCTCGTGTTACCGGCGCACGGCAAGCCCTTTCGAGGTGTCCATGTCCGGCTTGAGCAGCTGCGCAAGGAACACACGGACAACCTCGACAAGCTGCTCGAGACTGCGAGCGTTCCGCGGCGCGCTGTCGATGTATTCGACATCCTGTTCAACTCGGCCATCTCCGACAGCAACCGCGTCATGGCCAGCGGCGAAGCGATTTCACACCTTACCTACTTGTGCAACACCGGCGACATGATCGCCGAGCAGAATGACGCCGGGGTTACGTACTACCGCCGCAGCTAGCTGTGAAAACCGAAAGCCGATCCGATGTGCATCGACACAACGAGAAACACCGCCGCGAGCGCAAACATCTTTAACAGCAACGGGCCCACGAACTTGAACCATGCCGCATAGGGAACCTTGCCGAGCGCTAGCGCACCCATCACGAGTGCGCTCGTCGGGACGATCATGTTCGTGAAGCCATCACCAAACTGGTAGGCCAGCACGGCCGTCTGTTGCGGCACATCGGTCAAGGTCGCGAGCGGTGACATGATCGGCATCGTCACAAACGCCTGGCCGCTACCCGAGGGAATGAAGAAGTTACAAACCGTTTGCACGGCGAGCATGCCGATTGCAGACGCCTCCGACGGCAGCCCTTCAAGCAATCCTGCGATGGAGTAGACGACCGTATCGATGATCTGGCCGTCCGTCATGACGACCTCAATGGTTCGGGCAAATCCCACGAGCAGGGCAGCCGGCGTCATCGCCGCAGCACCTTCGAGAAACGTGCGACTCGTTTCACCGGCAGGCAAGCGCGCGATAGCCGCAGCAATGAGGCCGATGGCAAGGAAGATTGAGTTGAGTTCTGTGATGTACCAGTGGTGTTCCGATACGCCGTAAACAAAGACCACGAGTCCGATCACGAACACAGCCAGGATGGCGACGCGCCGGCCATTAAAGTGCAGGTCCCCCGGGGGCTCGAAACCCGAGCTGTAATCGACATCGGCCACGAAGCTATACGACGGGTCCGCCTGCACGCGACGGGCGTACCGATAGATGTGATGAAACGCCAACGCAAGAAACGCGAACATCATGATCAGGCGAAAACCCCAGCCCGATGTCAGTGGCACGTTCGCAATATTCTGCGCTATCAGGACACCAAACGGATTGATGCCGGCGCAGGCCCAGCCAATACCGTAGGGTATCCAGACCATACCCATCGCCACAATGGCGTCCATGCGCATGGCGAGACACATAGTCACGATAATTGGCACGAGCGGCACGTACTCCTCGCCCATACCGATCGTAAAGGAGCCGATGCTGAACAGCAGCAGGCAACCGCCGATCAGCAGCCAGGGGCTTTTGCCCAGTCGATCGACGGCCCCGTGCAGCGCAGCGTCGATCGCACCGGTTTTGCGCAACACCTCGATCACGCCGCCAACGAGGAAGATCAGGAAGATGATTCCCTGCGCCGACTCGAGGCCCTTCGTGATAGCCATCAGGAAATGCCACGGCGCGAGCGTTACGCTCTCGTCGGCGGCCATTTGAGTGTAGGTGCCATCGACGACGACCATGCGACCTGGATCATCCGGCGACGGCGCGCGCTCGAACTCCCCGTGCGGTATCGCGTAGGACAATAATTGCGCGAAGACGATAAACGAGAATATCAGGACCAGGGAATCGATCGACCAGTTGCGTTTTGTCATTATTATTGAACCACGGCGATGCAGATGTCGCCCAGACTATCGAAGCCGTATCGCCGGCGCAAAAAAAACCGGCGGCACTGATGCGCCGCCGGTCTCGATCGCATACGCCTTGCGGCGTCCTGATTCTCAGCTCTGGTCGTCTGTAGACGCGCCCGGTGCCGTTTCAGCAACGCTCTTCATGCCGTTGTCGCAGCCCGATTCGGACTCGTAGGTCTGGCTCACGCCGATACACTGACCGTTCGATGCGCATAGCCTGAACGTGAATCTGCCCGATGCCGTGGATTTCTTCTCAAAGCGATCCGGATTCTGCGAGTTCTTCTTGACCGACTCGATGCCATTCATGCAGCTGGCCTTGGCTTTGTACCCCTCGCTCCCGAGGATGTTTTGCCCATTGCCGGCTTTCAGACGAAACCGAAATTCGCCCGCCTTGTCTTTGTACACTTCAAACTTACCTGCCATCTCTATCTCCTGTCTTACGATCTAATTCTTGAGCAATTGCTTCACGTTATTTGACGATGAACGTCACTTTCATGGTCACACGATATGCCGTTACTTCCCCATCATTGACGACGACCTTCTGTTCCTTAACCCAGGCGCCTTCGATATTGTCCACAGTTTCGCCCATTTTGCGAATGCCTTTGCGCATCGCGTCCTCAAAACTCTTGGACGATGACGCCGTGATCTCGGAAGTCTTTGCAACACTCATGGTTTTTCTCCTTTTCTGTTGTCAGTTTGTTCTGGTACCTGGTAATCCTGCAGGTAATCGCCAATCGTATCAGTCGCGAGCTCCTGTAGCCTGTCAATTGCCCGGTAGAGGCGCATTTTCGTTGCGCTCAAGCTCAACTCGGTCATCTCCGCAATCTCCTGCAGGCTCAGGTCGGCTACGAATCGCAGGGTCAGGACTTCCCGATCGGTAGGGGAAAGGTGTTTCAGCAAGCCGATCAGGCGATCCTCCTCGTATTCGACGGTCGAGTGTTCCTGCGGCTCGTTCGCCAGAGCCTCGGAGTAATGTTTCGAAATTGCCCGCTTCTTCAGCCAGTCTTTGCAGGCGTTGCGGGTCACTCGAACCAGCCATGTCTTGAACGATGACCTGCCTTCAAAGCCATGCAGCTTCGAGAAGATCTTCAACATGACGTCCTGCGTTATGTCCTCCGCATCCTGCCTGTTCCCGAGCAGTCGAAGACAAACGCTGAACATCAGTTTTTCATGCCGGCGCATGAGCTCCTCGTACGCACGCGTACGATACGGCAGCTCATCGCACGCGCGCTCAACAAGCTGCTCATCCAAAAGAGCCCGATACTCCTTCGGTAACGGCGTTCTGCGCCGAGCGCTCACGTCAGAGGCGGTCGGTCGTATGAACCTGGCTTTCTACCAATACACTGTTGGGCAACGTGTACGTCGTACCGTCGTCGAGCTCGAGCAGTGTATTTGTCGCACTGACCTCAATGACACGGCCGGAGATGTCCCCAACCGTTATTTTGTCCCCCGGCGGAAACAGGTCGCGTGCATAGAGGCCCGCCACGATATTGCCGGCCGTAGCACGCGTTCCCATTCCCAGTGAAAGCGCCACCGCTGCGCCGATCGCGAACAGGATGATCGATACAACCTGGTTCAGCAGGTCCGTTTCAATCTCCAGCTGGCCAATTGCCAGCGAGACCACCACGATCACAATGAGCATGTAGATCAGCGTGCCCAGTGGCTTGCCGTAGTCGAGCTGCATGCTCGCCGATGCTGTTTCCACGGCCGACCTCACGAGATGCGCCGCGAACAGGCCGATGATGACGACGAGCAGCGCGCCAATGAGTTTCGGCAGGTATTGAACGAATCCATTGATCGTGTCGGAGACGCGCGGCAATCCGAGACTATCTGCCGCCGCAATCATGAACAGCAGGAAAATCAGCCAATAGACGATCTTTCCAATGATCGCGGAGGCCGACGCCTCGAAGCCCGTACTCTGCACGGCCGACGCGACGCCGGAGCTTTCGGTCAGCTTGTCGAGGCCGAGCTTGGCAAGGAGCTTGGCAATCGCAAGGCCGATACCTTTGGCTACAAGGTAGCCAATGATGAGCAAAAATAACGCACCCGCGATATTGGGCAAGAACTCCGCCACCTTGGTCCACAGGCTGACCATTGGCTGCCACAGTGTTTCCTGTACTTCATCTATCATGGTTTTCCCCTCTTACCTAAGAGGCCGGCCCGGACATGGGACCACCCCAATCGAGTTATTCTTTGTCTTTGGCCTTTTCGTCTTTGCTTGCGGCGCGCGCTTTGACCTTGCCGGCTGACTGCTGGTAACCCGTCTGTGCCTGTTTCTCACCAAGGAACGCAAACACGGGCGCAAGAAGACGGGCCAATACCGACCAGACCCGGACCAGCGCGAACGCCAGGGTATCGCGCTGCCCGACCTGGCGGCGGGCGCGGCTCACAGCGGACAGGGCTCGCGATGGACGTTCGTCAGTATCCATGCCGGCCTGCATGAGCCGGCGAATCTGTTCCTCGTTACGCGTATCTGCCATGTGGGTACTTTAGTTTGCCCCGAAATGTTGATAAGTAGACGCAATGATGGTCCAAATAGACGGCAGAGTCAGCCCTGAAGTCACATTGACTAGGGTAATATCTACGCTTGGCCCAGCCCGCCGTGGAATTGTGACTCAATCGACCACTCGGGCGTCTATTGGGCCAGCAGAATTCGATCCTGCGGGCTGGCAACGCGGGAACATGGAATAAATTAGGGAGCATTATTTGATGAAGACGTTATTTTGTGTCGCCCTGGCGACTTTCACGGTGCTTGGGAGCGCCCAGACTGCGTACGCTGAGGCCGAGGCCGGGCAACCTTACCTGTCCGCCATGGGAACCTACACCGATTACGACAGCAAACGTGGGGTTGACGATGGCTTTGGCGGGCGCCAGTTTGGGCTCGGCTACGCCATCAATGACAAATACAATATTGAAGCGATGCTGTCTCTTGCCTCCCCTGACTACCTCGGGTTAAGCAATGTGGACGAGGACCAGTTTGGCGCTGGCATCGACGTACAGCGTGTTTTCCGCAGGGCCGAGCGGTTCAGCCCGTACCTGCATGCAGGGCTGGGCTATTCCCACACCGACGTGGCCGGCAATGCCAACGACCCCGATGGGGCAATGTACTCGTTAGGGGCTGGTTTCCTGCTCGACTTGTTCTCCTCGGAGGTCGCGCTCCGCGGCGAATATCGCCATCGCATCGACAGCACGATGTCGGAGGATATGAGCGATAACCTGATCAGCCTTGGCCTGCAACTTCCGTTTGGCTCGAGCACGCCGAAGTGGGTGGACTCGGACGGCGACGGTGTGGCCGATAGTTCAGACAACTGTCCGAACACGCCGGCCGGTGCACGCGTCGACACTTTCGGCTGTGAGCTCGACAGCGACGGCGATGGCGTCAAGGACTCCAAAGACGAGTGCCCGGGACCGCCGCGCGGCGTTGCGGGCGGCTCAAACGGATGCCCGAACGACAGTGACGGCGATGGCGTCACCGACGACAAGGATCAGTGTCCCAACACGCCGGCCGGCGAACCGGTCGACGCCAATGGCTGCGAACTCGATGACGACGGCGACGGTGTCGTGAACCGCCTCGACGAATGTCCCGGCACCGCTGCCGGTGTGCAGGTCGATATCAAGGGCTGTGAAATCAAGGAAGAGATCAGGCTCGAGGGCGTGAATTTCGAGACCAACTCGGATCGCCTCCTGCCGGGCGCTGAGGCCATTCTCAACGACGCTGCCGCCACGCTGGGCAAGAATCCGACCATTCGCGTCGAGGTTGCCGGGCATACCGACAGCGATGGTGCCGCCGAGTACAACGAGAGCCTGTCGTCGCGTCGTGCGCAGACGGTTCGTGACTACCTGGCCGTACGCGGCGTGGCTGCCGATCGCATGACCGTGCGCGGTTACGGTGAAGCACAGCCGATTGCAGACAACACGACTGCGGACGGCAAGGCGCAGAACCGCCGCGTGGTCCTGCGCATAACGGCCCGCTAAGTACAGCGAAGCCAAACCACGTGACAAGGCGCGAGCGGCCCCGGCCGTTCGCGCCTTTTCTTATTGGCGTGCCCTACTTACGGGCTTTTTCGATATCAACCACTGCAGAGCCACGCTTGAGGCTCTGGGTATCCTCATAACCGCCGCACCAGGTACGGAGCTGATGCGCCGGCATTGGACGGGCAATAAAGTATCCCTGGACCAGGTCGCAACCCAGTCGCCGGATGATGGCGTATTGCTGATTGGTCTCTACGCCTTCGGCGATAACCTCGAGATCCAGCGCCTTACCGAGCGCGATTATCGCCTCCACGAGCTTGGTCGTCGCGTCGGGCTCGGATAGCTGTGCGACAAAAGCCTGGTCGATCTTCAGCGTCCGCACCGGCAGCTGTGCGAGGTAACTCAGCGACGAGTAGCCGGTGCCAAAGTCGTCAATATGGATACCCACACCGAATGATGCCAGCTCGTCGAGCAGGGGCTGCGCGATGGTCAGATCTTCGAGGAGCACCGTTTCCGTGAGTTCGAGATTGATGAGTTCCTCGCCGATGCCGGCGTCGTTCATGACGTCTTTGATCAGCTGCACCAGCTCGCGATTACGCAGCTGGTGTGCAGACAGGTTAATGCTGACCGGGACGTTCCACTCGCCCTCCTCCCGCCAGGTGGCGAGATCCTTGCAGACGCTTCGCAGGATGGACTCGAACAGCATGTCCGAAATGCCCATCTCCTCGCTCAGCGGCACGAAATCGGCCGATGAAACCACTGACCCATCGGGACGATTCCAGCGTGCCAGGGCCTCCACGCCCTCCAGCTTGCCGGTCCGCGTGGACTCCTGCGGCTGGTAGTGGGCCACGATCTCACCGCCCTCGATCGCGCCGCGCAGCTCTGCCTCCAGACTGAAGCGGTGACGGGCGCGATAGCGCATCTCGCTGTGGTAATAGGTAATCGCATGGTCGATGCTGCGCATCGAGCGGTGCAACGCCGCCTCGGCACAACGAAACACGGTTTTCGCGTCGCGGCCATGCACCGGATGCCAGGCCACGCCGACGGCAACTTTTAGAAACAGGTCACGCCCGTTGATCAGGAACGGTTCTTCGACCGTCTCCTTGACCATGGCCGCAAAGTCCGGAATCTCCAGATCTGAATTGACGTCGGGAAGCAGAACGGCGAACTCGTCGGCGCCGAAACGGCCCACGATCGCCTGCTCACCCCCGCTGTCTTCGCCGAAGGTCCGACTCAGGCGATTGCCCACCGAGCGCAGCAGTTCGTTACCGGCATCGAAGCCCATGGTCTCATTGATGAAACTGAAGCGATCGATGTCGAGCAGCACCACCACGGTGTCGCCTTCCGCGTCCTCAGCCGCAGCGATGAGGTTCTTGAGTTCTTCGATCAGCAGGTGCTGGTTGGGCAGGCGCGTGACAATATCGAAATAGGCAATTTTTTGCAGGGCGGCGGTGCGCTCCTCGACACGCCGCTCGAGATCTTCGTTGGCCTGGCGCAATGCCGTATCCGCATGCCACTTGCCGCAAAGCGCCGCCGCCAGTTGCCGACATTCCACGCCATGGAAAGGTTTGCGAAAAAAGAAGACCTTGTCGGCCGGCGGAATTTTCTTGCCGGGATTCTCGGGGTTTGCGTCGGGCGAACCCGATACGATGACGATATTGACGTTCGGGTCCAGTGCCCTGATCTGCTGGGCCGTCTCGATGCCATCGATACCCGGGGGCAGATCCAGTTCAAGAAACACGGCCGAGAACGGTTGTCTCTTTTCCAGGGCATAGCGGACGGCCTCGACCGCGGCGTCGCCCTGGTTCCGGGAATGGACTTCGAATCGCGGGTTGTGATCTACATCGGAGTCTTCGCCGAGCAGGACTTTTTCCAGGTCGGTCAGTGTTTCAACCGCTTCGTCCGGCTCGAAATCCTCACCCAGGCAGGCAACATACGCATCGATCTGGCCAGCGTCGGTGTCGACGACCAGCACCCGGTTGGAAGAGGCGTGCAGGGATACGTTCATCGCTGATAAATTTGACAATAAGACCCACAGTTTACGGCCGATCCGGCCCCTGATCCGTGACGCAGCGCACTATCTGGAGCACGCTTGTGGTACCTTACGCGGCGTTGGATTGCCCCTTTTCGAGCGAATCGATGCCCTTATTCAAACGTACCCTCAGCGAGTTTATTTTTCGGCGCTTTATGCTCAAGCACCATGCGTCGAACCTGCTCGTCGACATGAACCTCGAAGCCAAGCAACAGACTCTTGACTACATCAAGGCCAAGATGATCGACGCGCCCTTCTTCGAGAAGCACCCCGCCCTGGTTGACTACACGCTGGGCCAGGTTCGCAAGGAAGGCCTCTATCTCGAGTTTGGCGTGGGACGGGGCAAGTCCATGCGCTGGATCGCGCCGCAGGTCGACGGCACCGTCTATGGCTTCGACTCGTTCGACGGCATCCAGGAGTACTGGAATGGTAATCCTGTCGGCGCGTTCGCCCAGAAAAAATTGCCCAAGGTGCCCGACAACGTCGAATTCCAGGTCGGTTATTTTGATGCGACCTTGCCCGGCTTCCTCGAGAAGCACACGGATCCCGTTGCGTTCCTGCACGTCGACTGCGATCTGTATTCGTCCACCGTGACGATCTTCGACGCGCTCGGCAGTCGGCTGCAGCCCGGTGCCATCGTGCTGTTTGACGAGTACTACAATTTCCACCGCTGGCAGGAGCACGAGTTCAAGGCGTTTCAGGAGTTTGTGGAGCGCTCAGGGCTGCGCTACGAGTACATCTGTTTCTCGGTGACGGGGCAGCAGGTCGCCGTCCGTATTCTCGAGAATCCGGACTACGCGGGCTAGCGCCACCGATGCCGATCAGGTCACTCTGCATCACGGAAAGCGCCGACCGGCCGTCCGTCGCGACCTTTATCGGAATGCACGAGGCGGGCATCGAGGTCACGGTTGTCTGTCCCGAGGACCACCCGAATCACAAGACGCTGACGGATGCCGGCGTGCCGACGGTGGACATCCGCCTGCCGACCAATTTCAACAAAGCCGGTATCGCCGCACTGCGCGAAGAACTCATTCGCGGCCGCTACCACATCATGCACACCTACAATAACAAGGCGGTCAGCAACGGCCTGCGCGCCTGCAAGGGCCTGCCCGTCAAAGTGGTTTGTTACCGGGGCATCGTCGGCGCCGTCGGCTTTCTCGACCCAATGTCGTGGATGCGTTATCTGAACCCCCGCATCGACCGCATCATCTGCGTCGCCGACGCGATCCGCCGTCATTTCCTGGAGATGCAGCCCGCCTTCCTGCGGATGCCCGCCGAGCGGCCCGTAACCATTCACAAGGGCCACAAGCTCGAATGGTACACGGCAACGCCGGCCGACCTCTCTGAGCAAGGCATTCCCGACGGCGCATTCGTCGTCGGCTGTACCGCAAACTACCGGCCGCGCAAGGGCATCGACTACCTCATCGACGCCATCGAGGCGCTGCCGGATGACGTACCCGTCCACCTCATGCTCGTCGGCCACATGGACGCTCCGAAACTGACGCGGCGCATCGCGCGCAGCCCGGCGAAAGATCGTATTCACCGGGCCGGATACGTCACCAACGCCCCGGAGTTAAGCGCAGCCTGCGACGTTTTCTGCATGCCGTCGACCAAACGAGAGGGCCTCGCGCGGGCCATAATCGAGGCCATGGTCTACCGCGTCCCGCCCATCGTCACGGATACCGGCGGCAGCCCGGAACTGGTGGTCGATGGCGTTTCGGGCATCGTGGTGCCGCCGAAAGACGCCCAGGCGATCGCAAATGCGATTGAGACGCTTTATCGAGATGACAGTTTGCGCCGGCGAATGGGCGTTGCCGCGCGCGAACGGATTGCAACGGCCTTCAGAAATGATGACACTGTCCTGAAGACGATCGCCTTATATAAGGAACTCGTGCCAAATCCGGACTAATCCGACCAGGGGGACCAGGATATGACCGAGCAAGCCGCGCCGGACCGCGACGAACTGCCATTTGTAGCGCCTTGCAAAAAGCTTTCTCCTATTGCGCCGTTCAGGTGGCTGCGGCTCGGCATCAGGGACCTGGTCCGCGCACCGCAGCACAGCCTGGCCTACGGCCTGACCGTCGCTATCCTGATTGCCAGCGTCAGCCTGCTGGCCTGGTTCAAGGGCGGCCAGTGGATCATGTACGCCATGCTCGGCGGCTTCGTCTTCATCGCACCGCTGACCTGCATCGGCCTGTACGCCATCAGCGCGCAACTCGAGCGCGGCCAGGACCCGCAAATGGCCCGCAGCGCGCGCGCTGCCTGGAAACGCCACTTCGGCAACGAGATGATCTTCGCACTTGCCCTGCTCGTCATTTTCCTCGTGTGGGCGCGGGCGGCCGTGATGGTTAGCGTGTTCTTCCCGACCGACGGCGACCCGACGTTCAAGGACTGGTTCATGTACCTGGGCTTCGGTTCCATGATCGGCGCCGTGTTTGCCGCGGTCACGTTTTCAGCAAGCGCATTCTCGTTACCGATGATCATGCATCGGGACGTCGACAGCATTACTGCGATCGTCACATCCGTAAACGCCGTACTGCGAAACAAACGCGCTATGATTGTGTGGCTGTCACTGGTCGTTGTCTTGTTGCTGCTTGGCGTCGCCACGGTGTTTGTCGGGCTCATTGTCATCATCCCGGTAATTGGCTACGCCGCGTGGCACGGCTACCTTGAAACGATCATTGCCGATGATTTCCCCAGGCATGAAGTCGGAATTACGTCTGTGCCCCGCAATGATACCGTCGCGGAAGGTGAGCATACTGAATGAAGGTAGACAACCCGACATCGCGGGATATTGCCGAGATCGCCGGCGTGTCGCAGGCAACCGTCTCGCGTGCGCTGCGCAACAGTCCCCTCGTGCGCAAGGAAACGCGCGAACGTGTGCAGCAAATCGCACGCGAATTGAACTACTTCGTAAACCGCAATGCAGCCGGTCTGCGGACCCAGCAAAGCAACACGATTGCGCTGCTCCTGTTTGACGAAACCGAGGGCGAAGACGCACAGATCAATCCGTTCTTCCTATCGATGCTGGGTTACATCACCCGCGCTGCGTCAGGGTTGGGCTACGATGTGCTGATCTCCATGCAGCAACTGACTGACGACTGGCATATTGAGTACCAGGCCAGCAATCGGGCCGACGGCCTGATCCTTCTCGGTTATGGCGACTACCTCACCTATCACGAGAAGATCGAGGCGCTGGCGCGGGCCAACACGCGCTTCATGATCTGGGGACCGATAATCGACAATCAGCCCGGGCATTCCATCAGCTGCGACAACGTCGATGGCGGCGACCAGGCAACTCGGCACCTGCTCGGCCTCGGTCGCCAACGCATCGCTTTCCTGGGCAGCACATCCCAGCGATCGCCGGAACTGGCCGCCCGTTATGACGGCTACCGCAAGGCGCTGCTCGACGCCGGCCTCGAGCCCGACGACAGGCTAAAAGTCGATGCCATGAGTTCCGAGGGAGAAGGCTATCGGGCCGCTCTCGATTTGCTGTCGCGGGACGTCGAATTCGACGCCATCTTCGCGGTTACTGACGTCATCGCTATCGATGCCATGCGGGCGCTCGAAGATAACGGCTACACCATTCCCGACGATATTGCTGTGGTGGGCTTCGATGACATTTCGCTGGCCGGCCACGTTACCCCCGCACTCACCACCGTTCGGCAGGACATCAGGCAGGCCGCCGATGGCCTGGTGCACGGCATCGTCGGCCTGATCGAAGGCGAGCCCGTTGAATCCACGCAAATGGCACCGCGCCTTATCGTCAGGGCGTCTTGCGGCGCACTTTAGCTGCCTGCGCCTCATCCAGTAGCTTGACAAACTCCGGGTGCGTGAGCGGTGCGTCGTTGAGGTAGACGCGTACGCCGTGGGGTGCGATCTCTTGTACCAGGCCCGTAAAGTCGTCGTCGACCTGGACGATATGTCCTGTCACCGCATCCTTCCAGGCACCGCTTGCCGGTAGCTGACCAAACTCCATCGTGACGGCTTCGTCGCCACCATTGAGCAGCACGAGTGCGGTCTGGCGCACGCCGTCTTTTTGATACACGCGAAAAAAGCTCGCCGAGCGGGCGCCGAAGCCCGTATACACCTGCAGGCCCCGCTGCAGTGCGACTGAATTCTTACGGATGTTGGCGATCCGCGTGAGCGCCGCGTGAATCGGGTGCGACGCGGCACCATCAATATTGTCCTGCCCGAAGTAATTGCGGTTACCCGTGTGCTCGTTTGTACCCGCCTCGAAGCCGATCTCCGAACCGTAATAGACGACGGGTATGCCACGACTCGTGAACAGCCAGTTGTTGGCGTCGATGAAGCCGTGTGTCGCGGCGTTCATCCGGTCCATGTCGTGATTGTCGTAGAAGGTCATCAGGTCGTAGGGATTGTCGTAGAGACCGGACTCCAGATGCAGGTAGTCGGCCAGTTCACTGTAGTTTTCACCATCCGCGAATACCCGATTCATCGCCTGCTTGCCCGGGAAATCGAGGACGCTGATCTTTCCGTTTTCCGGCCAGGTATTCGGGGCAATAGCGGTCGCATCGTAGGCGAAGTTCTCCGAGAACATGAACAATCCCGGGCGCTTCTCCCGAATCCTGTCGCTGAACGCCTTCCAGTATGCGTGCGGCATGTGCGCGATCGTATCGATCCGGAAAGCATCGACACCCTGGTCGAGCCATTGCGCATAGGCAGCCACGAAATAATCGAGAACCTCGGGATTGGTTTCGTTCAGGTCGGACAATTCACCCAAACCGGGTTCGCGATTGTAAAAGGCATGTAGCGGATTATTTGCATCAAGCTCGGACGGATGGAGATTCTGGTGGTCCGCAACCAACTCGCCCGCAGCGTCATACAATTCGCCGAAATCGGGCTGGTCTGCCGGCATCGTGTAAGCCGGTGACCCATGGTTGCACACCACGTCGAGAACATACTTGAGATCGTGCGCGCGTTGCAGTTGGCCGGTGAAGTCCGCAAACGTCAGACCGTCAGACTCCAGGTGCTCGTCGACGACGAAGAAGTTCACGCCCCAGTAGCCGTGGAACCCGGACTTACCTTTGTCGCCGCCCGGCCCCCTGCCAGGGACCCTGCTGCCGGTAAAGGCCTCATCCGGGTTATCGACGATGGGTGTTGTCCAGATAGCCGTGAAACCCATGTCCGCTATATAAGCTGCGTTGTCGAGTACTCCTTTGAAGTCACCGCCGAGGTAGCCCATGTTCGCGGGCTCGTAACCGGGCACGTGAATCGGCCTGTTGAACGTGCGCGTATCCGGCCCACCGCCCTGCTCAGGAAAATTGTTGGACGGATCACCGTCGACGAAGCGGTCGGTCAACAGGAAATACACGGCCTCGGCCGCGAACGGCTCCAGCGTCCCGTAGTAATCACGGCTTTCACGAACTGCATCGTTTTGCGACGCGCACGACGCCAGTAAAACGGCGATTCCCGCAACGATGATTCTCATGCTGTGGGCTCTGCCGACTTGTCGACGAGCAAGGTCACCGCGCCGGCGATCAGTAGCGAAACACCGCCGATGACCAGGCCAAAGATCGGCTGCAGGTCGAAGAACTCGCGCAGCAACAGACCCAGGATGCTCGCCGCGACCAACTGCGGGATAACAATGAAGAAATTAAAGATCCCCATATACACGCCCATCTTTTGCGCCGGCAGGTTATTCGACAGCAACGCATAAGGCAGCGAGAGGATCGAGGCCCACGCGAATCCGACGCCGACCATCGAGATGAGCAGCAGCTTCGGGTTTCCGATGAAGTAAAAGCTGATGAGTCCGATGCCGCCAAGACTCAGATTAATCATGTGACTGACGCGGCACCCAAGGCGATTGGCAACGAACGGAATCGCGATCGCAGCCAGCGCCGCAAACAGGTTGTACGACGCGAACAATATGCCATTCCAGTCCGCGCCATCATTGAATGCTGCCGACGTGACATCCGTGGCGCCAAAGTGATAGCTCGTCACCGCCGAGGTCCCGTAAATCCACATCGCGAACAACGCAAACCAGGAGAAGAACTGCACGATAGCGAGTTGCCGCATAGCCCGTGGCATATGAAACAGATCGTGCATGATTTCATAAAAGCCGTTCTCGGTTGCGCCCTTGCCCTGCAGCAACGAGGCAAGTAACTGGAAGAGGCCGAAGGCCGCGATGCCGCCGCCGAGAATGTAGAGTTCCTTGTCGAGTTCGGCCTTCACAATCCAGAACAGGAGCGCCGCCCCTACGACGAGCCAGAGAAGCCCGCCGTTCCTGTATTTCACAGCGGCGCGCAACGTCGGCACCGCGTCTTCGCCGGTCTTGTCGCGCATCGCCTCGAACTCGGCAAGCTGTTCGGGCGAGTACTCGCGGGAACGGAAAACCGTCCACGACACGGCCAGCAGAAACGCCGCACCGCCCACGTAGAATGCGATCTTGACAGACTCAGGAATTTCGCCGGCAGGCGCTGTATTGCTGACCTCGAACCAGTTGGTCATGACCCACGGCAATGCCGATGCGATGACCGCGCCGAC
Source organism: Chromatiales bacterium (assembly GCA_004282875.1). Taxonomy (GTDB): domain Bacteria; phylum Pseudomonadota; class Gammaproteobacteria; order Steroidobacterales; family Woeseiaceae; genus UBA1847. Next base: position 10,387 of record SHLT01000023.1, on the reverse strand, counting down.
GCCGATGAAGAACGTCTGCATCGCGAACCCGGACGTGCGCTGCTTTTCCGGCAGCATGTCGCCCACAAAAGCACGAAACGGTTCCATCGAGACATTGATGCTCGCATCCATGATCCAAAGCATGCCGGCCGCAAACCACAGGTACGGCGAATTAGGCATGACAAACAGTGCCAGCGACGCAAGAATTGCGCCTACAAGGAAGTAAGGACGGCGGCGGCCAAGTCGATTCCAGGTGCGATCGGACATGTAGCCGATGATCGGCTGCACGATGAGTCCCGTCAGCGGCGCCGCGACCCACAGGATGGGTATCTCGTCGACGGCTGCGCCGAGCGTCTGGAAGATGCGGCTGACGTTCGCGTTTTGCAGCGCGAAGCCCATCTGGATTCCAAGGAATCCGAAACACATATTCCAGATTTGCCAAAAACTTAGTACAGGCTTCTGTTTCATTCTTCTAATGCCCCCTCTTGTGGCCTGAAGCGCACGGCTGTGCCACCCCCCGCAGCCAACCATAATTCAAGTGTCGTGTCGCTGGAAATATCCCGGCGCTCAATTGTCAGCGCGTAAGGATTGTCATTCCAGTGGCCGTCGTCGCCATCGCGATAGATCTCCGCGACGTAGTCTACGCCCGCATCCAGCATGTGCAGCGGCACGGACACATGGCGCGCCTCCTCGTCAGTTATGGCCCCGAGATACCAGTCATCGCCGCCACGTTCGCGTCTTGCCATCACCACGAAGTCACCAACGGCACCATCCAGCGCGATACTCTCTTCCCAATCGGTCGGCACGTCGACAACAAACTGAAATGCGGTCGGGTGCGTTGCGTAGTTCTCAGGCAAGTCCGGGACCATCTGCATCGGACTGTACAGCACGACGTACAGCGCAAGTTGCTTCGCTAACGTCGTCTGAATCCGTTTCTGCTCGCCATCGCGTACCGGGTACAGATCGAACATGCCCGGCGTGAAGTCCATAGGGCCGCCTAGCATGCGCGTATGCACCAGGACGACCGTGTGTTCGGGCGGATTGGGAATCTCACCCCAGATCGCAAATTCCTGCCCGCGCGAACCTTCGCGCGTCAGCCAGTTGGGGTAGGTCCGACGCAGACCCGTGTCCTTGACCGGCTCGTGCGTGTTCACGGCCACACGACGCTGCGCTGCCGCACGCACGTTCCGCAGCAAGTGCTGGACGTGGAACTGGCTGTCGTGCCAGACCTGCGCCTCCTCGCCATTCGCGTCAACCCCACGCAAGGCACCGGCATCTGCAACGTAGCCGGTCTTGACCTGCGGGATACCCGCGTCAGCCAGAACATCCATCGCGGCTTCCATCTGCGTCTCGTATGAGGGCACATCGCCGTAGGTCTCATGATGAGCGATCAGGTAAACGTCGCGATCCCGGGCGTAGTCGACCACGCCGTCGAGGTCGAAGTCATCGTAGGCTTCAGTGTAATTGAACGGTCCGTGCCAACCCTTGTTCCAGCCTTCCACGAGCACACCATCGAAACCATGGTCCGCCGCAAAATCGATGTAGCGCCTGGCATTGGCTGTTGTCGCCCCATGTCGCGGCCCTTCTTCCCAGGTCTTCAGACCCAGGTGCATTTCCCACCAGATGCCGACGTATTTACCGGGCTCGACCCAGGACACGTCACCCAGCACGTTGGCCTCATTGAGATTCAGGATCAGGTCTGAGTTGATGAGCCCACTGGCATCTTCGGCAATCTGCAGTGTCCGCCAGGGCGTCGTGAACGGTCGTGCAGTCCGCACCGCGATTCCATCCGACCACGGGCGCAGTTCCGTATGGAACCCGCCACCGTCTGTCGGAGCCAATGTGTAGGCCGCGTAGTCGACCAGGGCAGCCTCATGCACGGCGACGTGCAAGCCATCGTCCCGTACAAGTGTAACGGGTGTGTGCGCAGCCTCCATTTCGGCAAGTGGCGTGGCTTCATACAGGTGCTCATAGCGAACCTTGCCGTTCGCCGGCTGCCACCAGGCGGTGGCCGGGCCCGCGAGGTTTATCTGGGTCCACTCACGCTTGATTGCAACCTGGCTGTCGCCGTCAAACTCGTAGCGAAAGCCAACACCGTCGTCGAACACGCGAACCCGCACACGAAAATCGACGCCCTCCTTGCTGGCGAGCGTAACGACCATTTCGTTATGTCGGTCGCGCACGACGCGACGCTCGCCCCATGGCTGCTCCCAGGTTGCGTCGCGCTGGTTGCGCTCGATATCGGCGAGGCGGTAACGTCCGACTGCGGATGCACCGTCGGTGAATTCGATGCCGAGGCGCGACCAGCCGACCACGCTGACGCCCTCGTGGCGAACCTCGTAGCCGGGCTGACCCTTGGTGTCAATATTGACCCTGAATTCAATCTCGCCATCTGGCGAAAATACACCGGCAGCAGGCAGGCAACCGGCAAGCGCTGCCACGATAGCAAGCAAGAAAACGGCGGCGGCGCTGATTGGCGAAAGGCTTCTGGACATTCGGCCAATTTTAGCAATTCATTGAATTTCAACGGGCTTTCTGCAAACGTATTCATCCCCGGAATTGCTGCCAAATGCTTATATTTACTGCCAGATTAAAGGGGGCTATATGAAACGAAACCTCGTAGTGGCCATCGGGCTCCTGCTGCTCGCGGCCTGTTCCTCGGACGAACCCGGCGCTGCGGCCGGCGACCGGATCGAACGCATCGAGCCGCCATTTTGGTGGACCGGCTTCGAGCACACCGAACTGCAGTTGCTCGTCAACGGGGCGGACATCGCACGCTTCGAGCCGAGCGTCGCGGCGAACGGGATTTCGATCGCGCGCGTGGAGCCCGGCGACAGCCCGAATTACGTGTTCGTCTACCTCGACATCAGTGCCACCAGTGCCGGCTCCTTCGACATCGTCTTCACAAACGATGACGAACGCATTGCGACGACCTACGAGCTGCGCTCACGGGAACCCGGCCGCGTTGGTAGCTACGACAGTAGTGACGTCATGTACCTGATCACTCCCGATCGCTTCGCCAACGGCGACTCTACGAATGACTCCGTCGGGGGCTACGACGACGAGCAGAATCGTAATGACGACTATGGCCGGCACGGTGGCGATATCGAGGGCGTACGCCTGCACCTTGATTACATCGCGGACATGGGCTTCACACAGATCTGGCTCAACCCGGTGCTCGAGAACGCGATGGAACAATGGTCGTACCACGGCTATGCCATCACCGACTACTACAAGGTCGACCCGCGCTTCGGCAGCAATGAGAGTTATCGTGCATTCGTCGACGAAGCCCGCGACAAGGGCATCGGCATCATCATGGACATGATCGCGAATCATGCGGGCAGCGGTCACTGGTGGATGGATGATCTGCCAACAGAAACCTGGCTGAACAACCCCGAGACACGCGAGGTGACGATCCATGCGCGAACGACGAACCAGGATCCCTATGCGTCCGAGTACGACAAGGCTCGCCATGCGGACGGCTGGTTTGTACCCACAATGCCGGACCTCAATCAGCGCGACCCGCTGCTCGCCGATTACATCATCCAGAATTCGATCTGGTGGGTCGAGTACCTGGGGCTGTCGGGCATTCGGCACGACACCCACCCCTACCCCGACAAGCACTTCATGGCCGAATGGTCGCGGCGCATCATGCAGGAGTACCCTGATTTCAACATGGTTGGCGAGGAATGGAGTGAGAGCCCGAATGTCACGGCCTACTGGCAGCGCGGGAAGCAGAATCCGGACGGCTACGTCTCCCATATGCCCGGCATGTTCGACTTCCCGCTGCAGATCAAGCTGCAGAAAGTCCTGACCAGCGACGAACCCTCCTGGGGCAGCATCTGGACACCGGTCTACGAATTGCTCGGCCACGACTACGTGTACCCGGAGCCTGAGAACCTCGTGATCATGCCGGACAATCACGACATGAGCCGAATCTACACGCAGCTCGATGAAGACGAGGATCTGTGGCGGATCGCCATGGTGTTCTACGCGACGATGCGCGGCATCCCGCAGATCTACTACGGAACCGAGATCCAGATGTCGCATCCCGGCACCGACAGCCATGGCGCGATCCGCGCAGAGTTCCCGGGTGGCTGGGACGATCACGACAGCAATGCGTTTACCGGGGATGGCCTGTCCGACCGTGAAGCCGGGGCGCAGGACTTCACGCGCAGGCTGCTGAACTGGCGCAAACAGACGCACGTGGTTCACAACGGCAGGCTCATGCAGTTCGCGCCGATCGGCAACGTCTACAGCTTCTTCCGCTACGATGACGACGAGACCGTCATGGTGGTGTTCAATCTCGACGACGACGAGATCGATCTCGAACTCGCGCGCTTTGCCGAACGCCTGCGCGGCGCGACGCGCGCCCGCGATGTACTTGCCGATACCATGGTGGAGCTGGATGACGAGCTCGAGCTGGCACCCCGCTCGGCGCTGTTGCTCGAAATTAGGCATTGATAAGGAGCGTCCCTTGAAACGACTGATCCTGTTGCTCGCTTTCGCGGCGAGCGCGACCTGGGCAGACTTCGGCGAATACGAGAGCCATTCTCGTGACGGCAATACGCTTGCGATCTCGAGTTCAGCGGGCGATCTGCGCATCACCGCTGTCGATGATGCGGCGCTCGAAGTCCACTACATCGAGGACGGAGTCAAGCAGCTGCCCTCCTTCGCGCTGGCGCCACAGGATCGGGATTTCGCGGGTGCAATAACCGAGACGGATGACACGATTGCCTTCGCGATAGACGGCATCACCGCAGTCGTCGACAAATCGCCCGTACGCGTCTCCTATTTCCGCAACGGCGAACCGCTCGTCGAAGAAGAACACGGCTACTTCACCCTCGAGACGCTGCGCGGCTTCCGCTTCGCACTCGATGACGACGAGAAGATCCTCGGTGGCGGCCAGCGCGTCCTCGGCATGGACCGCCGCGGCAATCGCATGCCGTTGTACAACAAGGCTCACTACGGTTACACCACCGAGTCCGAGCAGATGTATTACGGCCTGCCGGCCGTCATGTCGTCCGACAAGTACATGATCGTGTTCGACAACTCGGCGAGCGGCTGGCTCGACATCGGCCATGCCGAGCCTGACGTCCTGCAATTCGAGGCCGTCGCAGGGCGTACCTCGTACATCGTAGTCGCGGGCACGACCTACCCCGAGCTCATCGGAAATTACACGGATGCGACCGGCAAACAACCGCTGCCGCCGCGCTGGGCCTTCGGCAACTACGCGTCGCGCTTCGGCTATCACACGGAAGCGGAAACGCGTGACGTCGTGCGCCGCTTTCGCGACGAACGAATTCCGCTTGACGCGATCATCCTCGACATCTACTGGTTTGGCCCCGATATCAAGGGGCACATGGGCAATCTCGACTGGGACCGCGACGCCTGGCCAACCCCCGAAGACATGGTGGCCGACTTCGCCGCCGAGGGCGTAAAGACCATCGCGATCACCGAGCCGTTCATCCTGAGCACCTCGAAGCGCTGGCAGGAGGCCGTCGATAACAATGCGCTTGCCCGCACGGTGACGGGTGAACCGCGGCGCTTCGACTTCTATTTCGGCAACACGGGGCTCATCGACGTATTCGATGACGATGCCGCCGACTGGTTCTGGCAGTCCTATGAGATGCTGTTCGAGCAGGGCATGGCGGCCACGTGGGGGGACCTCGGCGAGCCCGAGGTGCATCCCGGCGATGCCCTCCACCGGCTGTCTGAGGCCGGCATCGAGGCGACCGGCGACGAGGTGCATAACGCCTACGGCCACGAGTGGGCCCGCATGGTGTACGAGCGCCAGGTAGAGAAATACCCGGACATGCGTTCGATGATCATGATGCGTTCGGGGTTCGCCGGGTCACAGCGTTACGGCTTCATCCCGTGGACTGGCGACGTCAGCCGCGAATGGGGCGGTCTCAAGCCGCAGGTCGAGCTCGCGCTGCAGGGCGGGCTCTTCGGCCTTGCCTATACTCACTCCGACCTGGGCGGATTTGCCGGCGGCGAGGAATTCGACAAGGAGCTGTACATTCGCTGGCTGCAGTACGGCGTCTTCCAGCCTGTGTATCGCCCGCATGCTCAGGAACACATCCCGGCAGAGCCCGTCTTTCATGACGAGGAGACGCGCGACATCGTGCGCGACTTCGTCAACCTGCGCTATCGCCTGCTGCCCTACAACTACACGCTGGCGTACGAGAACAGCACGACCGGCATGCCGCTGATGCGGCCCGTGTTTTTCGAAGACGAGTCCATTCCCTGGCTGATCGACGTCAAGGACGCCTACTTATGGGGCGATGCGTTTTTCGTTATCCCGGTCACAGATCCGGATATGGAATCGATTTCGTCGATGCTGCCGCCCGGCGTCTGGTTCGACTTCCTTAGCGGCAAACGTTATGAGGGCGGCGGGCCGATCGAGGTTCCACTGAGCCTCGAGACTCTTCCTGTGTTTGTCCGCGGCGGCTCGTTCATCCCGATGACGGACGAAATCCAGACGACGCGGGATTACTCGAGTAAGAAGCTGACGCTGCATTACTACGCCGACGCCTCGGTGTCGCAGTCGTCAGGACAGATGTACGAAGACGATGGCACGAGCCGCACGAGTCTCGAGGACGGTGCATTCGAGCTGCTGAATTTCGTAGCCAATCAGAACGGTCATTATCTGACTATCGACCTGTCGCGTACCGGCGGCGAGTACCAGGGCATGCCGGAAGAGCGCGATGTCACACTCGTCATCCACAACTGGAGCGGGCCGGGCGATAAGATCACCTTCAATGGCCAGGCAGTAGAGGGCCACTTCGTAAAAGGCGGCACACTCAGCGTCGATGTGACCTGGGACCATGCTCCCGCGCGACTCGAGGTGAGCGAGCCCGAAGGCAAGCCCGTCGTCTACCAGGTCTGGACCCGCCTGTTCGGCAACAAGAAAACAACCAACAAGCCCTGGGGCACGATCGAGGAAAACGGCGTTGGCAAGTTCGCCGACTTCACCGACGAAGCGCTGCGGGGCATTCGCGAGCTTGGCGTGTCGCACATCTGGTTCACGGGGGTGCCGCATCACGCGATCGTGCGAGACTACACGGCCTATGGCATCAGCAACGACGATCCCGACGTGGTCAAGGGCCGTGCCGGTTCGCCCTACGCCGTTAAGGACTACTACAACGTCAACCCGGATCTCGCGATTGACCCCGCCAGGCGTCTCGAGGAATTCGACGCACTGATCGAGCGGACCCATCGCAACGGCATGAAAGTAATTATCGACGTCGTGCCGAACCACGTAGCGCGTCGCTACGAGTCGATCAGCCGACCCGAGGGCGTCGAGGACTTCGGCGCCAACGACGACACGTCGGTCGAATGGGCGCGCGACAACAACTTCTACTATGTCGTCGGTGAGGACTTCGAACTACCCGACTTTCCCGACCACTACCAGCCGCTCGGCGGTGAGGAACATCCGCTGAACGACGGGCATTTTGACGAATCGCCGGCGAAGTGGACCGGCAATGGCGCACGCGTCGCCAAGCCTGAGTTCATGGACTGGTTCGAAACCGTCAAGGTCAATCACGGCGTACGCCCGGACGGCAGCTATGCCTTCGATCGCTTGCCCGACGATGCGCGCAGCTGGAGTAATGCCGAGCACGTCGCGTTTTGGGCGGATAAGGACGTACCTGACAGCTGGACTAAGTACCGCCAGATCACCGAGTACTGGCTCGCGCGCGGCGTCGACGGCTTTCGCTACGACATGGCCGAAATGGTGCCGGTCGAATTCTGGAGTTACCTCAATACGAATATCCGGCGCATCAACCCCGAGGCCTTCCTGCTGGCCGAGGTCTATAACCCGGATCTTTACCGCGACTACCTGCAGCTCGGCCGCATGGGCTATCTCTACGACAAGGTCGGTCTCTACGATGCATTGAAGCCTGTGATGCAGGGCGAGGCTTCGTCCGGCACGCTGGCACCAGTGCATGCCGAAGTGCTCGATATCGAAGAGCACATGCTGCACTTTCTCGAGAACCATGACGAGGAGCGCATCGCAAGCGCTAACTTCGTCGGCAACGGGCATGCCGGCAAACCGGGCATGGTCGTGTCTACGCTAATCAGCCGGTCACCCACCATGCTCTACTTTGGACAGGATGTCGGCGAGGCAGGCGACCTCAACGACGCCAACTTCAACCAGCCGCCGAAGCTCCGGACGACACAATACGACTACTGGGGCGTGCCTGCGCACCAGCGCTGGATGAATGGTGGCATGTTCGACGGTGGAGCACTCAGCGACGACGAGAAGTCGCTGCGTGATTTCTACGTCAGGCTCATGAGCTTCAGCGCCAGGAATAGCGCTCTGCAAGGCGCCTACGCGCCGATCCCGACGAACAACGACCGGGTATTTGCATTCGCTCGCTGGGACGACGATGAGCGACTCATCGTCGTCGCCAATTTCGACGCGGAGAGCGAACAGGAACTCGTCATCGAGGTGCCGGAAAGCCTGGTCGAAGAACTGGGCCTCAAGGCAGGGCGATGGACGCTCGACGAGCGACTCTACGGCGAAACGCAAAACGCCATCGTTGTGGACCATGGCGCCGGTAAGATTCATATCCGTCTCGCACCATCCGAATCCGCCGTCTACCGCATCGGTGGCGGCCTGTTCAAAGCGCCCGACGATGCGCCGTTCATGGCCAATCTGTCCGGTGCCGGAGCACACGGTTCCCTGCACTACTGGTATGACACAGGCTCTGCATTCCTCGAGGAAGATAGAAATGTCGTGATCTGGCTGCCGCCCGAGTACGAAGAAAATCCGGGCACACGTTACAAGGTCCTTTACATGTCAGACGGCGAAAACCTGTTCGACCCGCGTATCGCGAGCTGGGGTGTCGACTGGGGTATTGACGAAGCCATGATGCGCGGCGTCGAAGAAGGTTCATTTGAGCCCGCTATTGTCGTCGGCACCTGGAGTACCGCGAAACGCGGACTCGAGTACTCGCCGTGGCACGATGCACCACAGTATGCGCGCTTCCTGATCGAGGAGCTGATGCCGCGCGTCAACGCCGCGTTCCGCACGAAGACGGGCCCTGAGAATACCTTCGCCATGGGATCGTCCATGGGCGGCCTCTTGTCCTATTACCTGGTCAAGAATCACAGCGACGTCATTGGCGCCTGCGGTTGTGTCTCGAGCCACTTCGCCTTATCCGAGCAAATGTTTGCCGGCTACTATAATAAAGACAGGCAAAACGCAGACCCTACGCCCTACGTCGTGCTCGATATTGCGGCTGGCGATTCGCTTTCCGGCGGACGCTTCTACTTCGACTACGGAACCGAGACCCTGGATTCGACCTACGAAGCGGACCACAAACCGGTCGAGCGCTGGTTCCGCAGGCAGGGACTGAAGAAAAACCGCGACTACCGGTTCGTCAAGTATGAAGGCGCCGACCATAGCGAGCGCGCCTGGCGCGCAAGGGTACTTGAGCAGCTCGAATGGCTCCTCAGGGATTGACGAAAACGACTGCCGTGCGGCCCGGCACGGCGATGGTAAGCATTCCGCTTGCGTCGGACCCCAACTGGCCCGTGGCGCCCAGGACCGCATCGAACGTCGTATTAACCAGGCCGGTGTCGGCCGTTACCTGTTGCCCCGTCGCAGCAAAATTGATCGCAATGATCGCGACGATGCCGCCGTCAGATCTCGTCCACAACAGGACGGGATCGCCGGAGCCGGACTGGAGCGTCATCGCGCCACTGGCGATCAGCGGGTAGGTTGCCCGCAGTTGGTAAAGAGACCGGTAATTTTCGAGTAGAGAATCGCTGTCACCCTCCTCGTCCGCGACGTTTTGGGTCGCGACGTTGTCCGACAAGTTCCTGAATGGCGTGCCGGTCGTAAAGCCCGCTGTGACGGTATTGGATGTCCAGCTCATCGGTGTGCGCAATGTACGGTCGTCCGTATACACCGAGGCATTTGCCATGCCGACTTCTTCGCCGTAATACGTAAATGGATTGCGGGAGGCCAGCAAGTAGGTGGCCGCAGCCAACTTGTATTGCTCGGTGTCGCCGTTCAACTGGTTCCACACGCGGTCGCCGGCGAAGCTGTCGTGGTTCGAAAGGAACAGCGGCAGGCGATCGACGTCAGCGGCGGCGAGCCGGTTCGTGACACTGCCGTCGGTCGCGAAGTTCCGTGCCGAGTCGAGAATCGCGCCCTGCGTGCCGAATGCGAACGCGCGTCCGCAAGAGGTCGCCGCGGCAAAGGCCGGCGGATCGTCGGGCGCCTCGCAGATCATGAAGCGCTTGCCGTAGAAATCGACCAGGTCCTGCACTTCTTTCAGCAATACGTGGTTCTCGGGCTGGTTGTTCCAGGCCGACGACCCGTTCTCGAACAGGACGCCCACCGCATCGAACCGAAAACCGTCGACCCCCTTGTTCAGCCAGAAACGCAGGTTGT
>SHLT01000191.1 GCA_004282875.1 Chromatiales bacterium | reverse complement strand
TCTTGGGGCCATCGTGGACCTGGTTGCGGACGACAATCTTGCTGAGCCACTTGCCGGCGACAGAGCCGGGCCAGCCAGCGATTACGAGGCGTAGCGGAAAGCCGTTCATTGGCGGAATATCCTCGCCGTTCATGGCCCAGGCGATCAGCGATTCTTCCTGCAGCGCTTTTTCTACGGGGACGCCACGTGAGATGGGCACCTTCCCGGGATCGCCACTCGCATGCACGTCAGCGCCGTAGTAGGCGACATACACAGCGTCGTCCTTGATGCCGATGTCCTCGAGAACGTCCTTGAGACGGACGCCTGTCCACTCGGGACAGCCGATAGCGCCGGTCGACCATTGATTGCCGGAGGCGGGGGGCACGAATTCACTGCGTCCGTTGCCGCCACATTCCAGTTGCAGCTGGTAGGTGTAGTGCTCGTATTTTTCCTTGAGCTCGCCAATCGTCAGTGTCACTTCCTGCTCGATTGACTCGCCGCCGAAGGTAAGCTCCCACGCATCGATGTCGATTCCTGTGGTGACGGGCGGAATGCCGTTATTACGGACGAAAAGGTGCTTCGCCGGTGTAATACGATCATCCAGAAGGTGTGCGGGTGTTTCCGCATTGACCGGCCGATCATTCAGGACGACGAGACCTTCCTTGCCCGGAATTTCGAACGGCACGTCGGACTGTGCCAGCGCGGCGGGTATCAGTCCGGACGGCATCAGGTGCGCGAACGGTATCGACGCGCCAACGGCGGTCGACATGGCGACGAGGCTGCCCCTGGTCAGGAAACCACGGCGCGTCATCGGGTCCGGTTTTCTGCCCCAGACTTTTTCGTCCGCGTCCGCAGGATCGTCGCGATAAAGTTCGTGAATACCACGTTTCTTATCCGTCACAGCTTGCGACCCCCAATGTGAACAATAAATGTCTAGTAAAGCAGTGAGATCAACGAGATGCTGACGCCGCCAACGAGGACGGCCGCGATCAGGCCGGCACCCAGCGGTTTCAGTCCGATTTCCTTCAGACCCTTGATGCTCGTCCCGAGGCCGACAGCAGCCATCGCGACCGCGAGGCAAAGTTCGGCAATTTCCTTGGTGTGACTGACAATGGCTGACCACTGTTCGATCGTCAGCACGCCACCGAAGGGCTGCTCGCCCATGTCGCCGACTGTCCGCAGCAGGCTCATGCAAGCGAAGCCGATAACGAACAGCGGAACCATCGTGTACCACTTCGGCGCTTCAGTGCCATCGGAATGATTGCGGTGATACAGAATGCTCATCAGCGGAATGACCAGGAGCATGCCGAGATTTCGAACCAGCTTGGTAACGGTCGCGACATCGAGCGCCTGCGGGCTGTCGTAATACTGCTGGTAGACAAGGCCGGCACCGGCAACCTGCGCCGTCTCATGAACGGAGGTTCCGAGGAACAGACCGCTCTTGAACGTGTCACCATCGAAAATCCAGTGCCCCGCGAACGGGTACAGCAGCATGGCAATGACCCCGAACAGCGTAATGCAGGCGACGGCGTAACTGACTTCATCGTCTTTGGCAGCAATTGTCGGTGCGGTTGCGACGATAGCCGTCGCACCACAGATACTGGTGCCGACCGCAATCAGCGTACCGAGCTTGCCACTGAGGCCCATGCGCCTGGCCAGGAACGTCACGATCAGCAACGCGGCGGCGACGGCGCCAATGATCACAGGAAGCGCCTGCAGGCCGATCGCACCGGCTTCGCTCAGACTCAGTCGAATTCCGAGCAGGACGATGCCCAGCCGCAAGACTCGAACGAGGCCGAAGCGGATGCCGGGCTGCAGTGAATTCGGCAGACTGATCGTGTTGCGAATCAGGATGCCGAGGAGAATAGCCATCATGATCGCGCTGACCGGGCTCTTGGGGAGTCCCATCAGGTCGATGCCGATGAATTTGGAAAGAAATTGCCCGGCGAATGCCAGGACTAACGCGAGAAGCAGTCCAGGAATTACAGTCATGAAAGCACTCTGCGCCCCGAGTATCGGGACAGAAACAAGGGCGTGGAGACTGGTCTCACACGCCCTTTGGTGGTCTTAGGCGGTCTTCTTGATCAGGAACTGATAAACACCGTCGTCTTCGGAATGCTCGAGGAGTTCGTTGCCCGTCTGGCGACAGAAAGCCTCGAAGTCTGCGACGGCGCCCGGGTCCGTGGCCAGAATTTCCAGCGTACCGTTGTCCGGCACTTCTTTAAGGGCCTTGCGAGCTTTGAGAATAGGCAATGGGCAATTGAGGCCCTTTGCATCAAGAGTGTGGTCAGCCATCTGTGCTACTCCGTTTGTGCGTGGCAATTAGATAAAGAGGTTGATGTCGGCTTGCGTCGCGCATTCGATGTACGTGGCGGCGCCGCCAATGTCGATGCCTTCGATCATGTCTGCCTTGTCGTATTCGAAAAGATCCATGGTCATCTGGCAGGCGATCATGCGTACTTCGGCCTCAACGGCCATCTCGCGAAGCTCCTCAATCGAGGCAACGCCTTTCTTCTTGATCAGATTCTTCATCATGACTGAGCAGCCAGCGTCGACGCCGGGTATGGCGGTCAGGAGATTTGGCAGACCCATGTGCATGCCCATCATCGGCATTTTCATTGCGGGGTTGCCGGCTGCGGTGACCTGGAGTTTGAGGTCTTTGAGCAGCAGCGGCAGGCCGTAGAACGTGAAGAACATAGTGACCGGCAGACCCATGGCAGCAGCCGTGGTTGCCAGGATGAAAGGCGGATAGGCCCAGTCAAGAGACCCCTTGGTCACAATGATTGACATGCTTTTTTCTTCAGCGGACATTTCTTAGCACCTCGTTAGGTAAGGGGTAGGGCCTGTTAAAACTAATTGGATTATCACTGCCGGCGGTCATTTTTTTGGCCGGCAAGGCAGAAGGAGCGCCGCGTAGCGGGCTACTCAAGTGACTGATAACGCCGCTGGCCGGAAAAATGGCCCCGGCCCTTCGGGTTGTGGCTAAAAAAGCGCCACTCGGCGTTGTTCGTCGCTTATTTGGAGTAACCAAACTACACTCCTCGCGCCTCGATTGGCGCTTTTTTAGCCACAACAGTGACAATCCAATTA
>SHLT01000111.1 GCA_004282875.1 Chromatiales bacterium | reverse complement strand
GGCGGCGGCAGTTCTTCGAACTCTTCGGTCTCTTCGTAGACCGGCGGGACGAAAGGCTTGGCGGACGGTAATTCGGCGGCGCCGGAACGCTCCCCGACAAAATAGCAGCTGTAGGCGCGCTGCTCTGAAACCGCAAGGCTCTCGCCATCGAGCATATCGGCCGAGATATCGGGATTGAGGATCTTCTCGTGCCAGGCCGTGTAGCCGCCCACCAGCAGGTGGGCGTCGAAGCCGGCCAGCCGCAGCATCACGGCGGCTTTGGCCGCATTCTCGGAGCCGTTCGAGTACACGAGCAGCATGCGATTATCGGGCAGGCTCGCCAGCGTGTCCTCGTTTACGATTTTCGCGATGGGAATATTCTCGGCGTCGCTGATGTGGCCTGCCTCAAAATCCTCGGGTCTGCGCACATCAATGAGCTTGAAATCACCGCGCCCCTCGATTAGCCAGGTCGCCAGATCCTCAACGCTGGCCCGATCGTCCTGTCGGGCAGCCGCCTGTGCGATAGCCTCCATCGAGACGCTCGACTCGCTGGATGGCGTGCATGCCGCAACCGATGCGACGGAAAGGGACAGCAGCGTAGCCTTAAGGGTTTTCTTCATGCAATCGCTCCAGCAGTTCCGAACTGTATTGTGTTTCGTAGTGTGTCCACGTGCTCTCCTGCCCGGCGTCCAGCACAACCTGCCGCAGGGCATACCCGCCTACAAGCACCAGAACAGGCGCGAGCATGGCCAGGGACTTGCTGACCCCCGAAATTTCCAGTGTCTCCAGGAGCAACGGTATCAACAAGCCTATACTGACAAAGAACAGCCAGAACTCAAGTGTGTACGCACCACCCATCACACTTTGCAACGCATTGATATGCTGACCCGACCCCGAGGCAAGGCTGATCAACATCAGTGCAACCAGGCCGATTTCTGCGAGGATCAGGATCAGGTCGATGCGTGTGAACAGGTCTTTCTCGGCATGCTGCCTCGCGACAAGTACAACCAGCGCTGCGGCCGTGGACATGCCCGAGACCAGAAACAGGATGCCAAGCACACCGGAATTCCAGAACGGGCGCGCGCCGAATGCACTGAGCAGTATGCCCGTATAGATCCCGAGCGCTACCGCGAAAGGAATCACGGACAAGGCGATCTGCATACGATAACGCTCACACCAGTCGACCAGCGACCTGCCAATCGCAACCCGGTCCACCAGTGACGCGAGTGCGGGATACCCGGCACGAATCGTCGACAATATCTGCAGCACCGAGATCGGATACACGACGATCAGAATCCATGCACCCCAGGACATCGGGGAAGTAAGCGTGAACGCCGTGTAGAAACGATAGACATACAGCTTGTGCTCGAGGTCGAGAAACAAAGTCGTCATGCCGATCGACAATAAGACGGGCGCGAACAACGCAAGTCGAGTGGCCGCAAACGGCGCCAACTCCTCTTTACCACGCGCGATTGCCAGCGCGGCAAAGATCATTACGCCCGCTGTCAGTCCGCCCATGAACAGGTACATGGCTACTTCCCAGGTCCATATGTGCAAACCCGGGTCGATCAACTCATTCGACCTGGCCGTGACTAGCAGTTCTTCTGTCATTGTCTGCAGGCCCCTAGATCAGGTAGTAGACATTCGGCTCATTGCCCGTCTCGGGTTTGAGCACTTTATGATTGCGTGTCTTCAGCAATTGGCTAACCTCGCTGTGCGGGTCATCCAGTGTCCCGAAGTACATGCAGCCCGTTGGGCACGACGACACACAAGCCGGGTCAAGCCCTTCTTCCACACGATGATGGCAGAACGTGCACTTGTCGATATAGCCTTCCGGATGCATGACAAGACGCGCGTCATATGGGCACGCCGCGATGCACGCCTTGCAGCCCGTGCACTTTTCGGGCTCCACGAGCACAATGTTGGTGTCCTTCCACAGGTGGCTCGCGCCGGTCGGGCACAAGGTCACGCAGGTCGGATTCGAGCAGTGGTTGCAGCGCTCGGAGCGGAACTCAGTCTTGAGATCCGGATAGGTACCGCTCGTCGCCTCGACAACCCAGTCGCGATTCAGACCTTCGGGCACGTTGTTCTCGGTCTTGCAGGCGACGACGCAGTCGCCGCAGCCGATACAGGTGCGCGTATCGATAACCATTACAAAGCGCGTCATGCGGCACCTCCTGCATCCGGCTGCCGAACAAAGGTAACGAAGTTACCCCGCATGCCCGTACCACCCATTATGGGATCGACCTTGACGTTGGTCATGAGCTCGGAGTCGTCGGCACCGGCGCCCGCCGTCAGGCGCATACGTTTCGACTTGTGACCGAATCCATGAGCCATGAACACCGAGTCGGGACCGATGCGCTCGGTCACGCGCACACGAATCTTGCTGCTGATCGCGCCTTCACGCGATGCCAGGCGCACGTATTCACCACTCGCAAGGCCGTGTTCGTTGGCCACGAGCGGATTGACCCAGAGCTGGTTTTCGGGAGCCAGCTGGAACAACAACGGGTTGTTGGTCGTCTTGCCAAAGGTGTGCGCGGGCATACGGCCGTAGTTGAGGCGATAGTAACCGCTCGGCACAGGCTCCGGCGGCGTGTAGACGGGCATCGGATCGAATCCCTTGTCCGCCAGCTGCTGCGAGTACAGCTCGATCTTCCGGCTCGGCGTGTAGAATCGAGCGTTCTGGCCTTCCTGGAAGTACAGCGGCCGCTTGCGCGGGAAATTTTTCACCCCGATCTTCTGCATTTCCTCCAGGGAGGAGCCGACCTGCTGCAATTCCCAGTCGAGCTTGTCGGCATAATCGTTCCACGGGAAGTACTGTTTCAATCCGAGATGTTCACCGAGTTGCTTGGCGATCCACCAGCCGGGTTTGCTTTCGTGCTTCGGTTCGAATGCAGGCATGCGCAACGCCAGTGATGGATGCCGCTCGCCCGAGTTCCGAATGTCGTCATAGCGTTCGAGGAAGGTGCACTCGGGAAGGATGACATCGGCATAGCCGGTCATCTCGGACGGCATGGTCTCGACCACGACAACGAGGTCCAACGAGTCGGCGGCAGCGCGCAGTTTGTCGACGGCGCCGGGAATCGTTTGCGGCAGGTTGGTGCCATAGACCATCCAGCCCTTGAAGAACGCATCGTCGCCAATCGACGCCTCGATAACGCCATTAGTGACACCCTGACTGGCAAACGGCCACTTGCCGGGATAGGCATCCCCGGTCTTGAACTTCGGTTTGGGGTAATCAGGCAGCGGATAGTGCGGCATATCCACTTTCTCGGGAATGTAGAAACCGCCCTTGCGATTCCAGCTTCCGAGCAGTGCATTGAGAATCGCAATCGCGCGGCTGCGCTGCGTGTCATCGCCGTACCAGGTGGCATGGCGTCCCGGGTGCACGACCGTCGCCGGTGCGGCCTTGCCCATCTCACGAGCGGTCTCGCGAATGACCTCAGGGCGAATGCCGGTCTCGAGGAATACCCACTCCGGTGTGTACTGCCGCACATGCGCGGCCAGCTGCTCGAAACCAATCGCGTAGCGCTCGACGTAGTCCTTGTCGTAGAGCTCTTCTTCGATGACCACGTTCATCCAGCCGAGCAGCAAGGCGATATCGGTACCGGGCTTAATGGGCAGCCAGTGCTTGGACTTGCCCGCTGGTACCGAGAACCGCGGATCCACCGTAATCAGTGTCGCGTCCTTGTTGATCGCTTCCGTGAGCGTCTGCACCTGGCCGTTATGCAGGTTTTCGCCGATATGCGAGCCGAGCAGGACGATGCAACGCGCATTCGCCATGTCTGTGCGTTCGGGTGAACTGGCCGATTCGCCAAACGTCAGCCTGAAACCGACGTCGCGCGGTCCGCGGCATTGTGCAAATGCCGGTTCGGCATGGCTGTCGGAACCGAACGCGCGCAGCAAGTGCAGGAAGTGATGGCCGCCCGCTCCATGGTGCAGCAGCGCCATGCGTTCGGGCCCGACGGTTTCGGCGATGCCCCGCATCTTCGCTGCGATGAATTGCAGCGCCTCGTCCCAGGAGACTTCCTGGAAGGTCTGCCGCCCATCGACCACAACGCGCATCAAGGGCTGCCTGAGACGATCGGGGTCGAGATACGCGCCGGGACCGCCGGTGCCGCGCGTACAGAGGCGCCCACCGCTGTGCAGGTCGTCGGCGTTACCCGTTATCTTCCAGAGTTCCCCGTCTTCCTTGTAGACCTCGCCGGCGCATTTCCAAAAACACATGTCGCAGACGGTCGGTGACTTGGTGACGGCCCCGGTCCCGGGCAACGGCTTGCTCGCGCAGCCGCCCAGCATCAGTGTCGGCGATACGACTGCCCCGGCGCTGGCCACCGAGGAGAGCTTGATGAACTCGCGGCGCTTCATGGAGCAGCCTCGATCACGTCCGCACGCGGCACGATGTAAAACGGTGTTTCAATGCTGTCATCGATGAACGACTCGGTTGGGAAGAAGGCAAAGATGATACCGATCGCGAAGGCCACGGCTACCAGCGCGCCCTGGAGCTTTTTGAACGGCCGCGACTTCGCGAGGGTGTTCTTTTCTCCCCAGACGAAGTCCTGCACGAAGATCATGGAAATCGTGCCTACGACGGCGATAACGATGATCAGCAAGACCGTCGCTCCCAGGCTGATCCCGAATGCCTGGTCGAGCCGGAACGCGCCGAGGTAGTCGCTGTTATAGAAATCGCCCCAGACCGGGAAGAAATCGCCGAACACCAGGCTGCCGATCAGGAAGCCACCGACAAATACGACGCCGTCCAGCTTGCCTGTCGCCACGGCGGCGATGGCGGTACCGGGGCAGTATCCACCGATCACCATGCCGACGCCGAACAGGACGCCGCCGACGGCCATCGGCACGAGATAGGTCGGCAACATGTATACGAGCGAAATGTCGAGCAGGCCGAGCAGGCTGAGGCCCCAGAGCCCGACCATGCCGGTCACGATCGCCGAGAACATGACAACCGGAACGCCGACATCCTTGAAGTAGAACGCCCAGGCGATACGTCGTGAGTCGGTGAAGCCTGCGTGAAACAGCGCAAATCCGAAGATGAAACCGATCGGGATGGCCAGCCACAGGTTCGTTGCTGCATCGATGAGGCCAGTCTTGGCAAAAGGAGCTGCTATATCCATTGCTTTCTCACAAACCAGGCGACCAGCCAGCCGCCGACAAAGACGCTCATAAGGAATACCCAGGCACCGACCGAGAGTTCAGCGCCGCCGACCAGCCCCTGGCCGCTCGTGCAGCCACGCGCGAGCCGTGCCGCGAAACCCGAGATGATGCCGCCCGAAAGCGCGAGCAACAGACGATTGCGAGCTGTGAAGTTCGGGCCGCGCAGTACTTCGACGCGCAGTTCGCCGCTGCGCCAGGCAGCGACGAATGCCCCGATCAGCAGGCCGACCAGCAGGAATACGACATAGTCGTTCAGAGGATGCGCGCCGTCGGCGAAATACTTGCCGAAGTACGCGCTTTGCTCGGTCGCCGTCGGGAACAAACCGTGCTGCACCCAGGCCACGAGTCGCGTCATTGCGCCACTGGCGCCGATGCCCCGGCCGGCCACCACGAATGCCAGCAGCATGCTCACTCCAATCAGTATGCCCGCCGGTATGGGCGGCCATCGCGTGCCGAATTTCATAGTCACTCCTGTGAATTCCCGATGTCTTTTATGCGCGAACTATACATTAGTATTAACTAATTTAATCGCAGTAATTTCCCCTATCAAACTAGGTTTCCACTGCAACTAACATTCCCTGTATGAAAACGATTATCGAACCGTTCCGCATCAAGATGGTGGAACCGATCAAGCTCACGACTCGCGAGGAACGCGAGGCATTGATCCGTGACGCACATCTCAATACGTTCCTGCTGCGCGCCGAGGACGTCATCATCGACCTCCTGACCGATTCGGGGACCAGTGCCATGTCATCCGAGGCCTGGGCCGCGCTGATGCGCGGTGACGAGTCCTATGCCGGCGCGCGCAGCTGGTACCGCTTCCGGGACACGGTCAAGGATATCTTCGGCTTTGAACAGGTGATTCCGACGCACCAGGGACGGGCTGCGGAACACATCCTCTTTGGCGTCATGGTGGGGCCCAATTCGATCGTCCCGAACAACACGCATTTCGATACGACACGCGGCAACATCGATTTTGTCGGCGGCCACCCCGTCGACCTGCCCTGCAAGGAAGCCGCTGACCTCACGTCTGACTACCCGTTCAAGGGCAACATGGACACCGAGGCGCTGGAGAAACTCGTTGCCGAGCACGGCCCGGAGCGCATTCCCGTCATCATGATCACGGTCACCAACAATTCAGGTGGCGGGCAGCCGGTCTCGATGGCCAATATCCGCGAGGTCTCCCGCATCGCCAGGGCAGCCGGCATTCCCTTCTATATCGACGCCTGCCGTTTCGCCGAAAACTCAAACTTCATCAAGCATCGCGAAGACGGCTATGCCGATGCCGCGCCGATCGACATCGCGCGCGAGATGTTCAGTTATGCCGATGGCTGCACGATGTCTGCCAAGAAAGACTCTTTCGGCAACATTGGCGGCTTTCTCTGCACCAACGACGCGGCACTCGCCAGCCAGGAACGCAACATCCTGATCATGACCGAGGGCTTCCCGACCTATGGCGGACTGGCCGGTCGCGATCTCGAGGCCATCGCGGTCGGCCTGCGCGAAACGCTGGATGAGCATTACCTGGACTATCGCCTGCTGTCGACGCGCTATGTCGTTGAGCACCTGGTTGATGCCGGCATTCCCGTGATGGCGCCGGCGGGCGGCCACGCCGTGTATCTCGATGCGCGCCGCTTCCTGCCGCACATCGAACCCCTGCAGTATCCCGGCCAGGCGCTGTCTGTGGAGCTCTACATCGAAGCGGGCATTCGTACCGCGGAGATTGGCACCGTCATGTTCGGGCTCGATCCGCAGTCGGGCGTGGAAAAACCGGCCCGGCTCGAGCTGCTGCGACTGGCCATTCCGCGGCGCGTGTATACGCAGAGCCACATGGACTACGTGCTCGAGGCGATCCAGCTCGTCTGGGACCGGCGCCAGGCAATACGGGGAATGACGATCGTCAAGGCGCCGCAATTCCTGCGGCACTTTACGGCGCACTTCGGATGGCTATAGAAACCCGTTACCGAGCCGGGTCTCGCCCGCAGAGGTTTGAAGCGGCTTTAGAAACCCGTTACCGACCCGGGGCGTGCCCGCAGTAGCTTGAAGCGGTGGAACCCGAGCTCGATGTAAGGCTCGAGCGGAAAATCCACCATGCCGTGCATCTCGCGCGCCTTCAGGTCTTGTGAGCACTTGGGGCCGCTTTCCTCACCCTTGTTCGTCTTCGAGATCGAGACGTAGCAGATTTTGGCCGGGCACGTCAGCGCGCATCCCGCGTTGGCGAACAAGGTGATCTTGTCTTTGTCTTCGATGCTCTCGAGAAACTCGAGGTCTTCGTTCATGCTCATGGGAAGCACGACCGAATCATAGAGTGGCAGGGCCGCGGCAATCTTCTGGCGTGTCGTGACGTTCTTGATCACGCTCGCGTCCAGCCTGTAGTCAGGGTAGTCGTCGCGTATCCACTGCGCGAGATCGTCATTCGTGCAGATAATCGAATTGCCGGGCCGGTGGTACTTCGCCAGCAGCCGCTTGTTGTCGAGATACTCAGCGCGTTCGACGTAGTGGTTCGACATCGGCAGGCGCACACCGATGCCGGCGTTGTTGAGCTGGAAGACATCGCGTTCCGACAGTTCCCGCACGACGAAGACCCGGCCGCCGTACAGGGTGCTGCGCTCGACGAAACCGAACAGGCTGTCGATCGCCCGCAGCGGCAGGTTGCCGTAATTCTTCCGCAGGTAGGCGAACACCGGTAGCTGGGGGGGCTTACCGCGCGCAGAGACGGTATAAGTAGCTACCGGCGGCGGCAGTGGCTGCGCCTGGGTGAAAATGCGGTCATTACCAACCGCCGTGATTTCAACGTGTCTGTTGCCCGCGGACATAGTCACTCATTGCGGCGGTATCTTCGTCGCCTGCCATGCCACGACTTTCCAGACACCGTCGCGCTTCAAGAACGTGCCGGTATTGTAGTAGTACAGCACATCGTCCCCGGCCCCCTCATTCGTAGGTGTACCTACGAGCTTGAATGCAACCACGGCCGTGTCGCCATAGAGGCGTACGTCTACTTCCTCACCTGAATACACCATGGCCGGCGCCGTATCTTCGCCTTCCGCCGCGTCGTCTGCCGCGACGAGTCCTTCCAGGATGTCGGCCTTGCCGAAGCGCAAGCCGGCGGACGAACTGTAGACCAGGTCGTCCGCCCAGAAGCGCTCATGGGCCTCCCGGGTCGCTGAATTCGCAAGAAAATCATGCAGCATGCTGGTGAGTTCCTCGACGTCCGAGGCCAGCGACGATTGTGCGAAAAGCACGCCTGCCAGCACGAGGATCATCTTCTTCATCATGTTGATTTCCTTTTCTTTTTGCGGATTGCCCACGCTCGCCTGCGGCAACCGCGTATTTGGTAGACCGGGCATTTCCGGTTCAATTGATTCGGGTAGGTGCATCCATGATACGACATTAAATCGGGAGGAAACTGCGCATGTCCGACCTGTTTCGCCCGATCGGCGCCGACCAGCTCGCGAGGTGGCTGTTTACTGAACTGGACAGCCGGGACTCTGCGTTCGGCATTCCGAGAGAGTACTTTTATTCCCCGGACCTGTACGCGCCCTATCGAACCACGGCTTTCGGACACCAGATCGGCACGCCCTTCGGTCCCGCCGCGGGCCCGCACACCCAGATGGCGCAGAACATCGTGGCGGCGTGGCTTTGCGGTGCGCGCTACATTGAGCTCAAGACGGTCCAGACCCTCGACGAACTCGACGTCAGCAAACCCTGTATCGATATGGAGGACGAAGGCTACAACGTCGAGTGGTCACAGGAACTCAAAATCCACGAGTCCTTCGAAGAATACGTGCGCGCCTGGGTCCTCATCCATGCTCTGCATCACAAGCTGGGCCTGGCCGGAGAGCCTGACGTTGTGTTCAACCTCAGTGTCGGCTACGACCTCGCTGGCATACACAAGCCCAACATGCACTGGTTCCTGGACCAGGTTGCCGACTGCTCCGAATCCAAACGAGAATTCATAGACGAGGTCGCGACATACTACCCGGAGATCCGATACATCAACATTCCGGACCGCCTGTCCGACAACGTCACGCTATCGACGATGCACGGTTGTCCACCGGAAGAGATAGAAGGCATCTGCGAATACCTGTTGCGGAAGCGGCAGCTCCATACGCTCGTGAAATGCAATCCCACGCTGCTGGGACCCGAGGGTGTTCGATCACTGATCAATCGGGACCTGAAGTTCACGGACATCGTCGTGCCTGACCTTGCGTTCGAGCACGATCTCAAATTCGACGACGCCATCCCGATGCTGCGCAGGCTCCAGACGGTCGCGAATAGCTGCGACCTTGAGTTCGGCGTCAAACTGTCGAATACGCTCGAGGTGGAAAACCGGCGTTCGGTCTTCGGCCCCGACGAGAAGATGATGTACCTGTCGGGCCGTCCGCTACACGCCATCACCGTCAACCTTGCTGCAAAAATTGCGGATGAGTTTGACGGTTTACTGCCAATGTCCTTTTCGGCCGGTGCGAGCTGCCACAACGTGGCGAAACTGCTGCAGTCAGGCATGCAGACCATCACGGTTTGCTCCGATCTGCTCAAGACCGGCGGCTACCTGCGACTCCTCGACTACATCGAGGCTGTCAGGGATATCTCGATCACCCGTGACTTTGCGCTGGCCACGCTGCGCAGCTACGCGGACGAAGTCCGCACCGATCCCCTGAACATGAAGTCGGAGTTCGTGACCTCGGGCACCAAGACCGACCGGCAACTGGGCGCATTCGATTGCATCAAGGCCCCGTGTGTCGACGCCTGCCCGCTCGAACAGAAGGTCCCCCGATACATGGCCGAGGTGCGTGACAATGATCTTGCAGCGGCGCAACGAACCATCCACGCCGACAATCCTCTGCCCTGCACGCTAGGCAGGATCTGTGACCACCTGTGCGAAGAAGCCTGCATCCGCACGCACCTGGATGAGCCGGTCGCCATACGCGACATCAAGCGCTATGCCGTTGACCGCGATTACGACATTGAGCGGCCGCCTGTATCCGCGGCAACGGGACAGAAGGTCGCGATTATCGGAGCGGGTCCAGGCGGCATGTCTGCGGCTATTGCTCTCGCTCGAGGCGGGATGCAGGTCGAGATCTTCGAGGAGCAATCCTATGCGGGCGGCATGGTCGGTGGCGTCGTACCCGAGTACCGTCTGCCGCGCGCCGTATTCGACAAGGACTACGCGACGCTGGCGGAGCTGGGAGTGGAGGTGCATTTCGATACGCGCGTCGGCCGCGACATCACGCTCTCGCAACTGCGCGCGGATGGCTTCGACAACATCATAATCATGGCTGGCGCACAGCTCGGCAAGACACTGGCCCTCAAGGGCGCAGACAACGACGGCGTACTGGATGCGCTGCACTTCCTGCGGCAGTCGAAAGAGCGGCAGAGCCTCACTATCGGCGAGCATGTCGCAATTATCGGGGCCGGCGACACCGCCATGGACTGCGCGCGGGTGGCGTGGCGCCTGGGAGACCGCCAGGTCACGCTGGTTTACCGGCGCACCATCGACCAGATGCCGGCCGATCGAGAGGAAATCGCGCAGCTGCTCGAAGAAGGCATCGAGGTCCTCGAACTCGCACAGCCGGAACAGGTGATCGTCGAGAAAGGCAAACTGCGCGGCCTGCGCTGCCGGCGTATGCAGCTATCGGATGATCTGGACGCCTCGGGCCGCCGGATTCCTGTCGAAATACCCGCTTCGGATTTTGATTTATCGATTGATACGCTGATCCTGGCCATCAGCCAGAGTGCCGTTCTCGACTTCCTCGAAGGCGAGCCGATTGCCGTAAACGAGCGCGGTTACATCGCGGTCGACCCCGACACGTTCGCAACCTCGGTACCCGGCATCTACGCCGGCGGCGACGTCGCCAACGACGGCCCGGCCACCATCGTCAAGGCCGC
>SHLT01000110.1 GCA_004282875.1 Chromatiales bacterium | reverse complement strand
GATTCGATCATTCAGTCGATCAAGGAGCCCGCAGACATGTGGATGACCGCGGCCGACTTCCGCAGCTTCGTCGATGCTCAGGATGCGGCCGGTAAAGCCTACCTCGACCAGGACCGCTGGGCGCAGATGAGTATTCTGAATTCGGCCTGCTCGGGACGTTTTTCGACGGACCGGACCATGCGTGACTACAACAACGACATCTGGCACCTGGACCCGATCGTCCTCGACAACAAATGATAGAACAGGGATTCGCCCACACGCTCGGTCCGTCGCCCGACCCGGACGGAACGAACTTCGCGCTGTACTCGTCGGTCGCGGATCGGGTTGAGCTATGCCTGTTCGACGATGCGGGCCGGCAGACGGCAAGCCACGACCTGCCCGGGTGCGACAACGGTGTCTGGCACGGCTATCTGCCCGGCTGCGCGAACGGCCAGCGCTATGGGTTTCGCGTGCACGGACCCTTCGATCCTGCCCGCGGGCTGCGCTGCAAGCCGTCCAAGCTTCTCGTCGACCCCTACGCCCGCCGGCTGGACGGTGAGTTTCGCTGGGACGACGCCGTGTTCGACAGCAATGATCGCGACAGCGCCGGCTCCGTGCCGTTCTCTGTCGTTACGCCCGTGGGCGAGATGCACGACGATCGCAAACCGCGTGTTCCGTGGGAAGAGACGATCTTCTACGAGTGCAATGTCCGTGGTTACACGATGCGCCATCCCGGGGTCGATGAGGCCGACCGTGGCAAATTTTCGGGTCTCAGCAACAGGCAAGTAATCGAATACCTCAAGGCACTCGGCATAACGTCCGTAGAACTGATGCCCGTGTATGCCTTCATCGACGAACACCACCTCGTGAAGCAGGGCCTGCGAAACCTCTGGGGCTACAACAGCATTTCCTTTTTCGCGCCAATGCCGCGCTACGCGCGCAGCGAAGCCGACATCGAGATGCGCGACATGGTGCGCAGCCTGCATGATGCAGGGCTCGAGGTCGTTCTCGACGTCGCCTATAACCATACCGGCGAGGCTGACGGAAACGGACCGACGGCAAGCTTTCGCGGCATCGACAATCTCACCTACTATCGAACGCTGCCTCACGACCCGGCGACCTACGTCAACGATTCGGGCTGCGGCAACACGCTGAACGTCGAACACCCCCGGGTTCGACAGATCGTCCTCGACAGCCTCGTGTATTTCTCCGAGGTAATGGGCGTCGACGGATTTCGCTTCGATCTGGCAACCATTCTCGGACGTCGTCATCATGGTTTCTCCAAGGGGCACCCGCTGCTGCTCGATATCAGCAATGACGATCGGCTGAACGATGCCAAGCTGATTGCAGAGCCCTGGGACCCGGGTCCGGGCGGCTACCAACTCGGCAATTTTCCGCCGCGCTGGTCGGAGTGGAACGACATCTACCGTGATGGCGTGCGCCAGTTCTGGCGCGGCGACCACGGCAAGAGTGGCATGCTGGCAAGGCGTCTGCACGGCTCTGCGGATATCTTCGAGGCCAGCGGACGCGGCCCCATGGCGAGCGTCAATTTCGTGACCGCTCACGACGGCTTCACGCTGCGCGATTCCGTGAGCTACGTGAACCGCCACAACGAGGCAAACGGCGAGGACAACCGGGACGGGCACTCGCACAACTATAGCTGCAACTACGGCGTCGAGGGCGACAGTGTTGATGACGACATTATGCGGCAACGCCGCCGGCACAGCCTGAACCTGCTGGGAACGCTACTCATGTCTCAGGGAACGCCAATGCTGCTCGCGGGCGATGAATTCGGCAACTCGCAACAGGGCAATAACAATGCGTATGCCCAGGACAACGAAACCGGCTGGCTCGACTGGTCCGGCCTGGACGACGAACCCTTGTTCCATGAGCTGGTTTGCCAGCTGCTGCGGCTGCGCCGCGAGATTCCTCTCCTGCGACTGCCGCAGTATGTGCACGGCATGCTGGATCTGGCAGAGGGCGAGGTGCGGATCGACTGGATCAACCAGTTCGGCGACACCAAGCAGGAAACGGAATGGGCACACAGCCGCGCTTTCACCAAGGTGATAACGCTAAACCGGCCCGATGGCAGCGCGTCTGCGGTTGCTATTCTCATCAATGCCCACGATCACGAGGCGGACATGCGCTTGTCGCGTGGGGAGACCAGGTACGAGTGGCGCGTCGCATTCTGCAGCGCGCGGAAGGACCCGCAACTCGACGAGTCACTCAGAGTGACCGTGCCGGCGCAGTCGATCGCCCTGTTGCTTGCCGACTGAATCAGGGTACGGGCTGCCCATTGCGAGCTTCAAGCAGGCGGTACCAATCCTCACGCGAATAGTCGATCGACAAGGCGTCAACCGCGGCCGCAATGCGCTGCGGTGTCGTTGAGCCGACAATCGGCGAAATCGTCGCCGGGTGCCTCAGTATCCAGGCCAATGCGATGAGCCAGTCTTCCGTCTCGTAGTATTCCGCCTGGCGCTGCGCCTCCGCCTTGACATCGGCCGCGCGCTCGGCGGAAAACGTATTGCCCCATGCCTCGTAAGCGATACCGGCAACCGGGCACCACGCTTGGGGCGTAATTTTCTGCGCCTGGCACTGGTCGAGGACGCCGTTGTTCAATGCATTGACATTGTGCACGTTGATTTCAACCTGGTTGACCTGCAGGCGGCGTGGCGTTGCGGACTGCAAGGCCGCGAGTGTTGCTGGTAAGAAATTACTAACGCCGAACTCCGCAACCTTGCCAGACGAGTACAGCGAATCGAACGCTGCGGCAACCTCGTGAATATCCATCAGGTAGTCAGGTCGATGCAGCAGAAAGACATCCAGGCGCTCGGTAGCGAGACGCCGCAAAGACCGCTCGACGCTCTCCATGATGTGCTTCCCGGACAGGTCGTAGCGATTGACGTCATCGAAGCGTACTCCGCATTTGCCCTGGATCAGTATCCCGTCGCGCAGGTCGGGCCGCTCGTGCAGGACCTCCCCGAAGACCTCTTCACAGCGCCCGTCCCCGTAGATATCCGCGTGATCGAACAGCGTATAGCCATTCTCGATCGCGGCCAGGACTGCCGCCTTTCCCCGCTTGCGATCGGCCGGCGAACCATCGCCTGCAATGCGCATGCAGCCGTATGCGAGTCGCGAACCGTCGAGTTCGCTGGCGCCCAGTTGAATTGTGTCCATGCTTTCGCCCTAGTTTGTCAGAGGTAACGCCGTCGAGTATTTAACGCGCCGCAGCACAAACGTCGAACTCGCAGACTGTACTGCCTCGTGTCGCAATACTTGCGAATTGAGAAAGTCATTGTAGCTATCCATGTCGTGTGCCACGACCTGCAGCAGGTAATCCCGGTCGCCGGAAACGGAGAAACACTCCATGACTTCAGGTAGCAGGGAGACGTGGCGTTCGAAATTCTCGCGGTTCTTGTCGGTGTGTTCCTTCATGGCGACCAGCAGCAGCACCTGGATATTGAAGCCCGCCAGTTTCGGGTTTAGCAAAGCGACCTGCCGTTCAATCAGTCCGGCCTCCTCAAAATCGCGGATGCGGCGCCAGCAGGACGTCCGTGACATGCCGACGAGTTCGGCCAGTTCGCTCTGGTTGCGGTTCGCGTTGCGCTGCAATTCCGCCAGCAAGCGACGGTCGGTTCGGCTGAGTTCCATGGCAGTCACCCTGTTCACAATTTCTTCTATTTTGAAACATTAATTCCAAACTTGCGACAGTTTTAGCGCATTTTGGGCTCTTGTTTAGGGAAATACGCGCATAATGTGGAAGAGTTATATTCAAGGCGTACCCTCAGAGGAATCGACAATGACCGATCTATTCGACAACCCCATGGGACTAGACGGCTTCGAATTCGTGGAATTCGCAGCACCGGATATTAGCGTTCTCGAATCGGCGTTCAAGCTGCTCGGGTTCACCGAGGTGGCGCGCCATCGCTCGAAGGCCGTCACGCTCTGGCGCCAGGGCGACATTAACTTCATCATCAATAATGAGCCGAAGAGCCAGGCCTGGTATTTTGCGCGCGAGCACGGCCCCTGCGCCTGTGGCATGGCGTTCCGGGTCAGGGACGCGCACCACGCGTACAACCACGCATTGGAACAGGGCGCTCAACCGGTCGAGATCCCAACCGGACCGATGGAAATTCGTCTGCCGGCAATCAAGGGTATCGGCGGCGCGACGGTTTACCTGATCGATCGTTACGAGGACGGCTCATCGATCTACGACATCGATTTTGTATTCATCGAGGGCGTCGACCGCCATCCGGCAGGCTGTGGCTTCGAGGTCATCGACCACCTGACCCACAACGTCTACCGCGGCCGCATGGACTACTGGGCCGACTACTATGAGAAGCTGTTCAATTTCCGCGAAATCCGCTACTTCGATATCAAGGGCGAATACACGGGCCTGCTTTCCAAAGCCATGACGGCGCCGGACGGCAAGATTCGCATCCCGTTGAACGAGGAGGCTTCCAAGGGAACCGGCCAGATCGAGGAGTACCTGATGGAGTTCAACGGTGAAGGTATCCAGCACATCGCCTTCTCGTGTGATGACCTGTACGCCTGCTGGGACCGCCTGCAGAAAAACGGTATCGAGTTCATGACGGCGCCCCCCGAAGCCTACTATGAAATGCTCGAAGAACGACTCCCGGGTCACGGCGAACCAATCGACGAGCTCCGGTCTCGCGGTATCCTGCTCGACGGCACGACAGAAGACGACGAGCCGCGCTTGTTGCTGCAGATCTTTTCGGCGAACATGGTCGGTCCGACGTTCTTCGAGTTCATACAGCGCAAGGAAGATGAAGGCTTTGGCGAAGGCAATTTCAAAGCGCTGTTCGAATCCATCGAGCGCGACCAGGTGGCGCGCGGCGTCGTCAATGCAGAAGCCTGAGAGGAGCGAGTCATGAACCTCAAACGAATTCATCACGTCGCATATCGCTGCAACGATGCCAAGGAAACCGTCGACTTCTACAGGCGCGTGCTCAACATGGAATTCACGGTCGCTTTTGCAGAAGACCAGGTGCCTTCGACCAAGGAACCGGACCCCTACATGCATGTCTTCCTCGATTGCGGTATGGGGAATGTGCTCGCATTTTTCGAATTGCCCACTCGGCCCGACATGGACCGCGACCGCAATACCCCGGAATGGGTGCAGCACATCGCGTTCGAAGTCGAGGATTATGACGCCCTGCTGGAAGCGAAGGCGCACATCGAGGCAGAAGGTCTGGATGTCATCGGCCCGACCAATCACGGGATCTTTCAGTCCATTTACTTTTTTGACCCGAACGGCCACCGGCTCGAACTCGTCGCCAATACGCAGACGCAGGAACAGATCGATGAATTAAAGCGCGTGGCGCCCGCCATGCTCGAAGAATGGAGCCAGACCAAGAGGGCTCCTCGTCATGCAGCCTGGCTGCACGAACTGGAATTTACAGGACAGAAATAAGTGAAACTCGCATCCCTTAAAGACGGCCGCGACGGCCGCCTCGTTGTGGTCTCGAAAGATCTGCAAAGATACCTGCCTGCGGAACCGGCTACGTTGCAGGCCGCGCTCGACAACTGGGCCAAGGTGCGCCCCGCTCTCGAAGACCTGGCCCGGCGCGTCGACGCCGGCGACGGCAAGGCTTTTGACGAGGCCAGCTGCGACTCACCCTTGCCGCGCGCCTACCAGTGGGCTGACGGTTCGGCCTACGTGAACCACGTTGAGCTGGTACGCAAGGCTCGGGGCGCGGAAATGCCGGCATCATTCTGGACTGATCCGCTCATGTACCAGGGGGGCTCGGACTCGTTTTTGGGGCCGCGCGAAAATATCGCGATGGCCGACGAGGCCTGGGGCATCGACTTCGAAGCTGAGATTGTTGTGGTGACAGATGATGTTCCCATGGGCGTCTCGGCCACCGATGCGCTCAATCACATCCAGTTGGTCATGCTCGTCAACGATGTGTCGCTGCGGAACCTCATCCCGGGTGAACTCGCCAAGGGCTTCGGCTTCTTCCAGTCGAAACCCTCGAGCGCCTTTTCGCCGGTTGCGGTTACGCCCGACGAACTCGGTGAGGCATGGGATGAGGGCAAACTGCGCCTGCCGCTCCTGTCCACGCTGAATGGCGAGCTGTTCGGCAGACCGGATGCGGGCGTCGACATGACCTTCCACTTCGGTCAGCTTATTGCACACGCTGCCAAGTCGAGACCGTTGTGCGCCGGCTGCATCATTGGCTCGGGCACCGTGTCCAACAAGCTCAACGACGGTCCCGGCAAGCCTATTGCAGATGGTGGTGTCGGCTACTCATGTATCGCGGAGATACGGACCATTGAAACCATCAATGACGGCAAGCCGTCGACATCATTCATGCAGTTTGGCGACCGTATCCGTATCGAAATGAACGATGCCAATGGCGCCTCGATCTTCGGCAGCATCGACCAGGTCGTCGAGAAATACGAAGGACCCTAGCGCAACTCATGCCCATTCGCCTTTACAGCTACTGGCGCTCATCCGCGGCCTACCGGGTCCGGATCGCTTTGAACTTTAAGGGACTCGATCACGAAATCGTGCCCGTGTCATTGGCGCCGGGCGTTTCCGAACATCGTGGTGAAGCCTATCGTGCGAAGAATCCACAAATGCTCGTCCCGTTTCTCGAGGATGGCGAGATGGCTATCGCACAATCGATGGCGATTCTCGAGTACCTTGAGGAAACCTATCCCGGCGTTCGGCTGCTGCCGCAGTCAGAACCCGGTCGGAGCCGCGTGCGCACGCTCTGCAGCATGATCGCCTGCGATATTCATCCCCTGAACAACCTCCGGGTCATGAATTACATCAAGAGCGAGTTCGGTGCAGATCCGACCGACAGCTGGTACGCGCACTGGATTCACGAAGGCTTTGCCGCTGCGGAGACCCTAGCCAGCGACGGTCCCTACGTTCTCGGTGATGAGGTAACACTGGCCGACGCATTCCTTGTGCCGCAGGTCTACAACGCGCGACGCTTCAGCGTGCCGCTCGACGGTTTTCCCAAGTTAGTCGCCGCCACCGACGCCTGCAATGAACTCTCCGCGTTCCAGGACGCAGCGCCCGAGGCTCAGTCCGACGCCGACTGAGGACTCAACGCGTCATCGAGCATTTGCACAAGTTCGTCACGGTCATAGCTGTAGTCATGACCGGTGTTGAGCTGCACGAGCTCTTCAATCGCTTTGCGTATTGTGATTTCAGCTTCGAATTGATCGGGAACCACCATGTAGCGGCGTCTCGGCGTTTCCGAAAACAGCGCGTGCACCGCCGCGTCGGACACCGCGTCAGGCTCTTCCAGGGTGACTTCGCGATCCGCCGCCGCTTTCATCCGCTGTTTTACTTCGTCGGTTACCGCTCCCCCGGCGGCTTCGACGTTCTTTGCGATGCGCGCGACTGTCGTGCGTCGAATCATGGACTTATAACTACCCGGTTCGATCAGGCTGACGTGGACACCGACAGGTGCCAGTTCTCCCGCCAGTGAATCGGCGAATGCTTCCATCGCGTGTTTACTCATGCTGTAAGCAGAACCGCCAGGTCGGGAGAGGATCCCGGCAATCGAGCCGGTGGTCACGATGCGGCCCTTGCTTTCAACAATGAGCGGGATAAACGCACGCGTGACGCGAACGACGCCGTTAACATTTACATTCAGCACGAAATCGAGGTCCGAGTCCTCCATATCCACAACTGCGCCGGCTGTTGCAACACCCGCATTGTTGACGAGCCCCCACAGACCACGACCCTCCTCTGTGATCATTGCAACGGCCGCATCCACATCGTCCTGGCTCGTGACATCAAGCCGCACCGCCTGGATGTTCTCTATGGCATTAAGCGCTTCAAGATCCTTTGCCTTGCGTGCACCGGCATAAACGAAGTACCCGTCCTTGGCCAGGCGCTCTGCCATATTACGGCCGATACCCGTACTCGCACCGGTGATCAGAACCGCTTTTTGCTCGTCCGCGAAAGACACCAACGGACTGAACTGTAACGCAAGAACCGCTACTGCCAGCACAAACGCATGAATGGACTTCATCATTTCCCGCCCTCTTGTTCTTTTTTTGAAGGCGTCACTCTACCATGGCAACGTCAAAAAACACCGGGCCCGGCTATGGCCGGCCGGGCCCTGGGTACTCTCGGGGGGAGAGCAGAGAAGAAGCTGTTAGTTGGCGAACAGGGTTGGGTGACCTTGCACCCATTTATCGACAATCCTGTCGGCCTCGGCAACCTGGTTCGAGGTCATGCGGGATGCCAGGAACTCGCGCTTGACGATGGCATCCACGTCACCGAGTCGTTCGGCAATGCCGAACCACTTGTAGGCTTCGACCGGATCGTAGGTATCAAGAAAGTCCATCGCGTAGTAGCGGCCCAGCGCAACCTGCGCACCCGTAACACCCTGTTCGGCAGCGAGCAGGTACCATTTATTCGCATTGTCATCGCTCGCCGGAACGCCCCAGCCATTCTGGTGCATCACGGCCAGGTTGAACTGCGCGTCGGCATGTCCCTGTTCGGCCGCTGCGCCGTAGTACTTGAGCGCCAACTCGTCGTTCATTTCGACGCCGAAACCGTTCCCGTACATGAGGCCCATCCCGTAGGACGCGTCTCTGTCACCCGCGTCGGCGAGGTCCTGCCATTCGCTGAGTGCCGTTTCATAGTCGGTGGAACTGTAAGCTTCCCAGCCTTTCTTAAAATCACCGGACCAGGCGGTGGCGGCGCACAAAAGCGCAAACGCGAATATGAAAATGCGTGAGAACGAGCGCATGTTGTATCCTCCTGGCCTGTCGTCGGCGTTGAAATCATTACGCCACAGCCATGATCGCAATGCGGGACCTGAGCGAGTATTCGGAGTATTACCTACCCGACAACGCCTCGACGATGTCTTTTTCGATCCCGATAA
This sequence comes from Chromatiales bacterium, assembly GCA_004282875.1. Taxonomy (GTDB): domain Bacteria; phylum Pseudomonadota; class Gammaproteobacteria; order Steroidobacterales; family Woeseiaceae; genus UBA1847. The sequence goes on along the minus strand of SHLT01000110.1, from coordinate 2,405 downwards.
TATGCTGACGAATCAGCGACTTGGCACCACGCTTGTCACGCCGCCGGCAATGGTCGATCAGCTGCTGATGTTCGGCCTCAGCACGCTTGATATGGTCGCCGCCCAGGAGCTGCAGACGCAGGTACCGGTCACATTTTCCATGCAGCGAGGCAAGAATCTTCATCGTCTCCGGCCTGTTCGCCGGTTCATAGAGCGCGGCATGAAACGCAAAGTTGTAGTCGCTCCAGCGCTCGATGTCTTCGCGCCGCTCCATCACATGATTGAATCGTTCAAGGATCTGCTCCGCCTTAACGAGATCCTCTTCAGTGATAGTGTCGATAGCCACGCCGATCAGGTCAGTTTCAATCAGGCGTCGCAGGTTGATCCACTCCAGTGCCTTCTCGAGCGTAAGCTGCGTCGCCACGGCGCCTCGATGCGTCTTGAGTTCGACAAGCCCTTCTGCGGCAAGCTGGCGCAGCGCCTCCCTGACCGGGATGATGCTGGTGCCCAGCGCTTTCGCGATCGAATCCTGGCGCAGGGGATCGCCGCCCTTAATGTCACCAACCAGAATCTGCTCGCGAATCTGCGCGGCCACCGACTGGGCAAGTGTCAGCGGTCTGCTCACGAATAGGTCGCGACCGGTTTTCCGAGCGCGTCGAAGCTTGGCTCAATACCCAGCCCGGGCGCGGTGCCGGCTGCCATTGCGCCATTGTCGCGCACGGGCGCCCCGGACGCATTCCGTACACTCACGTAGCTGTTGAAGTCCGTCGAGGAAAAGCGGCATCGTTCCGGCGTCGAGTGAGCCAGGTGTGCGATAGCCGCGGTAATAATGTCGCCGCCCCAGCTATCCTCGATCGTCATCGGGATATTCTGTGATATGCACACATCCCGAATTAGCCGGGCCTTGCTGATGCCGCCAACCTTGGAGATCTTCAGGTTGATCGCATCCATCGCCCCGTCGTTGCAGGCCCGCAGTAACATGTCGATGCCGTCAATGTTCTCATCGAGGATGAATGGTAATGACGTGCGTCGCCGTATCGACACGCAATGCTCATACGACGCGCACGGCTGCTCGATGTACACATCAATATCCCTTACGGCCTCGACGACGCGCGCGGCATCGTCGACGCGCCAACCCGTGTTGGCATCGGCGATGAGTGTCTCGCCCGACTCCAGTATGGACGCTACGGCACGAATTCGTGCGATGTCATCGGCCGGGTCGCCGCCGACCTTGAGCTGAAACTTTCTGTAACCGTCGTCGCGATAGCCGGCAACATTGTCGGCCATTTCCGCGGCCGGCCGCTGGCTGATCGCCCGGTAGAGTTCAATCGAGTCGCCATGCCGGCCTCCCAGGAGGTCGCAGACAGGGCGTCCGCAGGACTTGCCAAGCAGATCCCAACACGCCATGTCGATGGCCGACTTCACGTAGGGGTGACCGAGCAACGCCGTGTCCATGCTTGTATTCATCGGACCTATCGCAGTTGGGTCAAGGCCGATAAGCTGCGGCGCGAGCTCGCCGATCCCGGCCCTGGCGCCTGCGCCGAACGCAGGCAGGTAGAAAGGTCCGAGCGGACAGACTTCCCCGTAGCCGCGCAGCTCAGTGTCGGTCTCGATCTCTACGACCGTGCTGTCGAACACATCGACGTAGCGGCCGTCGGACCACGTGTAGCGCCCCTCGACCAGCGGCAGATCAACCTGGAAAACATGAATGGCCGTTATTTTCATAGCAAGCTACCCGGGGACTACGTCATCGATGGGATCGTCGCTCAGGTCCAGCCAGATCGTTTTGGTCTCACAGTACTGATCGTGTGCCTGTAGCGAGTTATCGCGCCCGCCGAACCCCGATAGTTTGTAGCCACCAAAGGGCGTCGTCGCGTCCCCTTCAGAATAGCAGTTGACCGACACCGTACCTGCCTGCAGCGCTCTTGCGTAACGATGCGCTGTCGTGACGTTCGACGTAAACAACGACGCCTGCAGTCCATAGCAGGTATCGTTTGCGACCGCGAGCGCGTGTGCATCGGAAGTCACTTCGATAATCGCAAACACCGGGCCGAAAATCTCTTCCGTCGCGATTGTCATCCCGGGCGTTACCGCATCGAACAGCGCTGGCTCGATAAACAGCCCCTTGCTGTCGATGCATGTACCGCCTTCCAGGACGGTGGCGCCCTCCTCCTTGCCCTTTTCTATATAGGAGAGAATTTTGTCGTACTGCTCTTTGCTCACAATAGCGCCGAGATGATTGGTCGGGTCGAGCGGATCGCCGGTCTTCCAGGTACGCATTTGCTCGCGAATCTTGTCGACGAGCTCGGCGCGTACATTCTTGTGCACGATGACACGCGAATTCGCCGTGCAATTCTGCCCCATGTTCCAGAGTGCCGCGTAGGTGATCTGGCGGGCTGCGTGATCGAGGTTGGTCGCGTCAGACA
>SHLT01000109.1 GCA_004282875.1 Chromatiales bacterium | reverse complement strand
CGCCGAAATGGTCATCGATACCGTCGACATCTCGCCTGATCTCGCCGCTCATCGTGTGCTCGTGAAGCTGGAAAGCCTCGGCTTTATCTAGAAATCTAGAGCGTCCGGGAACTGGCGACGATGCCGCCATCCACGGGAATAACGGCGCCTGACACATAGGCGCCGGCTCTGGACGCCAGGAAGATTGCGGTGCCCGCCATATCGGCGGGCTCGCCCCAGCGTTTGAGCGGGACGTGCTCGCGAATCTGCTCGCCCATCGTCTTCGCGACGCCGGCCGTCATCTTGCTCGGGAACGGTCCGGGTGCGATTGCGTTAGCCGTGATCTTCCGCTCGGCGAGGTGGGATGCGAACGTGCGCGTCAGGTGATGAATCGCCGCTTTGCTCGGGCCGTAGGAATAGGTTCCCATCTTGTTGACGTTGAGCCCGTCGATGGACCCGACGTTGATGATCCTCGCCGGGTCGGCAGCGCTGGCGGCAGCCTCCAGCATCGGCAGTAAGGCCTGCGTCAGAAAGAACGGTCCCTTGACGTTGATGTCCATGACCTTGTCCCAGCCGCTCTCGGGAAATTCCTCGATCGCCGCGCCCCAGGTCGCTCCGGCATTGTTCACGAGTATGTCGAGGCGCTCTTCACGGCGGCCGAGCTCCGCTGCCAGTTCCGCTATCCCGTCCATCGTCGACAGATCGGCGGGGATCGATACGCACTCGCCGAGTTCCGACAATCGAGCCGCGGTCGCATCACAGGCGTCCGCCTTGCGCGCCGATATGTAGGTCCTGATACCCGCAGCGACGAAGCCTTCTGCGATCATCTCGCCAATTCCGCGCGAGCCGCCCGTCACGAGGGCGACTTTCCCGGAGACATCAAAGAGCTCATACATAGATCTTCTCATTTAGTTCGCGCAGTGAAACCGTGCAGCCCGGCTCGTACAAAACCCGTTCGAAATTCGACTTGAGCTGATCCCAGTCCCGGTCAAGGACGGCAAACCATGCCGTATCCCGATTGTGTCCCTTCACGATAAGGTGCTGTCGAAAAACACCCTCGAAGCGAAAACCCAGTCGCGTCGCTGCGGCTTTCGAGCGTTCATTAAGGTTATCGCATTTCCACTCCACGCGCCGATACCCGAGTGTCTCGAAGCAGTGCCTTAGCAGCAGGTAGATTGTCTCGGTGTTAACCCCCGTGCGCTGCGCGTTCGGTATGTACCAGATATTTCCCAGCTCTATCGTACGGTGCACCGTTACGATATTCAGGTAGCTGACGATTCCGAGCGGCGTATCGGATGCGGCGTCGCAAACCGTCATGAAAAGCGGATCGCGGGAACCGTCGATGTCATCCAGCCAGCGGCGCATGGCCGCCTCATCGGCAAACGGCCCGTAGCTCATGTACGTCCATTGGGCAGGATCCGAGTCGGGGCCGTGAGTGGCCTCATACAGCGCGCGAATGTCGTTGACAGGATCAACGTGGCGAATCCGAACCGACTTGCCGTCGAGCACGGAGTCCTTATCCGGCACCAATGCGACCCTGACAGGCACGAGCGGCCCGATTGAAAAACGATTCATTGTTTATTCCTTGGAGTACCTCCCCTATTATGCGTGCTGCTGACATCAAATTCTGGAGACTCCGGCATGAAAGGTGACGCCACTGTCATCGAGCACCTGAACAAGGTCCTCAAGAACGAACTGACTGCGATCAATCAGTATTTCCTGCATTCACGCATGCTGAAAGACTGGGGACTCACGAAACTCGGCGACTACGAGTACAAGGAGTCGCTCGACGAAATGAAACACGCCGACGAGTTGATCGAGCGCATCCTGTTCCTCGAAGGCCTGCCGAACCTTCAGGACCTCGGCAAGCTTCGAATCGGGGAAGATGTTCCGGAGATACTGCAGAGCGACCTCGATATGGAGCTGGACGCCCTGCCCGACCTGCGGGCCGGCATCGCCTACTGTGAGGCGCACAAGGACTACGTTACACGCGACCTCTTCGACGCGATTCTGCAGTCTGAAGAAGAGCATGTTGACTGGCTGGAAACGCAGCTGGACCTGATCGAAAGAGTGGGCCTGCAGAATTACCAGCAGTCTCAAGCCTGACGGATAGCGTACCGGGTCAGGTTGTCAGCTCGGCATTGGCGAGCGGAAACGACTCATTTGCGATTGACATGAAGTGACGACGCTCAGTGTCGATGCGCCGCGCATCGTCGCTGCGCTGGTCTTCCGCGTATAGCTTGGCGAGCTGCCACTGGCACATCAGGAAGAAGATTCCCGAGCCGCCCGACGCCGCCCGCTTGCGTTTGCCCATCGTGCCTTCGAGCACCTCGATGGCAAGGCCAAGGTCCCCGTCCTTCAAGTGCAGGCCTGAGAGCAAATCCAGGGCCACAAAAAAGAATGCCTGGTCTTCGATATCAAGGGTCAATGCCGCGACATTGAGGCGCGACCGCGCCGCGGCGAGATCACCTGCCTGCATCGCGGCCATGCCCTGGATGACCAGGGACCGCAGCCGCTGCTCTTCCGCAGTACCCATCGCGGCAATACCTTCGAGCGCCTTGTCCGTCAATCCGGCCATCGCCATGAGCAGCGCCGTGGATTCGTTCTCGAAGGAGTCGATCTGCTCGAGCTCCCTGCGCATCGCGTCTTTCTGCCCGCCGGCGAACAGGACGGTAGCGCGCAATTCCGCACGGTGGTCCGTGTCGCTGACTGCCTCTGCAATGACCATGGCATCGCTGAGCCGGCCCAGGCTGACCGCGTGCTGCACCAGCAAGGCCGCGACCCGCTCGCGCACGGGCTGAGGCACATCCCGAAGACGATGCTGCAGGTCGAGGTTGGCCTGCAAGGACTCCTCGATTTTGCCATCTGCCCAGAGGTCAAAGACGGGAGCCGCCAGTGTCCGGGCCGTCGACGACACCCACTGCGGTGACGGCTCGCTGGATGCCGGCACAGTTGCGGCGTCAGTCGTTGAGGTCGCGGCACCCGGAACCAGCGCGTCGTGCGTCAATAATCCCACACCAAAAGCCGCCACCGTCGCGGCGGCGACCTTCCAGCGCGACACGCCGGTGCTGGCGCTCTGCAAATCTGCCTCGTCGTGATGACACGTGACCAGGTCCTGGTCGTCATGATGCCGTGCCTGCCACGCATCGAGTTCGATCTGGTAGGCGTATACCGACGATCCCTTGCCGTGTTTGTGGCGGCGTACAGGAAGACCTTCATCCGCCTCCCAGCGACGCACTGTTCGCACACTGCGATTCAGGTAGTTCGCGATCGACTTCCAGGATTCGAGGCGCACGTGGTCGTCTTTGCGTCGCTTCGGTGGTTGCTCATTGTCAGTCGCGTTGTCGACCATAAAAATTACTATCCCAGGGCCGCCGCAAGAGGCCTGCGGGGCCATGTGTTTTTTCTCGTTTTTCGATGCCTGACGGTCGGCCTTATGCAAAGAACCAAGAACTGTACAAACAGTATAAACCGTGACTTACGACCGGTTTTGAGACCTGCGTCCCCTTTTGTCCTATTACGTCCGGCGATGACCCTTGACCCAAAAATGGGTCCCCTTCAAGTTTAGTGAACGCAAGCTGTTCACGCAAATGCGCGTGGCGAGCACGTGCCGCCTATGGCACTGAAAATAACGAAAATAATCGGGACGGTTGCAACGCTATGAATACCAAAAAACTGGTTGCTGTATACAGGACGACTCTGATTTTGCCCTTATTTATCCTTCTTGGCTCGGCGGCCAGCGCTGGCCAGGAGGGACATTATGGTAAATCAAAGAAGGGGGACGGTTACCCGGGGGACGACCCCTCGCAGTTAACCGATCTGGTCATCGGCGGCGATCTTCCTGACGACCTGCCGCATGCCAACGACGGCGCCTTTGAAGGCGGGTCTACCGGCACGGCGGACGATGTCACCGCGAATAACGTCGCTCCAGAAGACACACTTCGCGATGACGGCCGTTTTAACGTACCGAGCAACGGCTCGCCGAGTCCCTTATACGGTGCGCAGCCATTCACTCAGCAAATGCTGCGCTTCGAGGAGTTCGGGACCGACCGGCTGAAAGGCGCCAAGAAGGGCAACTGGAAGCCTCTACCCGCCCCGATCAATTCATACTCGATTCCAAGCAGCCGCAAGCTGGATCGTTTCCTGAGCCAGAATATCTGGCCGCGCCCCACGAAATACGCCAACGATAAGATGAATAACCCGTGGCAGCGGGAAATTGAATCCTGGCTCGGCCGTGCGCTCGACGATCCACCGGCCGAAGGCCGTCCGCCGGGCGAAGGCTGGTCGCACCAGCGCTGGGATCAGTTCCGTCCCCGCATCTATTTCCAGACCCTGCAAACCGGCGCACGCGCTAACGGCGGCGTTCGTGACAATAAGCAGACTCACAAGTATCGCGCCGGCGAGTTCGGCCCGGGCGGCCTCTACCACAATACGGCCGGTGCGCCGGGCTACGACGGGACCACGAAAGGGATCGCGGTCAGGTTCCACCCGAACATGCCGGTGCAGGAACCGCAGACGCTGTGGACCTTCGACGGCACCTTCCCGCCGAAACTCCTGAAAGTACGTTACGGCGAGCCCGTGCTCATGCGCCACTACAACGCCCTGCCTATCGACGTGGCGGCGAACCGTGGTTTCGGAATCCATACGCTTTCGACGCATGAGCACAATGGCCACAACCCGGCAGAGAGCGACGGATACACCAACGCGTTCTTCTTCCCGGGTCAATTCTACGACTACCGCTGGCCGATGACGCTTGCCGGTACGGACTCGATCAACGTCAATGCCCAGGACCCGCGCGCCGGCACGCCGGACGGCAAGGGCGGCATCAAGAATGTGCCAGGTGACTGGCGTGAGACCATGAGTACGCACTGGTTCCACGATCACATGCTCGATTTCACTGCCCAGAACGTCTACAAGGGCAACGCGGCAATGATGAACTACTACAGCGCACTCGATCGCGGCAACGAAGCGATCGACGATGGCGTCAACCTCCGCCTGCCCAGCGGCGACAAGCTCGACTGGGGCAACCGCGACTATGACATCAACCTGTTGCTGGCCGACAAGGCCTGGGACGAGGCCGGCCAGCTGTGGTTCAACCCGTTCAACCTGCGGGGTTTCATCGGCGACGTGATGACGGTCAACTGGCTGTTCAAGCCGTACATGGATGTCCGCGCCCGTCGTTACCGCATGCGTCTGCTCAACGGCTCGGTCTCGCGTTACTTCAAGGTCGCCGTGGTCGACGAACATGGCAACCCGGTGCCGTTCCACATGGTAGCCAACGACGGCAATATCATGGAGCACACGGTGCGGTTCGACGATGCCGAGCTACCGACGCTGGGCATCGCCGAGCGGTACGACATCATCATCGACTTCAGCCAGTACGCGCCCGGCACGAAGATCTATATGGTCAACATGCTGCAGCACAAGGATGGCCAGGCAACGGATGAAATCATTCCGGTGCAGGACATCCTGAATGGCTTCTACCGTCCGGAACAAGTGGACGACGACGGTAACGGCATGCCGGACCGCTGGGTCGACGGTGATCCTGTCGTCGGCAAATTCCTCGAGTTCCGCGTCCAGGAATACGATGGCGTAGACCAGAGCCTGGACCCTTACGACTACGAGGAAGGCGGCAAGAAGATGATTCCGCTGCGCCGCCCAACCGAGGAAGAACTCGCAACGGCGCTGCATCGCTCCTTTGAATTTGAAAGGAAGCCGACCGACGAAACGCCCTGGGTCATCGAGACCGACGGCGGCAAAGGCTACGGCATGGATCCGCGCCGGCTGTCGGCGGCACCCGAATTGAATTCCGGCGGCCTCGAAGTCTGGCGCCTGATCAACAGCGGTACCTGGAGCCATCCAATTCATATCCACTTCGAGGAAGGCATCATACTGCGCCGTAACGGCGTCGAGCCGCCTCCGTGGGAGAAGTGGGCTCGCAAGGATGTGTATCGACTCGGGCCACAGCCCGACAGTGGCGACATCGTCGAGATTGCCCTGCGCTTCCGCGAATTCGCGGGCACGTTCATGGAGCATTGTCACAACACGCAGCATGAGGATCACGCCATGCTGCTGCGCTGGGATATCGAAAATCCTGGCCAGGTGAAACTGCTGCCCACACCGATTCCGACCTGGGACGGCGTGAGCTATGTCGATACGGTCGCTCTGCCGACGTTCCGCACGGGTGATGATGTCGGCCAGTTCGGGCCGGAACTCGATGCTGTGAGCTTCTGGGTCGACAGCATGGTCATGACGGAACTCGACAATCTGAACGATCATGATATCGGCGACGCACTGAGTGCCGAAGAGCCGGACAACGAGCGTGGCGTGGCAACCTTCCCGCTGACCAAGGGCCTCAACATCGACGAAGACGGCGTGGAGACGGAAGTCTGGTACTTCCTGCACGACGTCAGTGACGAGGACCTCGCAGAAGAGCTCGGCCTCGCCTGGGCCGGCGCGCTCGAGAAGACACCGATCGCAGCTTCTTCCGAGGCGAGTGTCAGCGAGAGCGGCTTCTGGACCTTCTACGGCGACGTGCCGAACCCGGTCTATGCCATCGATGAAAATCCCGCAGGCATTCCGCCGCTCGACGATGAGAACACCTACTCGCCGCTGCGGCGCGTGAATTACGGCGGCAAGGATGTCATTTTCAACGCCATCATCGTCAAGTGGGGCGACGAGCCGTGGGAGCGCAATCGACTCGACAAGTCCTGCGTCGGCTTCCCGGATCTGCCCGCGAACACGAGTTGCGTGTACAACGGCAACAAGTGGGGTGGCCTGCATGAGTCGGGTCATGTAGTAGCAATGGACACGGACGGACCGAATCCCTACGTATCGTTCAAGCTGCACAAGTCCTGGGCCGAGGAAGGCGACTACCTGCCGTACTACATCGTGCTGGATACCTTCCCTGCCGGACCTGCGATGGCGATGGGCGTTCCATACGTGCCCAAGCACCAGTTCCTGGCTGATGCCGCGGTACCGCTCATCCAGTTCATCCCGCCCGCACCGATTCGCCCGAGCTATCCGCCGACCCCGGCCGACGGCAACGGTATCCTCGGTGGCGGCCCGTTCGGCAGCCAGGTCGGTGTTCCTTCGTACTTCATGCCTGAAGACGACTACAGCCCGATGTGGCACATCGGCTTCGCTCACTGGCTGGTTCCTGCTGAAAGCAGTGTCGGCGTCGTCAAGGGTCTGAAAGAGATCAAGGAGCTGCGTGAGGACGGCCTGCTCGAAGTTGTGGAGTTCCCTCCACCGCCTAACATGGGGTCGAACAACTACGACTTCGAGAACCTGAACTCGCCGCACGTGGTCAATTGCCCAACGCCGATGACGATCGATACGGCAATCCATCGGGCCAGGAACGCCGGCAAGTAAATGCGCTGGTTGCTTCACATTGCTGCTGCGGTGGCACTGCTAGTCTCCGCCACCCCGGCCCGCTCCGCGGGCTGGGGTGCGGAGTATTTTCCGAATGTCGAGCTGACCACCGATAGCGGCGAGGTCGTGCGTTTCTTCGACGACCTCGTTGAGGACAAGGTCGTGATGATCAACTTCATCTACACGACCTGCGTCGACGTCTGCCCGATGGAGACCGCGCAGCTGGTACAGGTACAGAGGATACTCGGCGACCGTCTTGGCAAGGACGTGTTCTTCTACTCGATCTCGATCGACCCGGAACACGACACGCCCGAAGTTCTTGCCGAATACAAGCAGCGCTTCCGGGCCGACTGGACCTTCCTGACCGGCAATGACGATGACATTACCCTGCTCCGCAAGAAGCTCGGCCTGTACATCGAAGAGATCCAGGATGGATCGAATAACCACAACGTGAACATGGTTATCGGCAATCAGGCAACCGGGCGCTGGATGAAACGTTCACCGTTCGAAAACCCGCACGTGCTCGCCGACCAGATCGGCAACTGGTTGCACGGCTGGAAAGCCGCACCGGTGCAGCAGGCAGATTACGCCACTGCGCCCGAACTGCGGTCAATTTCCAAGGGCGAGCAGCTGTTCCGCACGCGCTGCACGAGCTGTCACACGATCACGGGCAAGGAACCCGAGGATGCCCTGGGACCCGACCTGATCGGCGTTACGAAGCAACGTGATCCCGAGTGGCTGCTCAACTGGTTGCGTGCCCCAGACCAGATGCTTCGTGATGAAGATCCGACCGCCATGGCGCTGCTCGAGAAGTACAACGGCCTGCCCATGCCGAACCTGCGGCTCAATCGCAAGGAGGTTGACGACCTTCTCGACTATATTGCGTCGGAAACCGCACGCCTGGAGCGGGTCGCGAAGCTGCAGGAGCCCGCACCGTCGATTCCGGGCACACCCGATGAGGACATCGTCGCGGTCATGAATGCCTGGATTCGCGCAACCGACCCGGGCGCCAAGGCCAATGCCGGATACATGACGCTAATCAACCTCGCCGACAGCGAATTGCGGCTCATGGCCGTCAACAGCCCGGCATTCGATAACGTCGAAATGCACGAGATGGGGCTCAGCAACGGCATGATGAAGATGAGCGAGCTGGATTTCGTGTCGATACCGCCCAACGGGCAGGCCCGCTTCGCCCCAGGTGGTCAACACCTGATGATGCACGGACCCGCAGGCGGCCATTTGCCCGCCGGCGAAACCGTTGACATGACGCTCGAGTTCGACGGCGGTCAACAGCAGACCATTACGGTCAAAGTTATCGGTAAATAGACCAATTGTTTGCGCACGCTGTTGCGCGCCTTTCATACATAAAACGGCTGTCTGCTTTCCGCGACAGCCGTTTTTCGTAGCACAATCCGCGACTTGCAACGCATTCATAATCAAGTCGACAAAACTCTGTTTGCATATGGCGACGAAACGCCTGTCCTGAGCCTCACTCAGGACCAAGAAAAACACCGTAAGCAACTGTTTAATATATTAATTAGTCGATTTGGCATAATGCTTGCAATGTAGTTTCGGAAGCCGTTTTTGCGGGTCCTTTTCGACTTATTCCCGAAGGCGGCTTCAGGTCCTTGCTTTAGGTTGCAGCATTGGTATATATGTTCAGCTACTGATAAGGGCAAACCTGTTGAAAGTCAGGGACGCAAAGCTACCGGTCTAAGGGTTACGACCTATGACAGCGGGGCTGCCAGAGACACGAACAAGACTGCTTGTTCGAACGTTAAGAACGTTGCCGCTCTGCAGCATCCTCCGCTTAATTATGTCGACTCCGTGACCGAACGGGTGCCGGGCAATACAGTCCTCGGCACATGACACTGAAAATGAGTCTTTTGAGATAACGACTATGATTAGCAAATTCGCCACTCTGGGCGCACTATGCATACTCTCTTTTACACTGTCTGGCTGCTTAAGTGACAGCGAGACAAATCTGATTGCCGACGATCCGGCACCGCCCCCAACTGGCGGTGATGGCGGCGGCGATGGCGGCGGCGGTGACGGCGGCGGCGGTGACGGCGGCGGTGACGGCGGCGGTGACGGCGGCGGCGACGGCGGCGGCGCCGGCGGCGGTGCCGGCGGCGGTGACGGCGGCGGCGATGGCGGCGACCCCCCTACGCCTCCACCTGCGAGTGGCTTGATTCCCACTGTCCCGTTCAATCACCTAATGGAACCGGGTGCTACAACCACAGCGTCTACGCTGCCGAGTTCGGTAAGCGCTGGCGAAGTGGTCGCGCTGCAAACAACCAGCACCGACGATACAACGATTACCTGCAGCGGTACTGATAGCGAGCCAGCCTTCATCGTCGGCGGTGTTATCAACGGCCAAGGTAACGGCGCGATTATCAATATCGCGGGTGAGCATTGCCATTTTGTCGATACGAAGTTTGTCAACGCGCAGCCCCGCACGACTGGCTCTCGCCATGTGCTTCTGCGGATTGAGGTTTCCGAAAACGGTAAGAACTGCGCCAATATCGCCGGCACCGAGGTTGTTATCGAGAGTTCTGAGTTTCACCATTGCCGCCCGACTGGCCGAGATGCGCACGGCATCCAGGTCAATCGAGGTGCACTGGATATATGGATTCTGAATAGCGCGTCACACAACAACTCAGGTAACGGCTTTCAGGCCACACACTGCGCCACTGGTTGCCAGGATGACCGCCCAAGCGGTATTTACCTGCAAGGTAACGAGTTCTACGAGAACCGCGAGGGCAACGGCCTGAAGTGGGCTGATAACGTCATATTTGACGGCAACACCTTCCACACGTATCGCTCGGCACAGGCAAACGTCGTATGGTGCTTCTCGGATGGCTTCTGCGGTACCTGGAACTCAGGCTCCGACGGATCAGCCATTGTCATTGGCGCCGATAACGACCACCAGGGGCTTACAAATGTGTTCGTGGTCAATAACCTCATCTATGACACAGCGAACGGCCTGCGCGTCGAAGATGCGACCGCGCCCGTTATCGAGGGCAATGTACTCGAGAACTTCGGCGGGCGGTGCCTGGGCCTGGATAAGAACGGCGAAGGCATTGTATTCAGAGGCAATACCTGCAGGAACGGTGACCGCGGTATTTTCCAGAACTGGCGCGATAACTTCTCGCTGGATGTGGACGGCAACACGTTCGAATCACTGACTGGTCCGGCCCTCGAATACGAACAGCCGAGCGTCTGTGATGCATCGACCCTCACCAACAACCAGTTCATTGACTCTGGCGCGGTCATTTGCGGCAATACTGTCGCGACGTCGACAGATGGAGTCAACGCACTACCTAACGCGTCCGGCAATACGGTCAACTAGCACGAGATCGTCATTGTCAGTGCTGGCGGAATACCAGCACGCGTAAAGACAAAAGGCCGCCCGATCGTCAGATGGGGCGGCCTTTTTATTGGTCGTGCTATTGCCGGTTTCAGGCGTAGGCGTCAGGCACCGCGGCGACGGCGCCATACCAGGCCAAAGCCAAGCAGGCCGGCCGCGAACATCGCCAGAGTGCCGGGCTCCGGCACCTCGGAGGCATCACAGCCCATCCGGCAACCGAAACCACCGTCACGGCCCCAGCCATACCGGCCGGTACGCTGGAAGCGAACGATGACGTTGGAAATATCGCCGAGATTGACAAAGTCACCAAAGAACCTGAATTCCGCCGTGGCGCCAGGCGCGATGCCCATGTTGGAACGGCCGTTCCAGAAGTGGCTACCCGTTACCATGCATTCGGCGGAGAAGCAGCCACGCGCGTCGGTTGAGTGATCCCAGCCACCGTTGCGATTGGCACCGTCAACATCCACGAGGTGGTCGATCTCGCCGCCCTCACCGAGGTCGAACGAGAATCCCGTCACCATGCCCGAGTAGTTCGAGTTGTTGG
>SHLT01000022.1 GCA_004282875.1 Chromatiales bacterium | reverse complement strand
CCGCTAATCAGTTACGGCCGCAGCAGCCTGATCATTACGATGATCTGCATCGGCTTGTTGCTGCGCGTGCATCACGAACTCGCTGTCGATGCCAAACCCGTCAATCGCAAGCGAGGTCGCCGCAAGAAATGAGCACGCGACCGATTCTGGTAATGGCCGGCGGCACGGGTGGACATGTCTACCCGGCGCTTGCGGTCGCGCGCGCATTGCAGGCACAGGCTCGCGATGTCGTCTGGCTCGGTACGCGTCGAGGCCTCGAAGCGCGTGTGATTCCGGAAGCCGGAATCGATATCGAGTGGATCAGCATCAAGGGGCTGCGGCGCAAGGGCGCACTGGCCGTCCTGATCGCTCCCCTGCAAATCGGCTGGGCGCTGTTGCAGTCCCTGGCCGTCATTCTTCGTCGCCGTCCCGCAGCGGTGCTCGGTATGGGTGGATTCGTCAGCGGTCCCGGTGGTGTTGCCGCCTGGCTCACGCGACGCCCCCTGGTTATTCACGAGCAAAATGCCGCAGCGGGCATGACCAACCGTCTTCTGGCGCGTCTTGCCCGGGTTGTGCTGCAAGCCTTCCCGGGCAGTTTTAATTCTAATGCCGACGTGCAAACCGTCGGTAACCCGGTGCGCGAGGATATCGCCGCCGTGCCACCGCCGCATGAGCGCTATGCCGGTCGCCAGGGAGCCCTGCGGGTTCTCGTGCTTGGCGGCAGCCAGGGATCCCTGGCATTGAACCGTACGGTGCCGGCCGCGCTGGCATTGCTCGATACCGAGGTGCGCCCGCTCGTGCGCCACCAGTGCGGCGAGCGCACGCTGGACATCGCGAAAGAGGCGTACGAACAGCACGGCGTCGAGGTTGAGCTGTTGCCGTTTATCGAAGACATGGCGGCGGCCTACGCCTGGGCGGACCTCGTCATCTGTCGTGCCGGCGCACTGACGGTCGCCGAGCTCTGTGCCGTCGGCGTGCCGGCGCTGTTTGTGCCGTACCCGGCCGCCGTCGATGACCACCAGACAGCGAACGCGCGGCCGATGGCAGAGGCGGGCGCTGCACTGATTATTCCGGAGGCAGAACTGACGCCGGAGCGCCTCGCTGAGCTGTTGCGCGAGTGGTTGCAGTCGCGTGCCGGGCTGCAGCAGCGCGCGGCCAAAGCACGTGCGCTGGCCATTCCGGACTCCCTGCAACGCATTACCGAAATCTGCCTTGAGCAGGCTGGAGCAGTCGCATGATCAAGAAGATGCGCCGAATCCACTGTGTCCATTTCGTCGGCATCGGCGGTTCGGGTATGTCGGGCATCGCCGAGGTGATGCTGAGTCTCGGCTACGCCGTGCAGGGCTCAGACCTCAAGCCGAACAAGCAGACCAGGCGCCTTGAGAGCCAGGGCGCTACCGTATTCATCGGCCACGCTGCCAACAACATCAGCGATGCTGACGCCGTGGTCGTTTCCAGCGCGGTCGATGAAACCAATCCTGAAGTCGCCGCGGCGCGAGAGCAGCTCATGCCGGTCGTGAGCCGTGCGGAAATGCTGGCCGAGTTGATGCGTTTCCGCTACTCGATTGCCGTAGCGGGCACGCATGGCAAGACGACGACGACAAGCCTCGTCGCCAGCGTCCTGGCGGAGGGCGGGCTTGATCCGACCTTCGTCATCGGCGGTCGCCTGAAAAGCGCCGACGCGAACGCGCGGCTGGGCGAGGGCGACTATCTTGTCGCCGAGGCCGACGAGAGTGATGCGTCGTTCGTGCACCTGAAGCCGATGCTGGCCGTCGTAACCAACATCGACGCCGATCACATGTCCACCTACGACGGGGATATCGAGAAACTCAAGGCCGGCTTTATCGAGTTCCTCCACAACCTGCCGTTCTATGGACTGGCCGTCGTGTGTACGGATGACCCGGGTGTGAATGATGTTCTCGCCGACATCGGCCGGTCGATTACGTCGTATGGCACCAATGAGAACGCCGACATTCGAGCGATCAACATCGAATTTCGCGAGAACACAACCGAATTCGACGTCATCCGATCCGGCAAGGTCGAGAAGAGCCTGGGCGATACACAAAGCGTCTTCCCGATGCTGCACGTCACGTTGGGACTGCCTGGCATGCACAACGTGCGCAACTCGCTGGCGGCTATTGCCGTAGCCGATGAGCTGCAGATCAGCGACAAAGCGGTTGTCGCTGCGCTCGAGAAGTTCGAAGGCATCGACCGGAGGTTCCAGAATCTCGGCGAAGTGAATACGAGCGCCGGCAAGGTACTGCTTGTGGATGATTACGGTCACCACCCGACGGAAATCGCCGCGACACTCGCGGCAGCGAAGTCGGGCTACCCGGACCGTCGCACCGTGCTCGTCTTTCAGCCACACCGCTATTCGCGTACGCGTGACCTCATGGACGATTTCGCGACCGTGTTGTCGGACGCCGACGCCCTGGTCCTGCTCGATGTCTTCGCGGCTGGCGAAGACCCTATTGCCGGCGCAGACGGGCGGACCATGGCGCGCGCCGTCAGAACGCGCGGCGCGGTGGACCCGGTTTTCGTCGAAAGTCTCGATGACCTCCAGGGCGTTCTTGAAGGCGTGCTGCGTGACGGCGATCTCGTGTTGACGATGGGGGCGGGCGATATTGGTGCGTACGCACAGTCGCTGCCCGAGCTGCTCGGCAAGGGGCCCTCCCTGAAGGTGCACTCATGATGCCGGCTCCAAAAGACATCAGCGTGCAGGGCGAACTTCGGTACAACGAGCCGATGAGCCGCCATACCTCATGGCGTGCGGGTGGCCCGGCCGAGGTGTTCTTCATTCCCGACAGTATTGACGACCTGTCGTCGTTCCTCGCGGATCTCGACCGGGACACACCAATCTTCTGGCACGGCGTCGGCACCAACCTGCTGGTACGTGACGGCGGAATTCCCGGCGTCGTGATCTCGGCCGGCAAAATCCTCAAGCACCTCGAGCGGGTGGATAGCTACCTGGTGCGCGCCGGAGCCGGCGTACCGTGCACGCAGCTTGCACGCCAGTGCATCCGCTGGGAGCTGGGGCCGTCGGAGTTTTTCGCGGGTATCCCGGGCACGGTTGGCGGGGCCCTGGCCATGAATGCCGGTGCGCACGGTGGTGAAACCTGGGAGCGCGTCGAGTCGGTTCGTACGATCGATCGCAACGGCGAGATTCATCAGCGGGCGCCGGCCGAGTACTCGGTGGCCTATCGGAGCGTCACCGGTCCCGCGAACGAATGGTTCCTGGAAGGGACGTTCCGCTTCGACCCGGAGGTTGTGCCGAGCATGGACACCCTCAAGGCGATGCTCGAGCGCCGCAAAACGACACAGCCGCTTGGCTTGCCCAGTTGCGGGTCCGTGTTTCGAAACCCGCCCGGGGATTTCTCGGCGCGGCTCATCGAGGCCGCCGGCCTCAAGGGGCACCGGATCGGGGGTGCCGAGGTATCGACCAAGCACGCCAACTTCATCATTAACCGGGAGGACGCGTCGGCCACGGATATCGAGGAACTGATCGAACACGTTCGACAGACGGTGCTCGACGAACATGGCGTCGCGCTGCAGCATGAAGTGCGCATTGTCGGCGAGGTGGCCGCATGAACGTCGCCAGCGCAGCAGAGTTTGGGCGCGTTGCCGTGATGCTCGGTGGGCACTCCAGCGAGCGCGAAGTGTCGCTCAACTCGGGCGCGGCAGTGCTCAATGCGCTGCTGTCGAAAGGTGTCGATGCCCACGCCTGGGACCCGGCCGAAAAGACCATGACCGAGTTTATTGCTGCCGATTTCGATCGTGTGTGGATCGCGCTGCACGGCCCGGGCGGCGAGGACGGCGCGTTGCAGGGGCTGCTGCAATGGCTCGACGTTCCCTACACGGGCAGCGGTGTCATGGCGTCTGCGCTTGCGATGGACAAGGTTCGCAGCAAGCACCTGTTCCGCGCTGCCGGCATCCCGACGCCGGATTACGCCGCGGTCAGAACGTTGGGAGAAGCCTCGGTGGCGGCCGAGCAGGTTGGTTTTCCCCTGATCATCAAGCCGTCGGGGCAGGGGTCGAGTGTCGGCATGTCCAAAGTCTTTGAGCGTGACGAGCTCAACGAAGCTGTCGAGTTCGCGTTGCAGTACGGCGATACCGTGCTGCTGGAGGCATGCATCACGGGCGACGAATTAACGGTTTCCGTTTTGCAGGGCAAAGCACTGCCGAGCATTCGTATCGTGACGCCGCGCGTCTTCTATGACTACCGAGCCAAGTACGAGTCGGACCGCACCGAGTACATCTGCCGTGGCACAGGGTCCGACGAGGAAGAAGCCGAGTACGCGGAGCTGGCACTGGCCGCGTTCAATGAGCTCGGCTGTTCCGGCTGGGGGCGCGTCGATTTCATGACCGGTGCTGACAAACAGCCGCTGGTCCTCGAGGTCAACACGGTCCCGGGTATGACCAGCCACAGTCTCGTGCCGATGGCCGCCCGCGAGGATGGCGTCAGTTTCGAAGAACTGTGCTGGAACATCCTTGAAACCAGTTTCGTGAAGGAGGCTGCCCATGGCGCGCAAGCAGGCTAAACGTCGCAAGCAGAAAAAGGCACCCGCTTTCCAGATGCCGACAATTCGCATTGGTCGCATCATCGCGCCAGTCGTCGCTGTCGGCATCATCGTGGCCACGTACCACCTGACTATGGCGATGCTCGATCGCACGATTTCATCGATCGAGATCAGCGGCCCGTTCCAGCGCGTGACGGCGTTGCAGATCGAGGAAGCGATCAGCGACGAGATCGATGCTGGCTTTGTTGGCGCGGACCTCGATGACATCCGGAGTCGAATCGTGGCGATGCCGTGGATCGATCAGGCTCGGGTTGCCCGTCGCTGGCCGAGCCGGCTGTCGATCGCGGTGACCGAACAGGTGCCCGCTGCAATCTGGGGCGCCAGCGGCCTGCTGAACACGCGCGGCGAACTGTTTGTTAAGGAAGCGCGCCACGTACCGGCCGAGCTGCCACGCCTGAGCGGGCCCGACGACAGTTCTTCGACCGTTGCCAAGCGCTACCTCGCCGTGCGCGACCAGCTCATCCCGGTCGGTCTCGACGTGCGCCGTGTGCATCTCGATGCACGCGGCTCCTGGGAAATGACACTGGCGAACGGCATCGAAGTGCGCTTCGGGCGCCGCAACGTGCCCGAGCGCACGGACCTCTTTCTCGATGTCGTCGCGAACATCATCACAGGCCGTGCCGCGGACATCGACTACGTGGACATGCGCTACGGCAACGGTTTCACGATTGGTTGGAAAGGCGGATCCCAGACCCCCGCGGCCGATTCGCAGAAGGACGGGCAGAAAATGCTCGCATCCAGAGGAACGGAGTGAATGTCAAAACGCCCTGACAAAAACCTGATCGTTGGACTCGATGTCGGCACCTCGAAAGTGGTGGCGATCGTCGGCGAGGTTAATGAGGAAGGCAACATCGAAGTGGTGGGCATCGGCTCGCACCCGTCTCGCGGCCTCAAGAAAGGCGTCGTCGTCAATATCGAATCGACGGTCCACTCCATCCAGCGGGCCGTCGAGGAAGCGGAACTCATGGCCGGCTGCGATATTCACTCGGTGTACACCGGCATCGCCGGCAGCCATGTGCGCAGCCTGAATTCCCACGGGATCGTGGCCATTCGCGATACCGAAGTGAGTTCAACAGACGTCGATCGCGTTATCGACGCCGCGCGCGCCGTCGCCATCCCGGCCGACCAGAAAATCCTGCACATCCTGCCGCAGGAATTCCTGATCGATAACCAGGAAGGAATTCGCCAGCCGATCGGAATGTCGGGCGTGCGCCTCGAGGCGAAAGTCCACATGGTCACGGGCGCAGAAAGCGCGGCGCAGAACATCGTGAAGTGCGTGCAGCGCTGCGGCCTCGAAGTCGATGACATCGTGCTCGAGCAGCTCGCGTCCAGTTACGCCGTGCTGACCGACGATGAAAAGGAGCTCGGTTCCTGCATCGTCGACATTGGCGGCGGTACGACCGATATCGCCGTATTCCTGGGTGGCGCTATCCAGCACACGGCGGTGATTCCGATTGCGGGCGACCAGGTGACGAATGACATCGCGGTGTCGATGCGTACGCCGACGCAGTACGCCGAGGAAATCAAGATCAAGTACGCCTGTGCCCTGTCGCAGCTGGCGAATCCCGACGAAACGATCGAGGTGCCGAGCGTCGGTGATCGGCCGCCGCGTCGGCTGGCGCGCCAGACGCTCGCCGAAATCGTCGAGCCTCGCTACGAAGAACTCTTCGGGCTGGTACGCGATGAACTGCGTCGCAGCGGCTTCGAAGAGCTGATTGCGGCCGGCGTCGTCATCACGGGCGGCAGCGCCAAGATGGAAGGCGCCGTCGAGCTCGCGGAAGAAGTGTTCCACATGCCGGTGCGCCTCGGTTCGCCGCAGTACGTCGAAGGGCTGATGGACGTCATTCGCAACCCGATCCACGCCACGGGCGTGGGCCTGCTCATTTACGGCAATGAAAGCCTGTCCCGGCGCGACCGTCGCAGCACGCCGATTGGCGGCAACCTCGGACAGGTCTGGGACCGCATGCGCAGCTGGTTCCAGGGGCATTTTTAGAATTTTTTAACGGGGCTTAGTGAGTGCCCCACAGGGAAACGCAATAAAGCGGAGGAAGACTCAATGTTTGAATTAATGGATGCACACAGCCAGAGCGCTGTCATCAAGGTCATCGGTGTCGGTGGCGGTGGCGGTAACGCTGTTGGGCACATGGTTGACGCCGGCATCGAGGGCGTCGACTTCATCTGCGCCAATACGGATTCGCAGGCCCTCAAGGGTTCGCGCGTCCGGACCTCGCTGCAGATTGGCTGCAATATTACAAAGGGCCTTGGCGCAGGCGCCGACCCGGACATCGGCCGCCAGGCCGCGATGGAAGATCGCGACCGGATCCACGAGGTGATCGAAGGTGCCGACATGCTGTTCATTACGGCCGGCATGGGCGGTGGTACGGGCACGGGTGCGGCACCGATCGTCGCCCAGGTGGCAAAAGAACTCGGCATTCTGACCGTTGCCGTTGTGACCCGGCCCTTCCTGATGGAAGGTGGCAAGCGCATGCAAATCGCGGATCACGGCATCGGCGAACTCGGCAAGTACGTCGACTCGCTGATCACGATTCCGAACGAGAAACTGCTGACGGTTCTTGGCGGTGAAACGACGCTGCTTGATGCGTTCAAATCGGCAAACCAGGTACTTCAAGGCGCAGTGCAGGGCATTGCCGAGCTGATCACCCGTCCGGGTCTGATCAACGTCGACTTTGCCGACGTCCGGACCGTGATGTCCGAGATGGGCATGGCGATGATGGGCACCGGCGTATCGCAAGGCGAAGATCGGGCACGTGAGGCAGCGGAAGCTGCAGTATCGAGCCCGCTCCTCGAGGACATCAACCTTGCCGGCGCCAACGGCATCCTCGTAAACGTCACGGCCGGCATGGACCTGTCGATCGGCGAATTCCAGGAAGTCGGCAACACGGTCAAGGAATTCGCATCGGACGATGCGACCGTCGTCGTCGGCACTGTGATCGATCCGGATATGACGGATCGCATCCGCGTCACCGTGGTTGCGACCGGACTCGGCCAGCAGGCGGCCAACGCCGAATCGCCGATGCGGATCGTGCGGCGGACGCAAGCCCAGGCTGAGCCGAATTACCACACGCTCGACAAGCCGACCGTGCAGAGAAAGCGCGCTGTCGGTGATGGACTGGGAGAAGGCGGTCTACAGGAAGAGTTGCTGGATATTCCGGCCTTCCTGAGGCGCCAGGCCGACTAGGGCAGGGTCAGCCCTGTGCCGCGCAGCACACGGATGTGCGGTAGCGGCCTAGGAAGGCAGCGGCTCACCGGTGCTACTCACTCACCGGCGAGCAATTCCTCCGCTTTGCCGGCCCGGGATCGTCCCGGGCCGGCCCCTTCCTTCCCCTCGGAGTCAGCTCTTGAGGCGCCACTCATGCCTTCGTGCTAAGCGCCTAATTGTTTTGGAGTTTTTACGCAATATGGTAGTCTTGCGCGCGCTATGTTGAGACAACGCACTCTCAAAACCACGATTCGGGCCACCGGTGTCGGCCTGCATTCGGGCGAAAAGGTCTACATGACCCTCAGACCCGCCGCCGAAAATGCCGGAATCACCTTCCGGCGCGTGGATATCGATCCCCCCGTCGACGTTCCCGCAGACCCGATGCTGGTCGGCGAGACGATGCTGGGAACGACGCTTGAAAAGGACGGCGTCAAGGTAGCTACGGTCGAGCACCTGATGTCGGCTCTGGCCGGGCTTGGCATCGACAACGTGCACGTCGATCTGTCAGCGTCTGAAGTACCCATCATGGATGGCAGTGCAGGGCCATTTATTTTCCTGCTGCAATCCGCGGGCATCGAAGAGCAGAATGCCGCGAAGACCTTTATCCGCATCAAAAAGACAGTCCGCGTTGAAGACGGTGACAAGTGGGCCGAGCTTCGACCGTTCAAAGGCTTCAAGGTCAACTTCGAGGTGTACTTCAATCACCCCGTGTTCAACAAGCTGAGCCAGCAAGCCACAATCGACTTTTCGTCGACGTCGTTTCTCAAGGAAGTCAGCCGTGCGCGCACTTTCTGTTTTCTGCGTGACGTTGAGGCATTGCGCGAGCGGAATCTCACGCTCGGCGGCAGCATGGACAACGCCATCGTTCTCGACGATTACCGCATCCTGAATGAAGACGGACTGCGCTACTCCAACGAATTCGTCATCCACAAAATCCTGGATGCGATCGGCGACGCCTATCTGTTGGGCCACAGCCTGATCGGCGAGCTCAGAGCGTACAAGTCAGGTCACGACCTCAACAACAAGTTGATGCGGGCGATGCTCGCGGATGAGTCCTGTTACGAGAAAGTAACGTTCAGCGATCCGAAGAAAGCCCCCATTTCCTACGCAACGCCAGCCTACGCGTAACAGTCTTTCCCCCGTAAACTCTGGCGTTCGGCCGTTCTGAAACCGACCGTCAGTGCTCCGTCAACAGTCCATCATTGCCCAGCTGACAATCGCCTGGGCCAGCAGGACGCGTTGAATGTGGTTGCTGTGTTGGCTCCATTTTTCCCGGTCAACATTGCCGCCCCAGTAAGGAAAATCATCGGGATTGATTGCCGCAGGGTCTCCGGCTTCCCGCGCCCGGCGTTCCACAGCGTCCATGAAGCACGACTTCTTGCTCTCGGTCATCCATTTTTCGACATCCTTGGGGATATCGATCTGCAGCTCGGCCAGCGTTAGGGGGCCGGTCGCATTTTTGTCCGCCGTGAAAAACGGGGGTTCTTCCGCTGACGCGTCATTCGGGTTGTCCGATTCGCTGCCGGAGCATGCGACGAGCAGCATAGCGGCGTAAAGCAGCGCAAGAATTCGCATCATCGCAGCGCTACAGGATCGTCGGATTCGGCGCGTCGCCGTAGACCTCTTCGGGATCGAACACCTTCTCGGTCTCAGTCCACTCGAGATCCACGTGTCCGTCGGCCTGTTTTGTTTTGAAGTCATCGCCAACCGGTACCTTGCGATAGAAGCAGGAGCGGTAGCCCACGTGGCAGCTGGCGCCTCCGGCTACGTCCACGCGCAGCCAGACGCAGTCCTGGTCATCATCGATCAGGAGTTCGCGGACGGTCTGCACCAAGCCGCTGGTGGCCCCCTTGTGCCAGAGCACCTGGCGGCTGCGGCTCCAGTAGTGCGCCTCGCCCGTGGCAATCGTGAGCTGCAGCGCTACCGCATTCATGTAGCCCTGCATAAGCAGTTCGCCACTGTCAGCGTCGGTAGTTACAACGGTAATCAGGCCGCGATCATCGAACTTGGGGGCGAGGTCGTTACCTTCCTCGACCTGCTCGATCGTAGTGCGGGCTTGAAATCGGACGGGGGCGCCAGACATTGTGAGTTCTCGAAAAAAATGCGGGCGGGAAGAATACCTAGCCTATCGAGACTCGGCAATATTGCTATCATTGCGTCTTTTGAAAGGCCGGACTGCAAGACGATGACCATACAGCTACACGACACGCTTAAGGGCAGGAAAGTCCCCTTCGAGCCCCTCAGGGAGGGCGAGGTGACGATGTACCTGTGTGGCCCCACGGTCTACAACTATGCGCACATCGGCAATGCCCGTCCGGCGGTCGTATTCGACCTGCTGGCCCGCATCCTCCGGCGTCGCTACAAACTCACCTTTGCTCGCAATATCACCGACGTCGATGACAAGATCATCGCGGCATCGCAGGAGTCCGGTGAGCCTATCGAGGCGATCACCGCCCGCTACGCCAAGGTCTATAACGACGACATGGGTGCGCTGGGTGTGCAGCCGCCCGATATCGAGCCGTATGCCACGCAGCATATCGACGTCATGATCGCGATGATCGAAAAGCTCATCGACGAAGGGCATGCTTATGTTGCCGAAGGGCACGTGTTGTTCGACGTCGGTTCGCATGAAAACTACGGCGAGCTGTCGAAGCGCGACCTGCGCGAGATGATAGCCGGGTCGCGTGTCGAGGTTGCGCCCTACAAGAAGGCGGCGCAGGACTTCGTCTTGTGGAAACCCTCGGACGACGAACAACCGGGCTGGGATTCTCCCTGGGGCCGCGGACGTCCGGGCTGGCACATCGAGTGCTCGGCCATGGCGGAAAAACACCTGGGCGACACCATTGATATTCATGCCGGCGGGCAGGACCTGGTATTCCCGCATCACGAAAACGAGTGCGCCCAGTCCAGCTGTGCGCATGGCGGCGCGCCGTTTGCTCGCTATTGGCTGCACAATGGTTTCCTGAGCATCGATGAAACCAAGATGTCGAAGTCACTGGGTAACGTGTTGCTCGTTCATGACCTGGTCGAATCGATTCCGGGCGAGGTCATTCGGCTGGCGCTTCTGAGTGCGCACTACCGCCAGCCGCTTGACTGGTCGGCCGAGACGATCGCATCGGCACGCCGTATGCTGGATCGACTGTACGGCGCCGTACGCGGCATCGAGGTATCCGCCGAGGCGCGCGCCGCGGCAGAGGTGCCCGAGTCGCTGGTCACCGCCCTCGAGGACGATATCAACACGCCGAAAGCCCTGGCCGAGTTCTTCGAGCTGGCGCGAACCTTGAACAAGTCGAATGACCCGGCGGAGATGGAAGTGCTCGCCGCGCAAATGTACGCGGCCGGTGATCTCATGGGCCTGCTCGGGAGCGATCCCGAGGCCTGGTTCACAGGAGAGGTGAAGGGCGACGTCGCGTCTGACGAGATCGAAGCCCTGATCGCCAGGCGCAACGAGGCGCGCGCCAACAAGGACTGGGCGGCCGCAGACGGCTTCCGCGATCAGCTCGGTGACATGGGCATAACGATCGAGGACGGGCCGGACGGCACGACCTGGCGGCGGAGCTGATCGTGAGCAATGAAATCGCACTGGCGCAGGATGAACTCATCGCCGATTTCGAACTGTTCGATGACTGGATGGATCGCTACCAGTACCTGATCGACCTTGGCAGGCGCCTGCCGGAATTCCCCGTTGAACTGCAGACCGAGGAAAACCGCATTCGTGGCTGCCAGTCGCAGGTGTGGTTCGTCGCCGACGAAAAGGACGGCCGGCTGGAGTTTCGGGCGACCAGTGATGCAGCCATCGTTTCCGGCCTGATCGCGCTGTTGCTGCGTCTCTACAGCGGCCGCTATCCGCAGGATATTCTCGATACGCCGCCGGACTTCGTGAAGGCCTTGCAGCTCGAAAGTCACCTGAGCCCGACCCGCAGCAACGGACTCAGCTCCATGCTCGCGGCCATTCGTCGCTTCGCGGCCGAGGCGCTCGAGGCCGCCTGATGCCGAACGCCGTCAGCCGGGTGCTTGCCAAGCCGCTGATCGGACTCGTGCGACTCTATCGCCTGTTGCTGTCCCCCTGGCTGGGTTCGAACTGCCGTTACCAGCCGACCTGTTCGAGCTACGCAATCGAAGCGCTGCAGGTACACGGTGTGTGGAAGGGCGGCTGGCTCGCCATGAAGCGCATTGGCCGATGTCACCCCTGGGGTGGCTCGGGCTACGATCCGGTGCCGGGAACGGAAAACAACAATGAACGCGAATGAACTCGTAAAGGCAATATTCTTTCCGCTGACCGAGACCAGCGTGCTGTTTGCAATGCTTGTTTTCTGGCTGCTGTCGGCCCTGGCCGGCGCGGCAGGCTTCCTGGGCATCTGGCTGGCGATCATCATCCTTCCGGCACTGTTTCGCTATCAGCTGTTACTGCTCGAGTCGCAGGCCCGCGGGCTCAAGCCGCAGCCACCGGGAATAGAGTTTTTCAGTTTGACCCATGGTGTCTGGATGCTGTTCCCGGTTGTTATCGCCGTCGCGATCGGTTGGGGGGCTTACGCCAGCTATTCGGCTGGCGGAGCAGCAGCGATGCTGGCGTTCCTGGCCGTCGCCGGGTTCATCTACCCGGCCATACTGGGTGTCCTCGCAATTACACATTCTCCTTTGCAGAGCATCAACCCGGTTGCGTTGCATCGCTTCATCAGCGAGTGCGGAATCTCGTACGGCATAGCGCCGGTTTATTTCCTCCTTACGGTCTTCCTGATGTCGATGACGAGTGATTTCGCTCATCTCGTACGCTCATTCGTAGAAATGTTCTTCGTGTTCTCGTTCCATTCGCTTATCGGGGCTGTGATTGCACCCAAGGGCATTGCGGATGATGTCTACATCCCGGATACGGATTCGCCGGATGACAAGGCCGTGCTGGACGACATTGAAAAAAGCAGGGTCGCCACGCTGGCACACGCCTATGGCTTCATTAGCCGTGACAATCGCGAGGGCGGCTTGCAGCACATCTTCAGCGAGATCGAAAAGGACCCGGACCCCGTGGCGGCCTGGAAATGGTATTTCGACAAGATGCTGGGCTGGGAGCAACAGCAGCATGCGCTCTTCTTCGGGCAACACTATATTCACGACATGCTGGCGCACGGCGAGCGGATTCCCGCCCTCAAGGTCATCATGCGCTGTCGCCTGATCGACGAGCACTTCAAGCCTGCCCCCGACGATATTCCAGCGGCCATCCGGGCGGCGGAAAGCAGCGGAAATATCGAGCTGGCAGTCGTGCTGAAGCAGGGCTGAAGCGCTACAATGGGGGCATGGATAAACGCTTGCTCACCATTCTCCGCTGCCCGGTTACGCATAAGGGCTTGTCGGTACTGAAAAAAGACAAACTCGAGAAGGTCAACGCGGCGATCGAGGCCGGTACGCTCGAGACGCATGAAGGGGTCAAACTCGCAGAGCCGTTGCACGAGGCACTGGTGACCGATGATGGCAAGCGGCTGTATCCGGTCGATGACGGAATTCCGGTACTGCTCGAAAGCGAGTCGATACACATGGAGCAGCTTGCTTGAAGATTCGGGCTAACCAGCTTTCGTCCTACCTGAAGAACTCGCTTGCCCCCTGCTACCTCGTCACCGGTGACGAACACCTGCTTGTTTCCGAGGCGCTCGACGAAATTCGCGAGGCGGCGAAAGCGCAGGGCTTTGCCAATCGCGAATTGCACGTAGCGACCACCGGCTTCGACTGGGGCGCATTGACGGCGTCGACCGGGAATATGTCGCTGTTCGCGGAGCAACGGATTGTCGAACTACGCCTGCCGACCGGCAAACCGGGCCGCGCGGGCGGCCAGGCAATCGTTGACCTGGCAGCTCAGGCCGGGCCGGAACTGCTGTTCATCGTGACCGGCCCCAAGCTCGACAGAAGCACGTCTAATTCGAAGTGGGCCAAGACCCTCGACAAGATCGGCGTGAGCCTTCCGATCTGGCCAATCGGATTGCGCGAGCTGCCCGGCTGGATAGCGAACCGCATGCGGCAAGCGGGATTGCAGCCCGACCGGGATGCGGTGGCGCTAATTGCCGATCGCGTTGAAGGCAACCTGCTGGCAGCCGGGCAGGAAATCGAAAAACTGCGCCTGATTCTGGGCGAAGGCAAGGTGTCTGCTGAGGACGTTAACAAGGCAGTGGCCAACAGCAGTCGCTACGATGTTTACAAGCTGACAGATGCCGCGATAGCCGGCGACGCACCGCGTGCCGTGAAAATCCTCGGTGGCCTCAAAGCGGAGGGCGTCGAGCCCGTCATCGTCATGTGGGCGCTGACGCGAGAGCTCCGCACGCTGGCGACGCTCGATGACGCCGTTCGCCAGGGCACTGACCTTGGCAGCGCAATGCAGACGGCGCGCGTCTGGAATAACCGCCAGGGCTTGCTGCGCAGTTGCATCAGTCGCCACCAGCACGGCGATTTTCACCGCATGCTGAAAGCCAGTGGCCGCGCCGATGCCGCCGCGAAAGGCCAGCGCTACGGCGACCCCTGGCAAATGGCGACAGACATCGTTGTCGGGATGGCCCGCGCATGAAGCCGATCGGCGTATTCGGCGGCACCTTTGACCCCATCCACTATGGTCACCTGCGTTCTGCGTTCGAAATGCTGCAGGCTTTGCGGTTTGAGGAGGTGCGCTTTATCCCTTGCGGCGACCCACCGCACCGGGGTGTGACCTATGCCAATGCGCAGCAGCGCATGCGCCTGGTGGAATGCGCTATCGAGGGCCAGCCGGGCTTTGTCGCCGACGATCGGGAGCTGCGCCGCGACGGGCCGTCATACACCATCGATACGCTGCATTCGCTGCGCGAGGAATTTCCTGACCGCTCGATAGGTCTGATAGTGGGCATGGACGCTTTTCTTGGCCTGCCTGGCTGGCACCGGTGGGACGAGATTCTTGACGTCGCGCACATTGTGGTCGCGCATCGACCCGGCTGGAAGGCGCCGGATATTGGCGTCCTGGGCGAGATGATTACCGAGCACGGAACACATCGTGTTGCCAAGCTGCACGACGCAACGCATGGGAGCATCCATATACACGCGGTCACGCAGCTGGAGATCGCGTCGACTGAGATCCGGGAGCTTGTTGGGGCGGGCCGCGACCCGCGGTTCCTGATGCCTGACGAAGTCCGCGACGCGATCCTGGACATGAAAATTTACTGATTACAGCGCTTACCCGAGGAGACAACATTTGAGCAACGCAGAGAACCACGCATGAACAGCGAAGCACTGACCGACCTGGTCGTCGAAGCGCTGGACGATGTCAAAGCCAAAGATATCGTGAGGTTGGACGTTCGCGACATGACCGTCGTCACCGACTACATGGTCATTGCGAGCGGCACCTCGAACCGGCATGTCAAAGCGCTCGTTGACAACGTCGCAGAAAAGGCCAAGGCGGCGGGTCGCCGTCCGATTGGCATCGAAGGTGAGGACGGGGGCGAGTGGGTGTTGCTCGACCTCGAAGACACACTGGTGCATGTCATGCTCCCGAAGGTGCGTGAGTTCTACAACCTGGAGAAACTCTGGTCGATCTCCCCGCAAGGGGATGTGACGGCAACCGACGGTTGAACCGTGCATATTCGACTACTGGCCGTTGGTGATCGCCAGCCGTCCTGGGTGGACGAGGCATTTGGCACGTACACGGAGCGGCTGCCGCGGGAATGGAAGTTTCGGCTCGACGTCATCCCCACCGTGCGCCGCAACAAGAACGACAAGTCGCGGCAGGCTATGGAGGCCGAAGGCGAGCTGATTCTCGGCAAGCTGGAATCGTCGGAGCAGGTCGTGTTGCTGGATGAGCGGGGCAAGCAACTCAGCAGCAAGGCGCTGGCCGGCCAGCTGTCACGCTGGCAGGCCGACGGCCGGGACCTCTGCTTTGTCATCGGAGGGCCTGACGGCGTCGCCGACACGTGCAAACAACGGGCCGACTTCACCTGGTCATTGTCTCAATTGACGCTGCCACACGGTCTTGCCCGCGTGCTGTTCGCGGAACAGCTCTACCGGGCCCATTCGCTGCATACCGGCCACCCCTATCACCGCGCCTGACGATGCTGCAATGAAGACGCCGCTCAGCCTGCATCTTGCCTCGACATCGCCACGGCGGCGCGAGATTCTTGCGGCTCTCGATATCGACTTCAAGGTCGCCAGGGTCGACGTTGACGAAGCCCCGCGCGACGGGGAATCGCCCGGCGACATGGTCGTGCGCCTCGCGCTTGCCAAAGCCGGGGCCGCCGTCGTCGACGTTGCGGATCTCGCCCTCGGCGCCGACACGGCGGTCGTCATCGATGAGCAGACCCTCGGCAAGCCCGCAGACCAGGCAGATTGCCTGCGTATGCTGGAGCTGTTGTCGGGGCGCGCGCACAAAGTCGTCACGGGCGTCGCGTTGTGCGGCGAGAACAAGACGTGGACCGCGTTGTCTGAAACAGATGTGTATTTTCGCGAAATCAGTCGCGACGAGGCGCTTGCTTACTGGCACAGTGGGGAACCCTGCGACAAAGCCGGCGCCTACGCCATACAGGGGCTGGGCGGCGCGTTTGTCGAACGGATAGAGGGCAGCTATTCCAATGTGGTCGGGCTGCCCGTATTCGAGACCGTAGCGCTGCTCGGCGATGCCGGGTTCGAGGTTTTGCCCAGACACGAGTAAATGACAGACGAGTCCCAAAAAGAAGAGATCCTGATCAACGTGACGTCGAGCGAGATTCGTGCGGCATTGCTCGAGAACGGCGTGCTGCAGGAGGTTTACGTCGAACGTGCCGCACGCCGTGGGCTGATCAGCAACATCTACAAGGGCAGGGTGTTGCGCGTATTGCCGGGCATGCAGGCAGCCTTCATCGATATCGGGCTCGAGCGTACGGCATTTCTGCACGCCTCGGATATCGCGAAGGCCGGGATGCCCGAGAACGGTGATGAGGAACGCAACATCCGCGAACTGGTGCGCGAGGGCGACGAGATCATGGTGCAGGTCGTCAAGGATCCGCTCGGCAATAAAGGCGCGAGACTCACGAGCTACATCACGCTGCCGTCGCGGCACCTGGTCTTGCTGCCGCGAGGCAACACGGTCGGGATTTCGGCGCGCATCGAGGATGAGGGAGAGCGCGATCGGCTGCGCGGCATGGTCGAGGAGCTGCTCGCGGACCAGGACCTGCAGTGCGGCGCCATTGTCCGCACGGTCGCTGAAGGCGCTGACCAGGAAGCGCTGGCGGCGGACCTCCGCTACCTGCTCAGGCTCTGGGCCGTCGTTCAGGAACGGTGCAGCAAACGTAGTGTAAAAAGCCTCGTACACGAGGATTTGTCGCTGCCGCTGCGCGTGTTGCGTGACATGGTGACCGGCGACGTCGAAAACGTCCTCGTTGACTCGGAGAGTGACTACGAGGCGATGCAAGAGTTTGCGACAACCTACCTGCCCGATGCGAAGCCCGATATCGAGCTGTACAGAAGGCGCCGGCCGATCTTCGACCTGCACGGTATCGAGGACGAGATTCGCCGGTCGCTGGACCGGAATATCCCGCTCAAGTCGGGTGGCTACCTGATCTTCGACCAAACGGAGGCGATGACCACGGTCGACGTCAACACAGGCGGCTACGTTGGCCACCGCAACCTCGAAGAAACGATCTACCGGACCAACCTGGAGGCGGCCGTTGCCATCGCCCGGCAGCTGCGGCTCCGTAACCTGGGCGGCATCATCATCATCGATTTCATCGACATGGAGGAAGAAGACCACCGCGGAAACGTCCTGCACGCACTCGAGCAGGCACTGTCGCGCGACCACGCGCGCCACCAGATTACGCCGGTGTCACCGCTGGGGTTGGTCGAGATGACGCGCAAGCGCACGCGAGAAAGCCTGCAGCACGTGTTGTGCGAGGACTGCCCGGCCTGCGAAGGGCGCGGTTTCGTCATGACGGCCGAAACGACCTGTTTCGAGATCTTCCGCGAGATCATTCGCCAGTCACGCCAGTTCGAGTTTGACGAGGTCATGGTGCTGGCCGGGCAGGAGATCATTGAACTGTTGCTCGATGAACAGGCGCGCAGCCTGGCGGAACTGGAGGAGCAGACCGGCAAGTCGATTCGCCTGCAAACGGAGTCATTATATTTGCAGGATCAGTTCGACGTGGTGTTGATGTAGTTGCAGTCGCATGAAACAGTTCTTCAGAAAAATACTCAAGATTCTTGCCTACACGGCCGCATCGCTGGTCATTCTGCTGGCCATACTCGTGGGCCTGTTTCGA
The DNA here is from genome assembly GCA_004282875.1 of Chromatiales bacterium. Taxonomy (GTDB): domain Bacteria; phylum Pseudomonadota; class Gammaproteobacteria; order Steroidobacterales; family Woeseiaceae; genus UBA1847. The sequence goes on along the minus strand of SHLT01000022.1, from coordinate 15,662 downwards.
CTGTTTCTCCCGCGTCTGCCGGAATACCAGGACGACATCGAAAACTGGGCCAGCAACGCCATCGGCATGGAAGTGAAGTTCTCCGGCATGAACGCTCGCTGGGGACTCAGCGGGCCCGAGGTCGAGTTCTATGACACCGAGCTGATTCACCCGGAAACTCAGACGCGGGCCATCGCCGCTGAGCTCGTCAGCGTCGGCATCTCGCTGAGCAGCTTGCTGTTCGACCAGGCCGTGCTGGTTGACCGAGTCGTGATTCGGGAGACGAGCATTGAAGTTCGCCAGCTCGAGGGCGGTGGTTGGTGGATCCAGGGCAACGCGCTGGATGAATTGCCGCAGCGGCAGGGCGGCAGCACGCAGCGCCTTAATGAAATTGAAATCGTCGGCCAGGATATCGAGGTGCTTTTCCTGCAGCCGGGTGATGAACGTCCGCGTTATTTCAACGTGCCGCGCATACAAGCCAGTATCGATGCGAATCGCATCGCGCTCGATGCCGGCATCCGCCTTCCAGACGACCTGGGCCGAGGTATTACCCTGGCGGCCACACACCTGCTGAATCGTCCCGAGGAGCAGCGGGTCTGGGACGTAACGATCGAAGCGGACGATGTGTTGTTGTCGGGATGGTCCGAATTGCACCCGGCAATGCAAGGGCGGGTGCTGTCGGGCAGCGGCGATGCCGATGTCTCGTTTGTGCTGGCCGGCAAGACCTTGAGCAACGCAACAGCCAGCCTCGATCTCACCGGCGTATCGGTCACAGCGGACCAGGTTTTTGATGTGTCCGGTCGCCTCGAACTGGATGTCTCGCGCGACGGCTGGCTGGTTGCGGCCGAGGAGCTGCGCATTGGAACCAATGGTGGCGAATGGCCGGAGTCATCACTGCGCGCCGAGGCGAGCACCGATGCGGAAGGCAATATCGTTGTGCTGGGCGCGCGGGCGTCGTACGTGAATCTCGAAGACAGCGCGCTGTTGTTGCCGCTCCTGCCGGAAAAGCAGCGAGAGGTCCTCCGCGGCCTCGCGCCGACGGGAGAAATCCGGGATCTTGACCTCACGGTTTCCGAGCTCGGCAGCGAGCTGCCTTACTTTGAAATTACCGTCGACCTCGACAATGTGGGTATCGCCGCGGACGACAAACGGCCGGGTATTCGCGGCTTCAGTGGCTACGTCAGCGGGGACCGGTCCGGCGGGCGCGTGGAAATCCGGTCAGAAGACATGCTGGTCGAGCTGCAGCGTGTTATGGATGGGCCGATCGACATCGATGTCCTGAACGGGATGGTGATCTGGCGAAGCAGCGACGAGCTGACCCGCTTTACGAGCGACAGCGTGCAAATTACGAATTCGATTATCGACAGCCGTGGCAGCGGTGAGTTGTCGTTCTATAAAGGCCAGTCCGCCCCGGTTATCGACTACAACAGCTCCTTTAGCATCAGTGATGTGTCCGCGGCGTACCCGTACCTGCCGCATAAGGTCATGAAGCCAAAACTGCGGGAGTGGTTTCGAACGGCGCTCCTGCAGGGCTCGATCCCGCGCGGCACCATGCGCATGAACGGGGCGCTGACCAAACAGTTTTTAAGGGGCGGCGAAGGCAACCTGCTCGTCGAAGGATCGGTGCGCGATCTGGCGATGCGCTTCCAGCCGGGATGGCCAGTGATTGGACGGGCGGATGTCGAAATGGTACTCGACAATACGCGGCTGTACTCGGTGCGCAATCGCTTGATTACCGCCGGCAACAACGCCGTCGATACCGAGGTGGAAATCGGGGACCTGTATAACCCGGTGCTCACGATCAAGGCACTCACGACGGGCACACTTGAGACGATGCGCCAATACGCCCTGCAAAGCCCACTGAACGAGCTCACGGGTGGGCACCTCGAACGCGTGAGCGTTGCCGGCGAGGCTTCGTTCCAGTTCGACCTGACAGTGCCGCTCAGGCGGGCGAAAGACGCCGAGATCGATGGGCTGCTGCGCAGCAATAATGGCTCCTTGTCGATAGAAGGCTTTCCGGCGCCGATCGAGGACCTGATCGGCGAGGTGCGGGTCCATCGCGACTACATCGAAAGCGATAATCTCGGCGGCCGTTTCCTGGGCCAGGAAGTCGATATCGCCATAGACCGGTCAGAAGATCCCGGCCTCTTCGCTGTCGCGACGGTTGAGGGCCTCGTTACCTCCGACGCCATCATCAACCAGCTCGGTGTGCCGCTCGAAGGCATGATCGAAGGTGCGTCCGACTACACGGCATGGGTGCTGTTCCCGCGCGGCCGGCAGGAGACGCCGCAGCCGTTTACGATTCAGCTTGCCAGCGCGCTCGAAGGCCTTGCGCTCAACCTCCCTGATCCGGTCGCCAAGGCGGCCGACGAAGCGATGCAGCTCAACGCCGACCTGCGTTTCGTGCCGGGCGGAGAGCGTATCGAAGCGACAGGCGGGGCGGCAAACGGCCTGTCGTGGCACCTGGATTTCGCGAAGTCCGAAGACACCTGGGATTTCGATCGGGGCGTGCTCATGGCCGGCCCCGGGGTCATGGAGCCCGCCGAGACGCGCGGTCTGCACATCCGGGGCACGACGACCACGGTGCGTCTCGATGACTGGCTGAGCCTGTCACGCGGCGGCGAGAAGGAAGTTGGCGCAGCGGACCGCATTCGCTCGATAGAGCTTGCGGTCGATGACCTGTTCGCCATTGGCCAGCACCTCGAGGACCACCGGGTGCGCCTCGACCGCAGCGCGCGGGACTGGCTCGTTCAGATTGAAGGAGAGCACATCGTCGGCTCGGTCTTTGTGCCTTACGACTTCGGATCCGACCGCGCGATGGTTATCGAGATGGAGCGCCTGCACCTGCCGGGCGATGAGGTGTCGCCGCCGTCCGAATCGAACCTGGACCCGAGAAATCTGCCCCCGATGTCGCTGCAGGTCGAAGACTTTGCCCTCGGTGGTCGCAACCTCGGCGCCGTCGAAGTGAATCTCGTCCGCATTGCGGACGGGCTCGAAGCCGAAAAGCTGGAAGCGATCGACGACACGTTCAGTATCGTCGGTACGGGTCGCTGGGTGGCCGACGAGACCGAGGAACGGGGAAGCCGGACCTATGTGGATGCAACGCTGAGCAGCGCCGACGTCAGGTCGACGCTGGCGCGGCTGGACTTTGCGCAGGGCATTAGCGGCCAGAGTATGGAGATTCTCTTCGACATGAGCTGGGCGGGCGGGCCGCGAGGCAGTTTCCTCGACGTTCTTGATGGCGATGTGCAGCTGCGCCTCGAGGATGGACAGCTGGAGGAGGTCGAGCCTGGCGCCGGGCGAATGCTCGGTCTGATCAGTTTTGTGGCGTTGCCGCGGCGCCTGTCACTCGATTTCCGCGATGTATTCAACAAGGGGTTCCGTTACGACAAGATTGCGGGCTCCTTCCGGGTCGAGGATGGCACGGCGTCGACCTGCGACATGTCGCTCGAGGGGCCTGCCGCCCTGATTGGCATCGTGGGCCAGGTCGACCTCGCGAACAGCGAGTACGAGCAGGGAGCCGTGATCAGTGCCAAGGTGGGTAATACCCTACCTATCGTTGGTGCCGTCGTCGGCGGACCGCCGGGCGCAGCTGCCATGCTCATTTTGTCGGAGATCTTCAAGAAACCCCTGCAGTCGGTTGGGCAGGTGTACTACGGCATCGCGGGTCCGTGGGATGAGCCCGCCATCGACCCGATCAAACTTGACCAGTTCGTGCAATATGGCGACCTGGCGAATTGTCTCGCAGAACCGGAGCAACAATAGCGTGCGCGTAGCGGCGATCCAGATGAACAGTGGTCCGGATGTGGCGGCAAATCTCGAACTTGCGGGCCGCTTGCTGGCCGAAGCCGCAGGCGATGCATGTGTACTGGCAGTGTTACCGGAGAACTTCGCGCTGATGCCCGAGCGGGGCAAGGATAAGGCGAGGTATGCCGAAAATCCCGGCGACGGGCCGATCCAGGCATTTCTTTCAGACACGGCGGCGAAACACGGCCTTTGGATCATCAGCGGCAGTATGCCGCTGGTATCCCCGGCGATCGGTGAAGATCGTGTCTACGGGGCCTGCCCCGTCTTCGACGCGCAAGGCGAGCAGCAGGCGCTATACCGCAAGATTCACCTGTTCGATGTCGACCTCGTCGACAAGCAGGAGTCTTATCGCGAGTCGAGCTCGATGTACCCGGGTAACGACGTGATTACCGTCGACACGCCGATAGGCCGGGTTGGCCTTACGATCTGCTACGACCTGCGGTTCCCGGAGATGTTTCGGCGGCTCGTGGATGGGGGTGCTACGGCGTTCACGGTGCCCGCGGCGTTTACAGCGACGACCGGCAAAGCACACTGGCACACCTTGTTGCGTGCCCGGGCCATAGAAAATCTGGCATATGTGATAGCGCCGGGGCAATATGGCCTGCACCCGGACGACCGGGCGACGTTCGGACACTCACTGATTTGCGACCCCTGGGGCCGTATTCTGGCGGAGCAGGCCGAGGGTAATTGCGTTGTCGCCGCGGATATCGATCCCGAATTGCCGGTGCGGCTTCGCAGTGAGTTTCCGGCCCTCGCGAACCGCCGCCTGGTTTAATCGCAGAACATCGACGGACAATACATTGAGCAACGACTCTTCAATCGACGCGGTCATGAGCCGCCTGCTGGAACCCGCCGGACTGGGCGAACAGGCGCTGTCGACCACGCTGGGCGGACTGATGCGCGGCGGGGTCGATTTCGCCGATCTCTACTTTCAGGTAACGCGCCAGGAAAGTTGGACGCTTGAAGACGGCATCATCAGGGAAGGCAGTTTCAGCCTGGACCAGGGCGTTGGCGTACGTGCCAACAGCGGTGAGAAAACCGGCTTCGCCTACTCGGACGAACTGGTACTCCCGGCGCTCGAGTCGGCCGCGGGCGCCGCACGCGCCATTGCCCGCCAGGGGCAGGACAAGGCCGTGCAGGCATGGCAGCGCAGCGACGCGGCCGTGCTGTATCCGCAGTCGGACCCGACAACGAGTATCGACGACGCACAAAAGACCCGCCTGCTGCTCGAACTGGATGCGGCGACGCGCGCGATGGACAAGCGCGTCGAGCAGGTCATCATCAGCATGGCGAGCAGCCAGGACCTGGTGCTGGTCGCGGCCTCTGACGGCACGATGGCTGCCGATGTACGGCCGCTGATCCGGCTCAATGTCAGCGTGATTCTCGAACAGGACGGTCAGCGAGAGCAGGGGTACGCGGGCGGCGGCGCCCGTGCCGATCTCGGCTATTTTGTCGACGGTAATCTGCCGCTCGAATACGCGCGGGAGGCTGTCCGGCAGGCCGTCGTGCAGCTTGAGGCGCAACCTGCGCCTGCCGGCACAATGCCCGTGGTGCTCGGCAATGGCTGGCCGGGCATTTTGCTGCATGAGGCTGTAGGGCATGGACTCGAGGGCGACTTCAACCGCAAAGGCGTGTCAGCGTTCAGCGGCAAGGTGGGCCAAAAGGTCGCGTCGGAGCAATGCACGATCGTCGATGACGGGACCATTGCAGAGCGCCGCGGCTCGCTTGCCGTCGATGACGAAGGCACGCCCGGACAAAACACGGTCCTGGTCGAGAACGGCATTCTGCGGGGCTACATGCAGGATAAACTTAACGCCAGGCTTATGGGCGTGGCTCCCACCGGAAATGGCCGACGCGAGTCGTTCGCGCACATTCCAATGCCGCGCATGACGAACACCTACATGCTGGCAGGCAAGCATGATCCGGAGGAGATTATCGCGTCGGTCGACAAGGGCCTGTACGCGCCGAACTTCGGGGGTGGCCAGGTGGACATTACGTCGGGCAAGTTCGTGTTCTCTGCGAGTGAGGCGTACCTGATTGAGAACGGCAAGATCACGACGCCGGTCAAAGGGGCGATGCTGATCGGTGACGGTCCCGAGGCACTCCACAAGATCTCGATGGTTGGCAGCGATCTCGAGCTGGATACGGGTGTAGGAACCTGCGGCAAGGAAGGGCAGTCGGTGCCGGTCGGTGTCGGTCAGCCGACGCTCAAAATTGACGAACTCACGGTCGGCGGCACCGCATAGCGGCGCAAAACATTTCACATAAGTCGAATATTTGCGGCTTCGTGTCCAACAATGTGAGTTACCTCACTTCATTCAACATATCACTTTATTACAGTTATCCCGTCTCATGGAGGGATACGAAGATGGCATTCGAAAACACAATCACAGAATATGACATGGACGCCAACTCCCAGCTGTTCGTGCAGGGATTACGCGGCGATGCCGGTGAATTTGAGCCCGACCTGGCCGTAGACGGCCTCTCGGAATCGATTCTATCGCGCATTCTGGGTCTGTTCGGAGTCGGTCGCTCCTGAGCTGGAATCAACAGCTTACGAAGAGCGACACAATCTCGAGACCCGGCCATTGGCCGGGTCTTTTGATTTTGAGTGCTTTACATGTGCTCCCCGCTATGGAGAATAAATCGCCATGTGGGTCTCAAAGCCGATTTATGAATGCCTTCCGTACTTCTACCTGCTCGTCGGGGTGATTGCGCTCGGGCTGTCCATGTACCTGAATTATTGGTACATGCCGACGATCTGCTTCGTCGTGGGATTCGCTTGCCTCGTGGGCGGGCTCGTGGTGCTCTTGAAGCGGCGCGATTACCGCATTACGGATCGCCGCGTCGGCACGCGGCAGGATTACTAGGCGCGCCTTAGCCGTTACTGCTCGTTGGCGATCGATTCCTGGTCGTCGGTTTCGCCCCGTTCAAGCGCGTCGTCGAACTCGTCTTCATCGAACTCGTCTTCGTCGGACTCGTCGAACGAATCCTCCCGCAGTTCCTCCGGCGCGTCATCCAGTTGATCTTCGATTGCCTCTGCAGGCCGGCGCAGGTCGTGGTAGACGAGTTCGTGAACCCCTAAAGACACGACATCGCCATCCCGGAGTCGATATTTCTTAACCTGTTTTTCACCAATAAATACGCCATTCGTGCTGTTCAGATCTTCGATGAGGCAACCATCGTCGTCGCTGACCAGTTGCGCGTGGTGGCGACTGACGAACTTGCTCTTGATGAAGATTTCGTTGTCGGAGGAGCGACCGACGATGATGCGCCCGGGCGCAAATGTCATTTCCTCCACCGTTTCGCCGTCGGCACGAACCTCGATGCCGGTCACATCGGAACTTTCTTCCTCCCGCTGCTGGATCTTCTGCAGCTTGTTGTAGATGCCGGTATTGCTTTCGTGTTCTTCCCAGTCGAGTTCGGCAATCGCCGACATGATGTCGTCAAAGCCCACCGAATGTCTTTCATCGGCAAACGCACAGAGCAGTGCGGTATCGCACAGTGTGTTAATCAGACGTGGCACACCACCCGAGTAGCGGTGAATCGTATCGAAGGTATCCTTTTCGAACAGCTGGCCGATGGCGCCCGCGACTTTGAGCCGATGCTCGACATACTCCTGCATTTCCCGCCGATCGAGCGGGCCCAGGTGAAAGCGCAGTCGAACTCGCTGAACCAGCTGCTTGAGGCCGTGAGTATCAAGCGTGTCGCGCAGTTCGGGCTGGCCGGCGAGGATGATGCGCAGCACCTTTTCCTTGTGAGTCTCGATGCCGGAGATCAGCCTGATCTCTTCCAGGACCTTGTGCGTCAGGTTCTGCGCTTCGTCGACGATGAGGACGACCTTCTTGCCGCTGGAGTACTGCTCGATGAGGAACATGTTGAGCATGTCCAGCAGCTCGACCTTGCGCTTGTTGAAGGGCTTGAACCCGAACTCGGTGAGTACGGCCTGGAGAAACTGCGTGGGCGTCAGCTGGGTCTGGGAAACGACCGCATACACGACATCGTCTTCAAGCTCGGAAAGGAAGGACTGCAGCAGGGTCGTCTTGCCAGAACCGATTTCGCCCGTGATGACGACGAAGCCGTCCGCGAGCCAGATCGTCGATTCCATGTAGGCCTTGGCCCGGGCGTGCTGCTTGCTCCAATAGAGGAAGTCCGGATCAGGGGTGAGCCGAAAAGGTTGTTCCTGCAGATTGAAGTGACTGAGATAAGACATTTACGATCAAGTTTACCTGCTTTTTCGACCTGCCGTGTATGCCCCTGTCTCAGGTCGTAGCGCGGACTAGGTCACACTGCGACTTATTATGTCGACAAGCCGGTCCCGCTCGGCCGCTGATTCGGCGGTGACCGTAATATGGCCGAGCTTGCGGCCGGGTCTTGGGGTCTTGCCGTAGTCGTGCAGGACGCCCAGTTCCTGTGAGCGCACGGCGCCGGGAATGTCGCCGATCAGGTTGACCATACCCGCGTGGCCCAGGCTTGCCGTCGAGCCCAGCGGCCGGTTCATTACGGCGCGCAGATGGTTCTCGAACTGGCTGGTCGCGGAACCCTCGATGGTCCAGTGCCCGGAGTTGTGGACGCGGGGGGCGAACTCGTTGGCCAACAGGTCGTCGCCGCAGACAAACAGCTCGAGAGCCAGGACACCGACGTAATCAAGGTGGCCCAGCATGCGCTGTACATAGGTCTCAGCACGATCTGCGAGTACTGGGGCATCGATCGGTGAGCGCGACGTCTTCAGGATGCCGCCTTCGTGAAGATTGCGGCTCAATGGGTAGATGACGATGTCGCCGTCAACGTTTCGGGCGCCGATGCATGACACCTCGAAATCGAAATGGATCCACTGCTCGGCGATCAGAGGCTGTCCTCCCACGGTTTTCCAGGCTGCGTCGATATCTTCGGGTTCGCGCACGATAAACTGGCCCTTGCCATCGTAGCCCAGCCGCCGGGACTTGATGACGACAGGCAGGCCGAGCTCCTCGATCGCGGTAACGATATCTTCACGCGAGTCCACGGTGCGGTAGCCGGGAAGCGGGATATCGAGCTGGTCAAAGAGACGTTTCTCGTCGAGCCGGTCCTGCGCGTGACGCAGTGCATCGGCGGGTGGGTACACGGGCACCTTGTCGTCTATTTTGTGCAGGGCCTCGACCGGGACATTCTCGAATTCAAAGGTTACGACATCGCAGGTCGCGGCGAGCTCGGCGAGCGCCTTGCTGTCATCGAAAGGCCGCTGCAGGACCTCGCCGCAGTCAGCGGCAGGTGGAGAATCGGATGGATCGATAAAGCGGCACTCGACGCCGAGATCGCGGGCCGCGTATCCCAGCATCTGGCCGAGCTGGCCGGCACCAATGATACCGATACGCATGATTTACGTTCTGGGGTCGTTGTCGCCCAGCACCTTGTCGGTCTGGCGTTTACGAAAGGCGTCGAGTGCGTCGGCGACCTCGGCGTTTTCGTTGGCGAGTATCGCGGCGGCGAGTAAGGCAGCGTTTACGGCACCCGCGCGGCCAATGGCCATACTGCCGACCGGGATGCCTGCCGGCATCTGCGCAATCGACAACAGCGAGTCCATGCCGTTGAGCGCCTTGGACTGCACGGGAACACCGAGCACTGGGACGCGCGTCTTTGAGGCTGCCATGCCAGGCAGGTGCGCGGCACCGCCGGCGCCCGCAATGATGACCTTGAGGCCACGCTCCACGGCGGAGCCTGCATACTGGAACAGCAGGTCAGGTGTGCGGTGGGCGGAGACGACCTGCACCTCGTATACCACGCCGAGTTCGTCCAGCGTTTCGGTGGTATGGCGCATCGTCTCCCAGTCGGAACGCGAGCCCATGATAATGCCGACATCAATACTCATTGGGGGATTGTACCTGTAATTCTATTTGCGGCGCAGTCGCTCGAGCGCTGCGTTGATGGGTTCCGGATCCACGTGCCGCATAAGTTTGCCGATGTACTGTTTCTGGCGGCGCAGTGCACCGTGTGCCTTGATGCGCCGGGCCTCCTGCACGGCTTCGAGCAGATCTTCGTCGAGCGGCATCGATAGCAACTCGGACTCACGCAGCGTGACGAGTTCCTCCCCGAGTTTCTGCAGGGCGAGATACTCGCGCTTCCTGGCGCTTTTACTGGGCTTTGATTCGTCCACCGGCTAAAGTACCTTTCGCGCTCGGCAACTATTGGCCGAGATCCGGGGCGGGGAGTCTACCATGGGAAGAATTACAAAACGGGAATCGCTCGGCCGCGCCGAACTGGAGAGCCTTGTGACGCTGGCGCTCGATGAGGCGAAGCAGCGCGGCGCCGACCAGGCCGAGGCGGCGGCCAGTCAGGATACCGGCTTGTCCGCTACAGCACGGCTGGGTGAAGTCGAAAGCATCGAGTACACGAACGATCGCGGCATCGGGATTACCGTGTTCAAGGATTCGCGCAAGGGCAACGCAAGCACGTCAGACATGTCACCGGAAGCCATTCGTGAAGCGGTTGCGAAGGCCTGTACCTTTGCGACGCTGACCGCCCAGGACGAGTACGCGGGACTGGCTGACGCCGATCTTATGTGCCGTGACTTTCCCGACCTCGATCTCGATCACCCCTGGACGCTTGATGCCGATGCGGCAATCGCCATGGCGATCGAGGCGGAGGCGGCCGGCCTGAAGAGCGACAAACGGGTGAGTAATTCCGAGGGCGGGACCGTGTCCACCAACCGGGGTACGCGCGCCTACGGAAATTCGCATGGGTTTGTTGGAAGCTACTCGAAGACGAGTCACAGCATTACATGTGTACTCCTCGCCGAGGCCGACGGTGTCATGCAGCGTGATTACCACTACACGTCGTCGCGCAGCGCAGAGGATCTCGAAGCGGCGGCAGATGTCGGGCGGCACGCAGCCGCGAAGACGGTTGGCAGACTGGGCGCACGCAAGATCGAAACGACACGTGCGCCGGTCCTGTATATCCCTGAAGTCGCGAGGGGCTTTATGGGGCATGCCATCCGTGCAATAGCGGGCGGTGCGCAATACCGGCGGTCGTCTTTCCTGCTTGATGCCGTGGGCGAGAAACTGTTCCCCGATTTCGTCAATATCCAGGAACGCCCCCACCTCGCGCGAGCCATGGCGAGCGTTCCCTACGATGCCGAGGGCGTGGCAACCTACGATCGCGATATCGTTGTCGAGGGTGTTTTGCAGGGCTACGTTCTGAGCAGCTACTCGGCACGCCGCCTTGGCCTGACCACCACGGCGAATGCGGGCGGCGCACAAAACCTGATCATCCCGGGTGGCGGCAAATCGCAGGAGGAGCTGATTGCCCAGATGGGGACCGGGCTGATTGTGCAGGAGTTGATCGGGCAGGGCGTGAACGGCGTAACCGGCGACTATTCACGGGGCGCCGTCGGCCACTGGGTCGAAAACGGCGAAATAGCGTTCCCGGTTCATGAAGTGACGATCGCCGGAAACCTCCGCGAGCTGTACCAGCGCATCGCGGCCATTGGCGACGACCAGGATCTGCGCAGCGGTATTCGCTGTGGCTCGATTCTTGTCGATGAGATGACGATAGCGGGGGCGTAAGCATGCAGCGATTCCTGTACTTGACTGACAGGCCGCTCCTGGTCGCTAGTCGTCGGCGAGGTCGTCCAATAGCTGCGCCAGGGTTTTCTCGCTGAGCGTCGACTGCACCGCGGCATCGATATCCTGGCCCAGAGCGTTAATGGCACTGTCCCAGGCTGGATCCCTGTGCGACCCGGTCTCGCCCTCGGCGCGGACGACGTCGATGATGTCCTGCAGCCGGATGCGCGACATCTCCCTGCCAGGCAGCAATTTCTCATTCTCGTTGGTCGTCAGCAGGCCCTTGCTTTCCAGCCCGAGTGCGATGGGAGCAAGCGTTATGGTTGGAATGCGCAGGCTCCGGCCTATCGAACGGAGATCGACGCCAAGCACCGGCTCTCGAAATTCCTTGCCGACGAGATACATGATGTTGAGCGCCAACCGCTCGCGCATTTCGTTCGAAAGTTGCGGTTCGCGACGGCCTATGCGCAGGTACGCGGGGTTCTGGTAATAGAACGCGATCTGCGAACCGATCAGCAGGATCAGCCAGTTCAGGTACAGCCAGATCAGCGCCGAGATCGCCACCGCAAAGCCCGCATAGACAGCCTGACGGTTGGTGGACGTGGCAATAAACGATGCGAACACCATGGCAGTCGTTGTCCACAGGAAACCGCCGGCAAATCCGCCAACCAGGGCTGAACGAAACCGCACACGCGTATTGGGCATGAACTTGTACAGGAAAGTGAAAATGGCAATCGTGATGACGTACGGCATCAGGCGGTCAGTGATGCTGAATACTGGCGCGAGCGCCGCGCTCTCCTGGATCGTGACAACGAGCTTTTCTTTGCTGAATTCAACCAGCGCCCGGACAGCGAGCCCCACGGCGATCGCGCCGACGATCAGCACCGTGCTGTACTCGATCAGGCGAGTACCGAAATTTCTCGGCTTACTGACGTACCAGACGTAGTTAAACGAGTCCTCGATCTTCTGCACCATTGAAATAGCGGTGTAGATGAAAAAGATAAAGCCGATGCCGCCAAGTACGTTGCTATTGACGTTATTGACGAGGTTCATGACGTAGTCGGTGTACTCGGCACCTTTGGGCCCGAGCGGCTCGAGGAAGCCGTATAGATGTGGCTGGATATACTCATGCACGCCGAACGCTTTCAGCGCCGAAAAGCTGACGGCGACAAGTGGCACGACTGAGAGCAAGGTAGTGTACACAAGGCTCATGGCTCGCAGGTTCAGCTGACCTGATGCGATATCTCGCAACACGGCCCAGAGATTACGCAGGACCCCCGCAAGAAAACGCCCCGGCAGGCCGTACTTGTACAGCACTTCACCCCAGACGAGGTTGTTTAGTTTTGTATTCAGGCCGGCGAACATCGTTGTATTGTACTCCGCCGCTCACCGGTCAGTGCGGGACCTGCGTCATCCTTTGCAAGGCTTCATTGTACTTGGCGGCGGTCTTTTCGAGGATTTCAGCCGGCAGCTCCGGTCCGGGCGCGGTCTTGTCCCAGTCGAGCGTCTCGAGATAATCGCGCACGAACTGCTTGTCGAAGCTGGGCGGGCTGATGCCCACCGCGTAGCCGTCAACAGGCCAGAAGCGGGATGAATCCGGTGTCAGGATCTCGTCGATAATGTAGAGGCGCCCCTGCGGATCGAGCCCGAATTCGAACTTGGTGTCGGCAATGATGATGCCGCGCTCGAGCGCATAGGCGGCTGCGCGCTCATATATCTCGATCGAGATGTCGCGCACGCGGGTCGCCAGCTTTTCGCCCACGAGCTCGATGACTTTTTCGAAACTGATGTTTTCGTCATGGGCGCCGGCTTCCGCCTTGTAGGCAGGCGTGAACAGCGTCTGTGGTAGCTTTTCGGCCTGCCGCAGGCCCGCAGGCAGGTCGATGCCGCACACCTGGCCCGTGTCCTGGTAGTCTTTCCAGCCCGAGCCGATCAGGTAGCCGCGAACGACGGCCTCGATCGGCAGCGGCTTGAGCCGTTTTACAACGAGTGCGCGCGTCTTGAGTTGTTCCTGCAGTTCTGGGTCCTTTACAACATCGGCAACACCCAGCTCGGTGAGCTGACTGTCGATGATGTCGCTCATCATGCGAAACCAGAACAGTGAGATCCTGGTCAGGATTTCACCCTTACCGGGGACCGGGTCCGGCATTACGACATCGTAGGCCGACAGGCGATCCGTTGTGACGATCAGCAGGTGATCGTTATCGACGCTGTATATGTCGCGCACCTTACCGCGCCCGATCAGCGGCAGCTCAGGGATCGAGGTTTCGAAAAGGGCGTCAGCGGTATCCATGCTGTGATGATCGCCGTAAAGGAGCTTGCTCGCAAGCCGCGTGATAGGAATGGGAGACCAGTCGCGATACGATGCACAGCCATATGTTCCTCGGAAAGACCATTGCCCTGATCGTCTTGTTGCTGGTTGCCTACCAGTTCTACCGGGGATTCAAGAACAGCGTCGACGCGTTTGAACGTCAGGGTGCCTCGCTGTCGCGCGTATCGGACGAATTTGTGCGTGCGCTATTCGGCGTCATGGGCCACCTCGCGAAGACCGACGGGCGTGTATCCGAAGACGAAATTCGTGCGGCTCGGCTGGTGATGCACCGGCTTGGCCTGAGTCCCGCCCAGGTTCGCCGCGCTGTCGGTTGGTTCGACGATGGCAAACACGCCGGGTTTCCCTTCGTGCAGACCTTGCGCGAAGTACGCCGCGTCAGTGGGCGCGGCATGTCGAAGCGCACCCTGTTCCTGCGGCTCGTTCTCGAAGTTGTTCTCGCTAAAGATTCTCTCGCAAAGGAGGAGCGTGCGCGCATCTGGACGATCTGCAAGGAGTTCGGCATCGGGCGAGTCGAACTCGCCCAGCTCGAGGCCATGATCCGTGCGCAGAAGAGTTTCAAGCGCTCGCCCGCCGGAGATGCGGATGCTGCCAGGGTGCGCGGGGCCTACGAGGCGCTTGGCGTGGCAAGCGATGCGAGCAATGACGACATCAAAAAGGCGTACCGCCGGCTTATGAACAAGAACCATCCGGACAAGATTTCCGGCAGTAACCCCGGTGCCGATGTCATTGCCGAGGCTGAGCGCCGCACGCGAGAGGTGCGAGGTGCCTATGAAATGCTGAAAGCAAGGCGCTCAATAAGGTAGAGTATATTAGAAACTTCTTATAAGGATTCGCCGTGAAACCCCTGATCGCTCCCTCGATACTTTCCGCTGACTTTGCCCGCCTGGGCGAGGACGTTAAAGCCGTTCTCGACGCGGGTGCCGATATCGTGCATTTCGACGTCATGGATAACCACTTCGTTCCAAACCTGACCATCGGGCCGATGATCTGCGACGCACTGCGCAACTATGGGATCGAGGCGCCGATCGACGTGCACCTGATGGTGGAGCCTGTCGATGGCATCATTCCGGATTTTGCCAAGGCAGGCGCCAGCTACATTACGTTTCACCCCGAGGCGAGCCGGCATCCGGACCGCTCCCTGGGCCTGATCAGGGAGCAGGGCTGTAAAGCCGGCCTGGTGTTCAATCCGGCCACGCCCCTCGACTGGCTCGAGTACGTCATCGACAAGGTGGACATGGTGCTGCTGATGTCGGTCAACCCGGGATTCGGCGGCCAGAAGTTCATTGCGTCAGCGCTCGCCAAGCTGCAGCAGGCGCGCAAGATCATCGACGACAGCGGTCGGGATATCCGTCTGGAGATCGACGGCGGCGTAAAGGTCGACAACATCGGTGACATCGCCGCGGCAGGTGCTGATACGTTCGTCGCGGGTTCGGCGATTTTCGGCAGCGAAGACTACGCCGCGACGATTGCGGCCATGAAGTCCGAAATTGAAAAGGCCGGCTGACGCCGGCCTTGTAAATCAGAGGTGACTGCCACCGTATTTTAGAGTTTGCGGTTGGGTCTGGCGCCGTAGACGACAATCGTCTTGCCGCTGGCGGAGACCAGGCCTTGTTCTTCAAGGACTTTCAGGACACGGCCGGCCATTTCCCTTGAACAGCCGACGAGGCGACTCAGTTCCTGGCGGCTGACCTTGATCTGCATGCCGTCCGGATGCGTCATTGCATCGGGTTCGTTGCAGAGGTCCATGATGGCGTGCGCCACGCGGCCTGTCACATCGACAAAAGCGAGGTCGCCGAGCTTGCGATTGGTGCGGTCGAGGCGGGTCGCCAGCTGTGTGGCCAGCTCAAAGACAAGTCCGGGGCTCTCGCTCGCGATCTGGCGAAAACGAGGGTAGGTCATCTCGGCGATCTCACACTCGGTACGAGTGCGAACCCAGGCGCTGCGCGTGGGTTGCTCGTAAAAAAGCCCCATCTCACCGAAGAACTGTCCTTTGTTCAGGTACGCCA
>SHLT01000003.1 GCA_004282875.1 Chromatiales bacterium | reverse complement strand
CATGAATGACGCCATCACCTGGTACCGGGAACACCTCGCGGACAGGGACCTGCTGTTCGATGAGCGCATGTATGACATCAAGCGGGCGCTGATCCGGCACGGGCCAAACGATGTCCCTGATCATGCGGCAGTGACGGAAGAACACCGGGCCCGCCTGGAAGCTGCGGCGCGGGTGTACCGCGATCACTACTGGCCTCGCCATGACCACCAGAACCGCGCCATTTGGGCCTGGAATGAGAGCCTCATCCGCGCCCTGGAGAACGGCGTGTTGGACCGCATTGCAGACCTCGCGAAAGAGCCATGGCCCGACGGCCGCATCCGGGTCGACCTGACCTGGGACGCCAACTGGGCCGGCGCTTACTGCACCACCCGCCCTACCCATGCCGTCATCACTTCGCGGCAGAGCGGCCCAGGCAACAGCTGGCCACCGGGTGGGTGGCTGGAACTGCTGTTTCACGAGCCTTCCCATGCGCTGATCGATCCGAACAGCTCTGCCGTGGCAAGGGCCATTGCGACCGCCGCGAATGAGCTGGGCGTGGAGCCCCCGCGAGGGCTCTGGCACGGCGTGCTGTTCTACCTGTCGGGGTCAGCCACCCGGGAAGGGCTGGCCGCAGAAGGTATCGAACACAGCCTGCTCATGCACGATGAGGCAATTTTTTCTGATTACCATGAGGCCTTGTTTGCCGGCATGCCGGCCTACCTCGCCGGTGATATCAGCCTCGATGAGGCGATGCTCAGGGTCGTGAAGGTTTATCTAGAGTGACTCGATGAACTCGCGGGCTATGCTGCCCGTCGCATACTGGCTCAGGTTGTTGTGCCCCGCGCCCTCGATAACGATGAGCTTCTTCGGTTCCACAGCATGCTCAACGAGCTTCTCCCCCAACTGCAACGGAATGATCGTGTCCTTCTCACCGTGGATCACTAGCAATGGCATATCGATGCGCCCGATATGCTCGACCGACTGGAAGCTGTCCCTGAGGAAGAAGCTCGCCACCAGCAACGGGTAGTGCACGCGTGCAACGTCGGTCGCTGACGACATCGGCGCTTCGAGTACAAGTGCCCTGGCATCAACCTGCGCTGCCAACTGCACGGCAACGCCACTACCGATCGACTCGCCGTAGATGACAATGTCCTGCGGTTCCACTCCCGACGTTCGCAGGTAGTCGTACGCGAGCTGCGATGCCTCGTGAAAGCCAGGTTCGGAAGGCTCGCCCGCATTGCCGCCGTATCCCGGGTAGCCAAGGATGAACACGCCGTAGCCTTGCGCCATCAGTTCCCGGAAGCGGTATGCCCGATGGTTCACTGCGCCCGCATTGCCGTGGAAGAGCAATACGGTCGGGCGCCCTGCTTGCGGCCGGGCGAACCAGCTCATCAGCTCGATGTTCGACGCGGTCGTGAGAGCGACCTCCTCGACCGCATCCAACCCGACCTCTGCAGGCGCCACACGCTGCAGGGACGGGATATACATCATGTCGCGTTGTTTGGCGTACACGAACGCGTTGAACGCAAAGTACACAGTAAGAAACGCAATCATGAAGACTTTGAAGTTTCTCAATCCGCAGGACTCCGTACGGTGAGCCTACAGGATACCTCCTACGTGCCACCCAGGCAGACGAAAAACGGGCGCTTACTTTACAGTTGGATTATTTGAATCCCGTCACAAAATGCTGGCTATTGATCAAACAGGGTGCCGCCCAACCACGGTGGCAGCAATGTATCGTGTCGATTATCGCGGATTAAAAAGACACTACTATGTGGATTCCTACAAAAATCTATGAGGCCCTGCCAGCCATCTATCTCTCAACTGGACTGCTGCTCCTTCTGGGGTCAGTCTATATCGGCGCTTCTCACGGACTCTGGCTCACCTATACGGTGACCGGAATAGTCTGCGCGATGGGTGGGATTTTGATTTCCAGCATGCGCCGTAATGCACGAACACAAGCGACGTCTTCCGAAGCATAGTTGACGAGAACCTGAATCCGAAGCCAGCGCTCGATACCTGGCGAGCACAAATTGTGCTTGCCACTAAATCAGCGCTCAGGCCTGCCCTTCAGTTTTCCCTGAATCCACGATCAGCACCGCGCTGAACATCAGGACAATGCACTGCAGCTGAATAACGGTCAGGTTGCCCAGCACGACCTCACTGTCGGCCCGCAGGTACTCGAGGAAGAAGCGGATCAGCACATAGCTGCAGACCGTCAGGATCGTAATGGTGCCTGCGGCCAGGCGGCGCCAGGGCACCCTCGACAGAATGAGCAGCATGACGAGCAGCAGCCCGGCTTCATAGAGCTGCACCGCGTGCACGGGTAGCGACGCTTGCGCGACAGCATCGATCAGTCCGCCGTCGAGGTGTTGCTCGTACGCGAAGCTGCCGGGTGGATACTGGACGCCCCGAACGACGTCGTTGGACACCACATCGCCCCAGCAGCACCCCGCAAGAAAACAGCCGACGCGGTGCACCATGAGCGCGGCGACCACCGGCAGCGCGAACACATCAAGCAGGCGTGGAAATGACAGCTTCGCAAAGCGGCTGTAGATAAACAGCGCCGCAGCCCCGATGCCCACAACGGCGAACAGCTTGACGCGTATGCCCTCGTCCGCTGACAGCAACAGTGCAATCGCCGTACCGCCGATCACACCCGCACTGACTGCAATCGGCATCAGCAGGTCGACATGCGACGGGTCGATATCCACGGAGCGTGCATTGCGACGCGCCAGCCACCAGGCCAGCGTGATCGCGGCCAGGAAGATCAGGCCGTACGGCGTCATCCACGTCGTTGCGTCAAAGTGCGAGTACACCGCCGGGCTTACTCGAATGAGACAAGCTGTTCGAAATAACCCTGGGCTGCGTCCAGTTCCTCGCCGTCCAGCCTGCGCAACTCGAGGGCATCCCCGTACATCGCCTCGTCGTCGGCGTTTTTGCGGATGATCCGCTCGAACTTGCGCCGCATGTCGCTCGCGTAGTCGCCCTCGTAACCGTCGGGCTTGGGCAGGTCTTTGAATCCTGCGTACTCATAGTCCAGCAAATGCAGCTGGAACCGATTCGCGTCGGTCTTCTCGAGCCGGAAGACGAACCAGTACTCCGGGGCGAAACTGCCCTCATCGTTCACGCCGCCCGCCATCTCCCAGGTCATGAACTTCTCTCCGCCGAGCTTCGCGAGCCAGGCTTTGTAGATAGCCAGGGGCTTGAGGGTGTCTTTTCCTTCCTCAACCCCAAGCACCAGCCAGGTCCGCTTGTCCCAGGGCCTGAACAGGTAGTAGCCGTCCACCTCGCCTTCCTCGGCCAGCGCCCAGATGCCGTTCAGGTCGGCGTCGACCCGGCTGCGCTCGGGATCGCCGACCGGTACGGGCAGGCAGGCCAGCAGGCCGACGATGACAGGGATGATGGCGAGCATCAGGACAGCACCACTGACACTTCGAGTCGTCGCTTTCATGGTTTCCTCCCATGCGCCAGTTGCGAGTTGGCACGAGTATCAGATTACCTGAGCCCGGGGCAATCTGCCCGAAGAAAACCCGACCGCGCGCGTCAGTTGCGCCCCGCCATAACACCGCCGTCCACATCCCAGATCGCACCGGTTACCCAGTCTGCCCTGTCCGATAGCAAGAACGCCGCCGTATTGGCGACGTCCTCTGCTTCGCCCGTTCGTCCGATCGGGTGAAAGTCATCGAACGCGGCGAGCGCTGTGTCCATCTCCTGCGGATCAATGAACGCTTCGTATATGGGGGTTCTCACAACAGCGGGCGCAACCGCGTTTACCCGGATATTGCTGTCGGCCAGTTCCATCGCCATGTGTTGAGTAAGAGCGTGGAGCGCCGACTTGGCCATGGAATACGCAGAAGACGGCGTTGCCTTGATTGCCTGCCTGGCCCACATAGATCCAATGTTGACGATGGCTCCACCGCCGTTGGCCTGCATATTCCTTGCGACTGCCTGGGAAATGAAGAATATGGCCTTGTTGAGGCCCATATAAGTCTCGTAGTCATCCTCGGTGTGATCAAGGAACGCCGTGGGATTGAAATAGCCGGCGGCGTTGACGAGGTATCGGATATGGCGACTTGCATCGTTGGCGACGGCGTCAATCCTGGCAAGGTCCGAAGGCTCATACAAATCGGCTTGTATTGACTCCACCTCGCCGAAGGCAGACAGACTCTGTCGTGCACGTTCGAGCTTTTCCCCGTCTCTGCCGACGATCAAAGTAGAGATGCCGGATTGCAGCAGCTGGCTGGAAATCGAGTAACCGATACCGCTGGAGCCGCCAATAATTAGTGCCCAGGTCTGGGTTGTCGATGTCATAATAATCTCCATGTCTGTTCGCTGTAGGTATGGGTCCAGCGTAGGCAGTTTGAGATCGACAGAAAAGTAAGCATAAAGCGGTTGGGTAGGCACTTATTGGTACATCTTCTTGAAAGACCAGACGAAAAAAACTTCCAGAAAGACGCCGCCTACCGATAGCGCGCGCATGGTCGAGGCCATTTATGGCTGCAAGTGGTCGCTGACCGTGTACCAGCTCGTTGCGAGCGGCGTGAACAGGCCCGGGAAAATGGTGCGCAGCGTCGATGGGCTTTCGACCAAGGTGTTGAACGACTGTCTCCGCAAGAACGTGGATTTCGGCATTCTCGAACGCATCGCCTACCCGGAAATCCCTCCCAGGGTTGAGTACGTCGTCACCGAGTTCGGTGAGAAATTCGTGCGGATTCTTGACGAGCTCGAGCAGTTGCAGAAAGAGATCGAAGCTGAGACAAGCTAGTTCAGCCAGTGCGCGGCGGCGTCTGGCGGGTTAGTGTCGCGACAGTGTCGTGTTCGTGCTTCCCAAGCCCTGTCATAAATGAGCGCACCACAGCAAAGGTCAACGCCATGAGTATCCAGGAAAGGCGACTTGAGAAAGGATGGTCGCAGGAAGAACTTGCTCGCCACTCCGGTTTGAGCACACGTACGATACAAAGGATCGAGAGTGGGCAGAAAGCCGGACTGGAATCGCTCAAGTGCCTCGCCGCTGTGTTTGAGACTTCGATAAGCACATTGATGGAGGAGCAGACGATGCGCCCGGAAGACCAGAAAGACCAGCCACAGCAAGCCATGATCAACAAGATTGAGCGAGACGCGATTGAGTTCGCCCAATCCCTGTTGAACGAACCCGAGAAAGGACAAGCCGACTCGCTGAGCAAGATTGAGCGAAGGGCGATCAACTATGCAAAAGATTTGCTAAAGATGTTCAAAACCTAGGTCAGCACTGCGGTCGGTCGGCGAGGAGGCCCGAATGAACAGCAAACGCGTTGCAATCGTAACCGGCAGCAGCCGGGGCATCGGCGCGGCAACCGCAAAGCTGTTGGCAGGCAAAGGCTATCGTGTTTGCGTTAACTATCGCGCGGATGCGGCGGCCGCCCGCGCGGTGGCCGATGAGCTCGTATCCGCTGGCGCAACGGCGATCGCCGTGCAGGCCGATGTCAGCCTTGAAGACGATGCTGTTCGCTTGTTCAAGACCGTGGACAAAGAGCTGGGGCCCGTGGAGGCACTCGTGAACAATGCCGGCATGCTGTTACCGCAGATGCGGGTCGAGAACATGGATGCCGGGCGTATCAACCGGATTCTCGCCACCAACGTGACTGGAGCATTTCTGTGCTGCCGGGAGGCGATCAAGCGCATGTCGACGCGGCATGGCGGACGAGGCGGTTCGATCGTCAATGTCTCCTCTGCCGCCGCCCGCACCGGGTCGCCAGGAGAATACGTGGACTACGCAGCCTCCAAAGGCGCGATAGACACGCTGACGAGGGGACTGTCAGTCGAAGTGGCCGCTGAGGGTATTCGCGTCAATTGCGTCCGTCCGGGGTTCATTTACACCGACATGCATGCCGACGGCGGCGAACCGGATCGAGTCGACCGTCTCGCCGATTCCATACCGATGGGACGTGGCGGTTCGCCCGAGGAGGTCGCGCATGCCATCGCATGGCTCCTGTCGGACGAGGCCTCCTACGTGAACGGCACCTTTATTGATGCGGCGGGCGGCCGCTAGCGTAAGCTACTGCGAATCGAAAACGCGTAGACGGGGAGGAGCGCGATGCTGAAGGGAAGATGCAACTGCGAGGCAGTCAATTTCACAATCACCTCTAATCTCACGGATGTGATCGTCTGTCACTGCTCGATCTGTCGGCGAGCGACCGGCAGCAATGGCATCGCGATCCTGATTGTCGACAACGACAGCTTCGAATGGACGGGCGGGGAAAAACTCATCACGTCCTGGAAAAAGCCTGATTCACACTGGCAGATGTGGTTTTGCAGCCGATGCGGGTCTCCCGTTCCTGGTATCAACGATGAATCGAGGATGTTTGTTCCGGCCGGCCTCGTTGACGATGACAGCGTGTCCCTCCATGTCGCCCACCACATCTGGGTCGGCTCGAAGGCTGAGTGGGACGAGATCGGAGACGACGGTCGTCAGCACCTTGAAGCGTTCGAAGGATAGCCGCGGATGCTGCTTCATTGCTGGAGAGACAGATGAAAAAGATTGCTGGACTCGCCGTACTCATGGCCCTTTGGGCTTGCGAATCCGAGACCAACGAAGTGCGCATAGAGATGCCTGATGAAACACCCGTCGTTGAGCAGTTTCAGATGGCGATGGACATCATCAATGCCCTGAAAGCCGAGGATTTCCCCAAGCCATTCGACAGAACCAGCAGAACCGCGCACCCCGATGACATCACCTCAGCCGATCTGACCCTTTCGGCCGTTGTGACCAAGGAAGAGGGGCCCATGGTGCGCGACAGTGAACATGTGTACATCGTGTGCACAATTCACGATCGGCGGATGGCAAAGAAGATAGAAGAGGAATGCCGGCGCCGGGTGTCCGAGCAGCTGGAGCGTTAGGCCCTGCCCCGCTTCAGGAACCGTCCACGTCAACAATCACCTTGCCGCGGGCGCGCTGCGTCTCAAGATAGCGCAGCGCTTCAGCGGTTTCGCTCAGCGGATAGTGCGTATCGATGCGAGTCGTCATCTTCCCGTCCGCCATGAGGCCGGCGAGGTATTCGAGATCGTCACCGCTCAACCGGGCCAGTATGGTGCCGATTTCCTGGTCGACGAATAGCGACAACGTCATCGCCTTGACGAGCGGCACCAACGGGGCAATCCAGTCTCCCTTCGGGCCGCCAACGATCACCATACGCCCTTCCGGCTTGAGCACCTTGCGGTTCGCCGACAACGACAGATTCCCCACCATGTCGACGATCAAATCGTACTCGTTGCCGCTCTCGGTGTAGTTTTCTTGTTTGTAGTCAAAGACGTGATCCGCGCCAAGCGCGAGCACCATCTCGACATTGCGGGTACTGCAGACGCCGTGCACCTCGGCACCCAGGGACTTCGCTATCTGCACCGCATAGGTGCCAACACCGCCCGATGCACCGTTGATGAGCACTTTCTGGCCCGCCTGTAACTGGCCATGGTCACGCAGTGCCTGCAGGGCGGTCACTCCCGCAATCCCGATTGCGGCGGCTTCGTCGAAACTAACGTTGTCGGGCTTTGCCGTGATCGCGCGGTCCTCAGGTACCACCACGTACTCTGCAAATGCGCCGCTGCGCCCGCCAAATACGGCGTCGCCGACGGCGAATTCCGTCACTTCCTCGCCCACAGCCTCTACGACGCCGGCGAAGTCAACGCCCATACTGGTATCGCTGGGGCGGCCGATACCGGCGGCCAGACGCATCAGGTACGGAGAACCGCGCATGTAGTGGTAGTCGAGCGGATTGACGGCCGCGGCCTTGACCTTGACGAGCACGTCTTTCGGCCCGGGCACAGGTTTCGCCACGTCGAGGTACTCGAGCGCCTCGGGTCCGCCATAGCAGCGAGAGACGACAGCCTTCATTGTCTCGGTACCCGCGGCAACGCCTGGCGCCGGCTCGCAATCCGACGTGTAGCTGATGGTGATGGCCAGGCAGAGAATAGCCACGCCAAGGACGGCCAGTATGCCGTTCACGATCTTGTATTTGAGACGCATCGGAAGCTCTTGTCGGTCGAAAAGGATTACGATCGTATCACCGTGGCGCCGCTGCGTAATACAAACAGACATTGGATGGTCCTCTAAAGGGATGGATAAACCCGCACTCATTCTCTGGGCCTTGCTCGGCATCGCCGTCGTGGTGGCCGCCTGCCTGTGGGCCAACCGCCCGCGCCGGGTCAATATCGATGCGCCGCTGCCTGCCGCCTTCCCCGAGCAAGGCTTCTCGCACGACGCCTTCGCCGGGCTCCTGGAGACCTACGTCTCGGCGGACGGTCGCGTGGATTACCAACGCTGGCATGACTCGCGCGAGCACGTTGCAGCACTCGACGGCTACCTTGCAGCCGTCAACGCCTACAGCCCCGACAACACGCCCGAGCGCTTCCCCACACGGAATGATGAACTCGCCTACTGGATGTACGGCTACAACGCCTGGGTGATCAAAGGTGTCCTGATGAACTGGCCGCTCACCAGCGTCACCGACGTCAAGGCGCCACTCGAAGTCGTGAAAGGCATGGGCTTTTTCTTCCAACTGCGCTTCCCGTTCGGCGGCGAACACATGAGCCTGCTCAGGGTCGAGAACGAAAAGATTCGGAAGGGTTTTCGGGACCCGCGCATTCACTTCGTTCTCAACTGCGCGAGCGAAAGCTGTCCCGTTGCGAGGCCAGACTTGCCGACAGGCGAAGAATTGCAAGAACTACTCGCGGCTGCCGCTGTCGAATTCGTGAACGACAGCGACAACGTGTTCGTCGACCACAAGCGCCGCACTGTATTCCTGTCTACGATCTTCAAGTGGTACAAGAAGGACTTCGTCAATCACATGGTCGCGCTTGGCCGGCCTGCGAAGCACGGACTGCTTGACTACCTCGGGACGGTGGCACAGGAACCCTTGCGCGACGACCTGCAACAAGCCACCGACTACGCGATCGAGTTTCGTGACTACGACTGGGGCTTGAACAGCAAGGACTAGGTGATGAGAGCTGGCACAATTCTGGTAGCAGTAATTTTCCTTGCGGCATCTGCGTCAGCGTCCGAAGTCGACACGCGTTTCCTGCAGGGGCTCGGCGGCTCTCACTATCTGCAGGTTGAGTCCGAGACAGTCGGCCGGGACTTTCATGTCTACGTCATGCTGCCCGACGGCTACGAAGACAATGCAGACCAGGCCTACCCCACCATCTACGTTCTCGACGGCGGGAATCTGTACCCGCTGCTGGTGTCGTACTACGGCTACCTGAATTTCGGGCAGGAAGTCCCCGATGCGATTATCGTCGGCATCTCCTACGGTGCCGATACCTTCTCAGGCGGCAACTACCGCAGCACTGACTACACCGCGCCGTCCGAGGAACGCGACTACTGGGGAGGTGCTGGCAACTACCAGACCTTCCTCAGTGACGAACTGATGCCGCTCGTTGAAAAGAACTTTCGCTCACAACCCGACCGACGGGTCATTTTCGGCCAGTCACTTGCCGGGCAGTTTGTTCTGTACACGGCACTGACCGAACCGAACCTGTTCTGGGGCCACATTGCCAGTAACCCTGCCCTGCATCGCAACCTGCCGTTTTTCCTGCAGGCGCATGGCGCGGCGAATGACGACGTGCAATCGTCCAGACTGTTCGTCGCGAGCGCGTCACATGACGACGAGCAATTCCGCGTTCCGGCACTTAAGTGGATCGAGCACTGGTCGAATACGGACGACCTGCCCTGGCAGCTTAAGACCGTGACGCTCGAGGGACATACCCACATGTCCGCGCCGCCTGCATCGTTTCGAGCTGGCATGCGCTGGCTATTTTCGTCGGAGTAAGTGGCTGGATTTCCAGGAGCCGCACAGGCTATTGGTCGTCGCCACCCCGGCGCGCTCGCATGGCTCGCCATCTCGAATACTGCTCGGCTTTACCCTGACCGCTCGACTCGTCCCCGGCAAGCCAGAAGTCGAACCAGTCCACCATCATCTCGTGATGTGCGACGACCTGCAGCGGTTTGATGACGTTGTGATTGCCGGTCCGCATGAACTGCAGCTCCACCGGCTTGCCCTGGTACCGCAATGCCGCATAGAGATCCCACAGGCTGATCAGGTGAAACGGATCCAGTGCGGAGACCAGCACCGGCGCTGAGATTCTGTCCGTATTGAAGTTGGGCGATCGCTTGAGCCACTCATTGATCCCTTCCCCGAACGGGGCCGTGCCGACGTACGTCGGTTCAACCAGACCGTGCAGCGGGCTGTCGACGTACGAGAAGTACCCGGTCAGGGACAGCGGATCCGTGTTCGCGATTACCGCCGCTGCGAAGCGATCCGGCTCTCGCGTAATCGCATCCGCCGCAAGCCAGCCTGAGAAACTGTAGCCACTGATGCCGACCTTGTCGGGGTCCACAAGGCCATTCTTAGCCAGTTGATCGACGGCGCTGAGATAAACGTCCGAACCCAACCTTGCTGCATCGTAGACTCCGTCACGCTCCGGACGGGGCTCCTGAACCTGCAGCACCGCAAGGCCCCGCCCGGCCAGTGCCCGTCCCGCATTGGCGGTTCTCGAGTAGCCCATTTTGAAGAAGCGGCGCTTGTTGAAGCCGTGCGTTTGAATGACCAGCGGGTGGCGCTGCCCTGCCACGTGGTCGGCTGGTAGCACCAGGCCGGCGACATGCGTGCGCCCATACTTGTCCTGCCACTCGAACTCACGGACCTCGGCCATCGCGATGTTTGCCAGCTGCGGATTCGGGTCGAACAGCGCCCGGCTCTCGCCGCTGCCGGTATCGGTTGCGATGAGTACGGGCGGGCTGTTCAGCGACTCGCCAACCGTCAGGCCTAGTCGTCCGCGCTCGCCTGCTACGTAACCCGTGCCGGCGACCCAGTCTGTGTGCGCCGCTAGCTTTAGGACCACGGCGTCATATGGCTCCCCGGCGGCTGCAATGCCCGCAACATCGATATAGGTCGACTCGATTTGCAGCGGCTCCTCGGTCGAGAGATGGTTTATCACCGTCGGACCCGACGGCGTGACCTGCCAGGCCGTCAGGACCAGGGGTGACGCGTTCGCGTATCCCCGGAAGTTGGGGAACAGCAACTCGTTCAACGGTGTGCCGGTCCCCACGATCACGTCGGGAATACCCTCACCTGCAGATAGCCACTCCCGCTGCTCATCGATGCCCGGCGACGCCAGGTACACGACTGACTGCCGTCCCGGTAAATACGACATCACGTTCTGGTCCGGGAGCGAAATGCGCTTTAGCTCGCCTGTTCGCACATCGACTTCAAAGAGCTGCCGATTTTCGCTATCGTCGCGACCAATGAAGTACAGACTCTGACCGTCGTCGGACCATCTCGGCTGAAACAGGATATTGCCCCGGTCATCGAAATCACCGGTTTGGCCATTCACGGTGGCGGACATACGCACTATTGCTGCGGGTGTCGGCACCTCGGTCTCTTCGTCGTTTACCGACGCCAGCACGTCATCGACATCGAAGAGCCAGATTGTTCCCTCAGAGTAGCCTGCCGGCAGAACGCCGCGATGTGTCATCACCACTATGTGCTTGCCATCGGGCGAGACGACCCGATCGTCGTAGGAATGCGCCGGACTCGACTCGTACACATTCCCGAAATAGGACATCTCAACGGAATCACTAACCGTGAACGCTCTCAGTGAGTCGCTGTCCGCTGAGACGGCACCGCCGCATGACAGAATCAATACCGTCACGGACAATATCTTTGCGTTCGATAGCTTTCCGGGCATGCGTGTGCTCCGTTACGGACGCGCTCGAATGCGCGTTACAATCGGTTGCGAGACATCATACCCCCGCGACCAGTGCTCACCGGCATTTCGAATGCGTGGGCCCCTGCAATCTTGCGCGTGAGTAACATCATTTTTCGCCACACCCTTGCTAGCGGGGCGACACAATCCGATGCTTCAATTCGCAGTACCTATCTTGTGCTGAAGGGAATCCCTGGCGATGAACAAAGTATCTGCGATCACACT
Organism: Chromatiales bacterium; assembly: GCA_004282875.1. Lineage (GTDB taxonomy): Bacteria > Pseudomonadota > Gammaproteobacteria > Steroidobacterales > Woeseiaceae > UBA1847. Next base: position 68,564 of record SHLT01000003.1, on the reverse strand, counting down.
ATTTCTCGTTGTTCTCTTTCCTCTGGCGAGCTTCTCTGAACCGGCGAGCGACGCAAGAATGGCCGACGAGGCCATCGCGCCGTATGCGCACGGCGATCCGGACAAGCTAGACAGGGTCATCCAAGAGCACGCGGAGAGACTTCGTGATCTCGCAACCGACACGCCGGATGAAGTATGGCCGGCATCCGTGTTCTTTAACAGGGGCCTCTCTTACAGGGAAATGCACGAACTCCGGGAGGATTTCGGGTTTGAGGTCATTGATCTGAAGATGAAGGCGCCGCAAGGTGATCAGGGCGTCGTCATGTCGATTGGCGGCGGAATGGCAGACCTGTTCGCCATAGAAGGCACCTTTGAAGAGAGACTGGAATTTGTCGTCAAGTCCCAGCAGCGGTGCTTCGCGCGGAGAGCCAGGCTCATACCCGACGATGATTCGCAGGCATTGGCCGACCTCGCCACCAAACCTTTCCTCGTGTACTCGGCGCGAATCTTCGGGCCGAACAAGGTGCTGCGCGAGCTGCAGCAACAGCCCGTGGTCAGTGGCGTCTTCCTCATTCAGCGGCGCAGCATTATTTCTGATTTCGAGGCGGTGAAGGCCAATCCCGGGCCTCACCCCTACACGATGCCTGGTTTTTACTGCGATTAGCGGTGCGGAATGACGCCGTTCAATCTGAGTTAAACTGCTACCTCACGCCGCTAATACAGCGATGGAGGTCGCAGAAAAGTGACGCTACGGATACTTGGACTTGCATTGGAAGCATTGGGTAAGCGGCACAGGGCGGTGTTTGTTGCCATCCTGTTGCCGGCAGTTCTACTCGTCGCCGTTGAGACCCTGGGGCCGTGGGGCACAAGCTCCACATTCGGCAAACTACTCTACGTGCTCTTGTCCGTCGTCGCGTACGTCTGGCTCGCGATAGCCATTCATCGCATCGTACTGCTCGAAGACACCTTTAAACTTCGTTGGGGCTGGCGGGAAACCCGCTTTACGGGTTGGCTATGGTTGTTCTCGATAGTCATCGGACTGGTGATCTGGTTTGTCATCGAAGCGTTTGAGTCGATCGGCATGCCGTCCGAAGGCATCATCGCAATCGCATTCCGGTTTGTCGTTGTCGTCGGTGTGTTGTATTTCGCCTCGCAGTACTTCCTGATCTTCCCGGCGGTCGCCGTGGATCGAAAGTACAAGTTGGCGCATTCATCCGTCGACACCGAGGAGTATCGGTTGACGACCTTTGCGGTCGTGGCTGTATTCCCGGTGCTGTTGTCGGTGGTGGAGTTGCCCGCCTCGCTGATCTCGAACCCGATGCTCTATTCCCTGGCTCGTTCCCTCTTGTCGATCATCAGCATCACGATCGGCGTGGCGATGCTGTCGGTCCTGTTTCGGGAACTGTCGGCGCAGAGTGGGAGTTCCGCAGCAAGAAGATCACGTTGAGCCGATCGAACTCTTGTTTAGCCCCCCGCTTAGCACCGCGGTTTGATAACCATGCTGATTCAATATGAAGGCCGCGGCTGAGCTGCGCAGGCCCGTATCGCAAAATACGATATAGGGCGTTTCCTTATCCAGAACATTCAGCTTGTGCCGAAGCAGGTAAAGAGGAAGGTTGATAGCACCCTCTTTGCCACCCGCCTTGGTTTCACTCGGAACGCGAACGTCGAGCCACTTCGCGCCGTCGGCGGCGGCGCTCTCGGCCTCGTCATGCTCCAGGTATACGAGCATCGGCTCCTGCAACAGCGTCTGGAAGTCATCTTTCCCCAGCCGCATCAGGATACCGTCGGTTTGCATAACGACCGTGGCGTTGCGCTCGGCCCCGGAAAGCAACGCCTCTTCGCCAAACGTGTCGCCTACTCGCAGCTCAGCAAGATTGATATTCTCCTTGCCTGCCGGCGTCTCACGCACGACCATGCAACTGCCACTTCTGATGACATAGAAAAAGTCACCCTTGGCACCTTGCTGAATCACCACGTCCCTGGCTTTGAAGTCAACTCTCTGCAGCCGCATGAATATCATTTGGAGACACTGCGGCGCGACCTGCTCGAAAACTTTCGTGTGTAAGAGGGCGGTCATCCAGTCAGCCTCGCCCGCATCGCCAGCATCCGGTCCAGAACTGAAGTCGCCGACTTCGTAGACCCCGGTCTGGTCAAGCGTCAACGTCACATCCAGCACCTCACTGTCTATGCTGAAATATTCAACGTTGTCCACCGCAGTGGCTGTCTGCCGGCGCGGCAACTCGGGGGCAATGGGACGACTGGCCTCGTCTGCCCCGCCCGTGACAGTGCGCTGGTCGGCGTCGTCACCAACCAGCTCAATGGTTCCGGAGAGAAGGTAGATGGAGCGTTTGTCCGAGTCGCCTTTCTTGAAGAGGGCCTCGCCCGGGCTGGCTTGCCGGACTTTGACGTGCGGTACCAGGCTTCTGAGGTTATCTGTCTTCAGCGCGTCAAACGGTGAGAATCCGCTGAGGCGTTTAACATCCATGTGCTCGCTCATTGATGCACTAATCCCATACTCCAGCGGATGCCCCTCCGCGACACAAAAAATCGTATCACGGGTCGTGGCATTGGCTGGAACAATGTGTCGTCGACTTTTCGCTGCACGTGTCGGAAACCCACTCTAATGCGGCATATGGGTCAGTATAACCTTTTAAGGGGCTTTTCGGCCGATTGGACCAACTCATCCACCGCTATGCGCGAGCGGCCGCGTGTAATTTTAAGCCAGCATTGCCACAAGCTTGCGCACTGTATTCAGATTGCGGCCAGTGCCCTCCACGCCCAGTAGCTTCTCGACATCGTTCGCGAGTTTCGAGCGTCCAATGCCATCGGGCGCTTTCAAGTAGAACGCATCGTCGGTGAGTGTGAACTCCTCACCTGGGCCTTTACGAGAATTGAGGCCGTCCATGTCGGCGGAGGCAGGGCCGGCAAGATACAAGACGTGCAGAAACTTACCGTCGAGGTCTTCGTCCTTGTAGGGATTCGCATCGGCTACTGCTTCAAAGTGCTCCCCTGGGATCGCGAGTACGCGCGGCGAGAAGCCGAACTGCTTTTCGATGTCGGCGGAAATGGCCGACTCGTCCGGCGCGGTCTTGGCAGACAACACGACGTTACCGCTCTGAATGTAAGTCTTCACAGACTCACAGCCAAGCGCTTCGAGAATCTCGCGCAGGTCTTTCATCGGCAGCTTGTTATGCCCGCCGACATTGATGCCGCGAAGCAGCAGGACGTACCGGTTCATCGCCTGTTGAGCAGGAATCCCGCGACCAGCAGCACCGGCATCACGGCGAGCGTCGCGAGCGATACCGTTACGCCCGGGTTGGCGAACGTGAATGACGACGTCGGAAACATATCTGCACCCTTAAAGAAGAGTACGAAGTGTATGACGAGCGCCGCGGCCGAGCCACTCCAGACCAGCGCGATGGGTACGCGCCGGAACAGCACACCCAGCAGCAGCGGCGGTGCCGCAGCGGCCGTCAGCCCGTAGACGCCGGTCTGCCCGAAGATGCCAAGCAGCTTGGGTGGCTGCAGGTTGATCAGGAATGCCGCGATCGCAATGACGACCAGCACGACGTGGCTGACTTTCAACGCGAAAGCCATTTGCTCCTCTTCCGAGTGATGCTCCTTGCGCTCGGCGAGGTTAAGCACGAGATCGTTGGCGGTGATGGTCGACATCGACACGAGCAGGCCATCGAGCGTGGACATGGCGGCAGCCAGCAGCACGATGCCGACGATCGTGAATACCCAGGGCGGGAACATCATCGCGAGATACTGCGTCATAACCAGGTCCTGCCGGAACTGCCCAGTTGCGCTGTCGACAAGCGCTTCGGGCGGCACGGCCAGGTGCGTGAAGAAGCCGACGGCGCCGAGCATCTGGAACAGCAGGAAGATCACCGTGAACACGAGCAGGTACTGCTTCACGGAGCGGTCGTCCTTAACGTACAGCGCCTTGGTCAGGATGTGCGGCTGGCACACGACAATCGCGCCGACGATGAAGCCGGCGACATAAATTGAGAACACGCTGTTAAACAGCTGGCCATCGGTGTTGACGGCCGCCACCAGGCTCGGATCGACCTGCCGCAAGGCATCGGCAATCGAGCCCGGCTGTTGCATGGCAAGCAGAATGCAGGACCCGAGCACGAGGATCGTGACGCCCACCATCAGGCTGCCCTGCAGCATGTTCGTCAGCACGTGCGCGTAGGTGCCGCCGATGAACACGTAGCCCGTGACGAAAACCAGCGTGATCGTCAGCGCAACGACATTGGATATCCCGAGCAGCGACTGCATGACGATCGAGATGCCGCCAACGAGTAACACCACGAACGCAAACGACAGGAGGTTGAGTACCGAGAAATATAATGCGAACCCGGGCGATTCGTAACGCTTGCCGATCCAGTCGGGAATCGTCAGCGCGCTGGACTCGGCACCAATGCGGCGGAACTGGAACGACAATACCGTCAGCATCGCCAGGAAGCCGATGGCGACGCCGATCGACATGTGAAAGAACGCGCCGAAGCCGTCGACGTAGACGAAGCCCGGGTTAATGATGAAGGTCGAGGCCGAGGAGACGCTGGCCGCCAGCGTGATGCCGACAATCACGGGGTTCATCGCGCGATCGCCAAGGGCAAAGCTGCTGAAGCCCGAGGTCTTGCGCATGCCGCGAAAACCCAGCCAGGCGGTCCCGGCCAGGTAGACGATGAACAGCGCCCAGGCGAAACTCAAAGAGTCTTACCCGCCAGCGCGTCGAGCATTGCCTTTACGACGTTAATCTGCGCGCCGCTCCTGGTCGCATAGTTTTCGTCGGTGTAGCCCCACCAGTCCCAGCAGCCCATCGGGTTCATCGGTGCGATCTTGCTGCTGTCCACCTGCGGGTAGAGGACGATGAGGTCGTTCGTCTCGGCCCACTCGTTGTAGCCGGCACCGGCTGCGAACCCGTCGCCCACGAACGCCGTGGATTGCTGGCAGCCATGGAACGCCACGTGCAGACCGCAGGAAGCGCCGTTTGCGCATGCCTGTGGGATGTAGGCCAACGCGTTCGGCAGCATCGTGACGTCGTCCGCACCGGGTTGCGGGATCTCGACGAGCGGTGATGATGCAACACCCGCCGGCTGCAGCTCGCCGTAAAGCGCGGTCAACAATTCGCCGGCCGCGTCGTACCCGCAGGCGTTCAGGAACGGTGTCGTCATCTCGTCGCAGGCTCCGCCCGTGTCAACGGTCGGAAAACCGTGCGTGGCCGGTACGTCGAGGATGACGATCGGTGCCGCGCCCGTCATCTCCAGGTAGAACATAGCGGCGGCGTTCGTCACGTCGCGATGCATGACCACGTCGTTGGCGCCGAGGAACAGCCACACGGGATCGCCGACCAGGTTCGAAACGTCGTCGATCTCGCGTGCTTCGGATGCATGCCAGGTGTATTCGATAAGTCCTTGCAGTCCGACCTCGCCACCCTTCATACAGGGGCCGAGACCCTTGGTCATGCCGCCTTCGGCACAGTAGTACGGGCCACCCGAGACCAGCCCTGCACCCTGGACCAGGGCCGAGTGCGCGACATGCATCTGTGTCGCCATCATCGCGCCCGACGAGACGCCCGACACGGTGATGCGGCTGGCGTCGACATTGTAGGACCGTGTATCCACAGGTGGCGACGTCTTGTCGCCACAGGCCGCCAGCAGTACCGTCAATAGAAGCAAGTGTGTGTACTTCATGCGACCTCCTCCAGGAACGCATCGATAGCCGCAATGCACTCCGGTTCGTCAAGCAACGGCACATGCCCGCGATTGGGAACGGCAACGACGTTCAGGTCCGGTTTTCTCGCGGTCATTTTATCGATGATGTCCTTCGTCAGGATGTCGGACATGACGCCCCACAATAAGGTAACGGGCTTGTCCGTGAGCGAATCAAACAGCGCCCAGGGATCGCCCTTCTGTGCCCCGATCTTGCGGACGGCCTCGCCGATGTTGGCATCCATATCGAGGCGCGGAACGCCGTTCTCGTTCTCGCGGTAACCGCGCCGCGCCAGCGCTGCCCATTGCTCATCACTCAGACCGGGAAGCCAGTGGCCGTAGATTTCCTGGCTCTGCGCAATGGCCTCTTCCCAGCTGCCGACAGGTTCAACGCGCCCCGTGTACGCCTGGATGCGCTCGATGCCGGCCGGGTTGATCTCGGGACCGATGTCGTTCATGACGACGCCCGCCACGCGCTCGCCCTGCGTCTTCGCCATGACCGTCGCACACAGTCCGCCCAGCGACGTCCCCACGACGATGATTTTTTCGATGCCCAGGTGATCGAGCAGGGTCCACGTATCCTGCACGTAGGTTAACGGGTGATAGTTTTCCCACTTTTCATCGTACTCGGAATAGCCGCGGCCGCGAAAATCGCAGGTGATTACGCGGCGGCGATCGGACAGGTGGTTTGCGAGGTCCTCGAAGTCGCGGCTGTTGCGGGTCAGACCGGGCAGGCAGATGACAGGCGTACCCGCATTGTCGGCGCCGAAATCACGGTAGTAAAGCTTCAGGCCATCCTGGCTTTCGAAAAAGCTCGCATTGCCGGCCATGTTCATTGCGCTGCCTCCATGTAGGTCGTGCGCAGTTCGCGCTTGAGGACCTTGCCGTTCGGGTTGCGCGGCAGCTCGTCGACAAAGACGGTGCCGACCACGCGCTGCTGTTTGCCCACGCGGCTGTTCACCCAGCCCGTCAGTTCCTCCGCTTCGACTGACGCGCCGTCCACCAGCACGACCACGGCGAGCGGCGTTTCCCCCCACTTCTCGTGGGGCACGCCGATGACGGCCACTTCGCTGACGGCGTCATGGTCGATCATCGCAGCTTCGATATCGGCCGGATAGATGTTCTGCCCCCCCGAGATGATCATGTCCTTCTTGCGATCGACGAGATAAAGGAAACCGTCTTCGTCCAGCTTGCCGATATCGCCGGTGCGCAGCCAGCGCTCGCCGGACGGATGCATCCAGGTAGCCTCTTCATTGGCCGCATCGTTGTTGTGATAGCCGGCCATCATGAAGCGGCAGCTGCCGACGATCTCGCCGGCTTCGCCGACCGGCAGGAGCTCATCGTTACTCCCGATGATCGCGAGGTGCTGGCCAGGACACGGGTTGCCGACGGAGTCGGTTTTGCGGAGGAGGTCTTCGGGCGAGAGAATCGTAACGAGTCCTTCGGTCAGACCGTACAGCTCGATAAACTGCCCCGGCCAGCGCTCGGCAAGTTCCCGCTTGACGCTCGCAGCCAGGGGTGAGCCGCAGCACATGCAGGCATCGAGGCTAGAGAGATCGTAGCGATCAAAGTCCGGGTGCTCGAGCAGTTTCTGGAACTGCAGCGGCACCATCGTCGAATGCGTGACGCGATGCTTCTCGATCGTTGCCAGGCAATCGTCGACGGCAAAGCGGCGCGAGACCACCAGCGTGCCGCCCGCAAAAAACGTCGCGAGAATGCCAACCCAGACGATGTTGGAAAACAACCCGAGATTGCACAAGGTCCTCGCCCCGGCGTGGTAGCGCAGTGCGACGGCCATGTCGCTGCCCCAGGCTTCGCGACCGGCGTGGTCATGCACGATGCCCTTGGGCAATCCGGTCGTTCCCGAGCTGTAGATGATGTTGCACTCGTCCTGGGGCCCGATGATGATATCGGCCAGCGAGTCGTCGGCAGCATCGCGTAGCGCGGCGTAGTTCAGCCAGCCATCAATGTCGGCGTCGGGAGCGATGAAGCGTTCGCCAACCTGCTCTTCGACGTGCGACCGCAGTTGCTCGACGCGATGGACGTGTTCGCCCGACGCCAGCACGGCCTTTGCCTCGGCATTGCGAATCATGCCCGTGATCGCGTCGTCGGCAATCGAAACGTTCAGCGGCACGGCAACGAGGCCCGCGCGAATAACGCCGAACATGGCCTCGACCATTTCGTAGCTGTTCTTCATGAGCACGACGACACGGTCACCGTGATTCAGTCCCGTGCCCAGCAGCGCATTCGCAAAACGTGCTGTGCCGGCGCCGAACTCGGCCCAGGAAACCTCGTCATCGTCGATGATGACGGCGGGCTTGCTGCCCAGGTATGCCTGGTTCTGCGCCAGGATGTCCGGGATGAGCAAAGGCTTCGGAGAAAACCACGCCATGTGTCGTACTCACAATTTCAACGATCGTTGAATACTAGTTGAACGACTGTTGAAATTCAAACAGGGCTCGGTTAGCGTGGGAACGATGCCGAAACAAAAACAAGCAACGCGCGATCGGATTCTCGACGCGGCCGAAACACTGTTCGCACAAAAAGGCTTCGAGGGCGTCTCGGTCCGGCAAATTATGAGTGCCGCCGATGCCGACGTCTCGCTGGCGTACTACCACTTCAAGTCCAAACGCGACCTGTTCGACCAGGTGATGCTGCGGCGCGTGGAATTCCTCAACGAGATTCGGCTGCAGGCGCTGACCGAGGTTGAAGAGCGGCACAGCGATGACGCGCCGACCGTCGAGGAAATCATCGGCGCCTTCACGCAGCCGCTCATGCAGCTGCTCGCCGACGACCATGACAAGTGGTCGCACTACTACCAGCTCATCGCCCAGATCAACAACTCGCCCGAGCAGGGCGGCGCCCTGATGTCGCGCTACTTCGACCCGCTGGTGTCGCGGTTCATCGAAGCACTGCGCAAGGCCCTGCCCGATTGCAACGACGAGGACCTGTACTGGAGCTATCACTTCCTGTCAGGTGCCCTGACGCTGACCTTCGCCGAGACCGGCCGTATCGACAACCTGTCGGGCGGTGTATGCAGTTCTACGGACATTGCCGCGATCAACGACCGCATGCATGTCTTCCTCGCGGCCGGCTTCGAGAGACTCTGCCAAAAATCCTGAGCGCTGACCCGGGTGTCGGCTCCGCAACGCCTTCGGCCTTGCTCTTGAACGAACGTTGAACTAGTATCCCTTCAACGTTCGTTGAATTTTAGTGCCGAGCAGGGCTTGGCGACTGCGAGGGGGATACCATGCAACACCGACTTAACTCATTGATCTTAAAGACTCTGCTGGGTCTTTTGCCGGTCACGGGCCTGCTTTCGTTACCGAGCGCTGCAGTGGCCCAGGACGAAGGCGCGGACGCCTTCGTGGAGGAAATCACAGTGACCGCACGCCGTCGCGAGGAGTCCCTGCAGGAGGTTCCGATTGCTGTTTCGGCCTTCTCGGGCGAACAACTCGAGGAAATCGGCATTGTCGATATCACCGCCCTGACCAACCAGGCGCCGAACATCCAGCTCGAAGTGTCTCGCGCAACGAACACCACACTGACGGCCTACATTCGCGGCGTCGGCCAGCAGGACCCGGTCGCCGGCTGGGAAGGCGGCGTCGGCATCTACCTCGATGACGTTTACCTCGCTCGTCCTCAAGGCACCGTGTTCGACGTCTACGATGTCGAGCGCATCGAAGTCCTGCGCGGACCGCAGGGCACACTCTACGGTCGCAACACGATCGGCGGCGCGGTACGGTACGTCACCAAGCGCCTGTCGGAAGACGCGACGGGCAAGATCAAGGCTGCGGTGGGCACCCACAGCCAGTTTGACCTCGTAGCCTCCGGCAGCCTGCCCGTATCCGATACGTTCCGCATCGGCGGTACCGTTGCGAAGTTCACGCACGACGGCTGGGGCGACTACCTGACCACGGGCGAGGAAAACGCGGACAAAGACATCACGGCCTTTCGCCTGAGCGCGGAATGGATGCCGAGCGACGACCTGTTCGTCCGTCTGCACGGCGACTACAGCATCGACAAATCGACCTCCCGCCAGGGGCACCGACTGCTGCCGGGACCTGCTGGCGAACCGGTACTCGATGATGTGTGGGATACGCGCGCCGGCATTTCGCAGCTTCCTGCCTCGACGGGCGGCCTCGATCCCGAAGCCGACCAGGGTGGCCTGGGCCTGCTGGTGCAGTGGGACATCAACGACCAGCTGCAGCTCAAGTCGATTACGTCCAGCCGTTCGGATCGCACCGAAAGCTGGATCGATTTCGACAACCTGCCCGCCGACACGTTTGACGCGCCGGTTGTCTACGACAACGAACAGTTCAGCCAGGAATTTCAGTTCACATACGCGGGTGACCGACTCGACGGCGTGTTCGGCCTCTACTACCTCGACGCCAACGCGTTTGACGCATTCGATGTCGTGATCTTCAGCTCGCTCACGGCGTTTACGCTGGGTGACTACGACACGGAAGCATGGGCGGCATTCTTTGACTTCAGCTATGCACTGAACGACCAGTGGGACCTGTCCATCGGCGGTCGCTACACGGATGATGAGCGCACGGCTCGCGTTATCCGCGAAACCTTCCTGGGGCTGGGTTCTCCCTACTTCGGGAATGACACCGCCGTTTCGATCACACCGCCGTCCGAGGGCGTACCCGAGTTCAACGGCAAGCGCGGCGATGACAAGTTCACACCGCGTGTCAGCCTCAGCTACGCACCGAATGACGACCACAATCTTTACCTGGCCTACAGCGAAGGCTTCAAGGGTGGTGGCTTCGACCCGCGCGGCGCGTATAACATTCCGGAAGTGCGGGAAGGCTTCGACCCGGAAACGGTCGAGTCCATCGAACTTGGCGCCAAGTCGTCCTGGGCCGACGGCAGACTGACGACCAACGTCGCACTCTTCACAATGGACTATACGGATGTGCAGATCCCGGGTTCCGTACTGCTCGATACCGACGGTGACGGCGAGGTCGACGGCTTTGCCGGCAAGGTGACCAACGCAGGTGGCGCTGAAGTCCAGGGCATCGAGATCGAGGCATTCGCACGTTTCACGGAAAATTTCTCGGCCACGTTTGCACTTGGCCTGATCGACGCGGACTACACGGAATGGCTTGAAGCATCGACGGACCCGGTCACGGGCGACCCGATCTTCGTCGACATCTCCGACCAGCGTGAATTCCAGAACACGCCGGAAACGACGGCAAGCCTGAACCTGCGTTACGAAATGCCGCTGGCCTCTGGCGACCTCGCACTGCTCGCCGGCATCTCCTACCGCGACTCGACGTTCCAGTTCGAGATCCCGAATCCGTTGACGGACCAGGATTCGTTCTCGCTGATCGACCTGAGCGCAGTCTGGACGTCCGGCGACGGCCGCTACCAGGCGGGACTGCACGCACGCAACCTCGGCGACGAGGAGTACATTGCTGCCGCATACGACTTCCCGACGGTTGCCGCTTCGGTCATCGGATTCTACGGGCCGCCGCGCACGGTTACGGGCACGTTCAGCGTGAATTTCGAATAACAGGAATTGGCGGAAACGGCCCCCCTGTTTCCACCAACGATACTGAGGCCGCCGCAAGGCGGCCTTTTTTTTACAGGTCCAGGATGTCTGCGTAGGCGAACAGGCCGGCCGCGCCGCCCGTATGCAGGAAGACGATCTTCTCGTCTTTGGTGAAGCGCCCCTCACGCACGTAGTCGATCATGCCGGCCAATGCCTTGCCGCTGTATACCGGGTCGAACAACAGTCCCTCGGTGCGCGCGAGCATGAGCACGGCTTCGTTCATCGACTCGGTCGGCAAGCCGTAGCCGGCACCGATGTAGTTGCAGTCGGCGACGATGTCATCGCGTGCGACGCAGCCGGGCTTGTCGACGAGGTCCGCGACTTCAACGGCGAGTTTGTAGACGCGTTCTTCCTGCACGTCTTTGGGCGCGCGTACGCCGATACCCAGAACAGGAAGATCGCTGCCGCTGCCGCGCAGGCCAACCGCGAGGCCGGCATGCGTACCGGCGCTACCGGTCGCCGTCACGATATGGTCGAAGCGCACATCCTGCTCGTCACACTGCTGCAATAGCTCTTCGCCGCAGCCGACGTACCCGAGCGCACCGACCGGGTTCGATGCACCACCCGGGATGATATAGGGCGAACCGCCCGCCGCGCTGATTTCACGCGCGATGTTTTCCATCTCCGCGTCGAAGTCCGTACCGGCATCGTACTCGCGCAGGTTGGCGCCGAAAATGCGGTCGAGCAGGACGTTGCCTGAGCTGCGATAGAGTTCGGTGGGATTGGTGACGCGGTGCTCTAGCAAGACTTCGCACTTGAGACCGAGCTTGCAGGCGGCAGCAGCCGTCTGGCGCACGTGATTCGACTGCACTGCGCCAACCGTGATGACGGTATCGGCGCCCCTCTCGAGCGCCTCGCCCATCGAGAACTCGAGCTTGCGCGTCTTGTTACCGCCCGTCGCCAGGCCGGTGCAGTCATCGCGCTTCACCCAGATTTCGGGTCCACCGAGGTGCTCACTAAGGCGCGGCAGAATTTCCAGCCGGGTTGGTAAATGGGCGAGCGAAACACGCGGGAAGCCAGTCAGCAACATGCTGTTGTCCTTTTTTCTCGGGCCGATCAGGCGCCTATCCTACCGCAACAGCCGACGGCAGTTGCAAGCAGGTGTCTTCAGGACAAGGGCTGGAGTGAGCCGTCTTCGGCAAGCAGCATTTGCGAGGACTCGAGATCGACCTGGTTACGGCCGGCGCGCTTGGAGCGGTAGAGGGCGCGGTCAGCGCGCAGCACCATGTCGTCGAGCGTTGCGTCATTATCGGAGATGGCCGCGACACCAAAGCTCGATGTCATCGGCAAACCGACAACCGTCGTCTTGAGCGGCGTTGCGCCGATCTTCTTACAGAGCTGGTCGGCGATTGCCATCGCGTCACGTAGCTCCGTGCCTGGCAGGAGCAGCGCGAATTCCTCGCCACCTACGCGCGCAACAATATCTTCCTGGCGCCGGTCCTCCGACACCAGGTTCGCAAAATGGGCCAATGCCGTATCGCCGGCGGCATGACCGTATTTGTCATTGATGAACTTGAAGCGGTCGATGTCGGTCATGATCACGGACAACGGCTGATCCGACCGACGCGCCGCCGAGAACGCTCGCTCGCCGTTCTCGCTGAAGCCGCGGCGGTTCAGCAAGCCCGTCAACTGGTCCTTGATCGCCATCTCCCTCATCTGTGCAGCAATGTCGGATGCCATCATCAGGATGATCAGCATCGACGTCGCGATGTAACCGGCAGGCAGCGTGAGAAAATTGAAATGCAGGTACACAGCGCGTACCGACTCGTTGGCAACCGCGCCCTGCATGAAGGCGAGTATGCCCGTCCCGAACTGACTGACCCCGAAGATGGCAATGGCGATCGCTGCCGCCCACTCGGCGGGTCGCGTCTGCTGGCGAAAACTGATGATGAGGTATGACGACATGCCAAGCGTAATGGCTGCAAAGAACGGCACCACGCTCATGCGAATGCCCGTGTGCGGTGAGACCAGGATATGCCACACGATGATGGAATACACAGCCACCGAACACGGCCAGAGATTCCTGGGAAGATGCCTGCACCGGGTGCGCTGACAATGGCCACGCAAGCCGAGCGTGATCATGGCTATGGACAGCGCAGTTTCGGTGAGCAGGTAGCTCTCAAGGCTCGGAAACAGGTCGACATTGACCGTGCACCCCCACTGCAGCATGCCCGCAAGGAACGCCGCCGCCCAGGTCAGGGCATGCTTTTCATGGCCGAAGTTCTTCCATGCCATGAAGAATGTCAGCGACAACACGGCGCTGATCACCATCAGGGAGAAGATTATGTAGAAGAACTGGTAGCTCATGCGGCCTGGGCTTTGCGCTATCACCGGTAGGCCGAATTTTGCCGATTGTCCGCCGCAGGCGACTTGACGTGGCGCACAGATCACACATGATGGAGCGCATGAACGCCCGGACCGGGCGCTATTTGGGAATGGAGTCACACATGAAACCTGTGCCGATACAGGCCTGGGACCCGTCGTTGCAGCACGTCATCGATGACATGAACGGTCGACCCATCAATATCCACGGCCTGATGGCCAATCACCCGGCGCTGTTGAAGGCCTGGTGGGATCTGCGCAATTACCTCGTCAACGGCGGTGATCTGGACCAACGCCAATGCGAGCTCGTCATCCTGCGCGTCGCGGTTCAGATGAAGAGCTGGTATGAATGGGGCTCTCACGTGGTCCGTGGGCTGGATGCCGGCCTGAGCCTCGATGAAATCGAACGCGTGCGTGGTGCGAGTAACGACTGGGACGATGCCGACAACGCCTTGCTGACTGCCGTCGACGAGGTCGCCCGGCACAACGTGATTAGCGATGACACCCGTGCGTCGCTCGCCAGGCATTTTACCGACCGGCAAATGCTGGACATCATTGTCCTGCACGGCATGTACCTCACGCTTGGATGCATGATCAATACGTGGAACATTGAACTCGACCCGCAGGTGCAGGAACGCCTGCCGGAGCAGGTTACGCGCCAGTCGTTCTACTAGTCGGGCGGCATGTACTTCGCAAACAGCTCGGCACCGGTCATCTGACTGGTCTTTTCAGCAAAGCTGTAGAATGCCGGCTTCTCGTCGATGAAGACCTGGTGATCGAGGACGAGTGTGTCATCGTCATCGAAGAGGCCCACCGGGATCATGTGATCCCCGCTCCCCTTCATCCGGTAAAAGAGGTGCGTGCCACACTCGCGGCAGAAGCCACGCTCGGCCCACTTCGACGAATCGAACACCGACACATGGTCTTCGCCTTCGATGGACACGTTCGTGCCGCAGGTAATCTCCATGTAGGGCCCGCCGCCCCACCGGCGGCACATCTTGCAGTGACAGGCACCGACCTTGTCACCGGCTTCGCTGGCCGTAATTCGCACTGCGCCACAAAGACACTGTCCCCGTCTCTCGGTTTTCGCTGACATGTTTCTCTCCAGCTGTCTCGTCGTCGAGCAAGAATAACACCGGTGGCGTCCAGCCGGACGGAGCGTCTAGAATCACAGGCAAGACTCTATCGAGGAAGGAATTGATGACCGCAAGAACCGCAATCGCACTCGTGTTTTTCCTGGCAACGACGTCGGCATTCGCCCAGGAAGCCCCTCCTCCGCCGGCGTTTCGCGTCGCGCTTGAAGTCTCGCTGCGCGACGAGGACCTCAAAGAGCGCGTCAGCAAGTACCTGCGCAACGAACTCAGGGCGCTCGGCGACGTGGAAGTCTCGATGGAGAACCCGGATTACAAGCTGTACGTGATGTTGACTGAGATGCGTGCCGGCGGCGGTCGGGTCGCTTACGTGCTCGGCATCTCGGTGACAAGCTTCTTCCCCGACGGCTATTTCGACACCATCCTCAGGCAGGATCTGCGCAACGCCGAGGAAGTGTCGAGCCTGCTCGAGGCCGTACCCGTGTACGAGCACCAGTTTTTGTCATTAGCCGGCCCGTCGGAGGCCGACCTCATCGAAACGGTGACAAGTTCAATTGCCCAACTCAACACCCACGTTCTCGAACCGAAGAGAAGCAAGAGTGGCCAGGACCGCTGATATTCGCGAGAGCATCGACGACGACCAGCGAGATATCGAGGTACTGTATCCACTGGCGTTTCCCGACGAAGACCTGCTGCCACTCGTACGCGATCTTCTGCAAGACCCGGGTGTTGCCTTGTCCCTCGTAGCGATGATCGATTCGAACCTGGCGGGGCACGTGGTTTTCACGCGATGCGGGTTCTCGGGGAACAGCGAAAAGGCCGCCATGCTGGGACCGCTTGCTGTATCACCGGTGCACCAGGGACAGGGTGTCGGCAGCAAGCTGGTTCGCGCCGGCTTACAGCAAATGGAACACGAGGATGTAGACCGTGTTTTCGTATTGGGCGATCCCGCCTATTACGGTCGCTTCGGCTTCCAGCCGGGGTCGGTCGTGGTTCCGCCCTACCCGTTGCCAGCCGAATGGCAGGATGCCTGGCAGTCGCTGAGCCTTGCGGGATCCGACCTGTTGCGGCCGGGCAAACTCAAGCTGCCCAAGCTGTGGCTCCAGCCGTCGTTGTGGTTGCCATAAGCCGCTGACCAGGGCCAGCCGTTCAATGACGCGACGGGTTCATCCTGTTGTGTCCGCCAAGAGCGCCCGGCCGGCCTCGTCGAGTACGACGAACGTGCGCTCAAAAGTACCAAGATCGCGGGCGAGGTCGTAAGCCATCGGTGGCAGCGTTCGAGTCACCGGGACCGAATCGCCAGTCTTGCGCAGGCCAAAGAAGACGCCGGAGCTGGGCGCTTCGACAACGCCGAACTGCGACCATGGAAAGCCGCGCCTTTTATGTCGCAGCATTTCCTGCCCGGACAGGAGAAGCCAGTCGTCCCCGGCAGTCCTGATTACGTATGACGGCCCCTCATCCTCCAACTCTTCGAACTCGGTAATGTCTACCGGCTCAATGACCGTCACACGAGCCTCACCTTGATCGATGTCGCGACGGACGCGGCGCCGAAGTTCGGGGCCGCCCGTCCAACGCCCGGCGCGGCGATACAACCAATAGCCGAACGCGGCCGTCGGAAGCACCCAGGCGGGTACATCGATGCTCACAAGCCCCTGCAGTGCACGGAAAACAGCACCAATAGCTGTCACGGCGACGAGGAACAATACGGCACGCCCAACCTGCGTCGACAATGCGACAAGACTTTCGAGCTCCTCCCGCTCTTTTTTCGTCAGCTTGCGGGTTTCCTGCTGCAATCGCTCAACTCGCCATGGAGCTTAATTCGGTTCCTGAACCTGCTGGAACTTCTTGCCGTCCTTGAACCAGACTTCGCCGGTTTCACTATTGATGCGAAGCACCCACACGCTCTCATCCAGGCTGTGCGTGTTGCCGGCAAAAAATACCCACTTACCCGCACACGCAGCGTTCGACGACTCGCCAACATAGCAGTGGCCCGCTTGCGGGTCGGCCTCAGGCGACTGCGCGCGCAGCGGTGAGATTGATGTGCCGAGAAGTACGCCCAGCGCCAAGACCAGTCCGATCAGTCCGATTTTCTTCATTTGTCTTTCCCACTGTGTTCTTAATTTTAGGAACCTTCATCTTAGTTCATTCCCCGAGTGGATTGGTGGCCGTGCGACCGGCCGGTCAGGGGCGGGTCACATCTCGCACGGCATCTTGTGCGCCGTCTTCAGCCTCACTGACGATGATTGCACCCAAAACAAGGATGCTGCCGATCGTGAGTAGCGCGCTTTTTGTACGCGACCTGGTTTCGATCTCGGCTTGCCCCTCGATGTCGGGACCAGCGGGCTGCACGGTGGCGCACCCGGCGATCATCGTCAGCACAAACAGGCCAATCGTGATCTGCTTCATTACCTGCTTCATTGAAACTCTCTCCATGCTCCGTTTTCGAGCCTTCAGCCAGGTGGGCGTCTTACCGCGCCGGGCCCGCTTTCCGCGCCACGATGAACACCGCTTTGCCGCGGCCCGGCTGCCACTGGTAGTCGATCGCAAAACCAGCTTCGATCAGGCTGTCCACCAGTTCCTGCACCGTGAACACCCGGACCAAAGGCATGACGCCAAGAAACCTGCCGACAGGCCCGATGAACTTGAAGAACTTCATCGTGTCGCCGATGCATACGGTGCTGGTGATGATGACGCCTCCATCCTTAAGCATCGCGTGAACTTTCGCGATCGCCTCATCCCTGTCCTGCAGCAGATGCAAAACACTGAGCGCCAGGACAGCATCCAGCGACTTGTCGGGCACGTCGAGGTCATCAATACAGGACACGTCGAACGTAAGGTTGCTGACTCCTGCCGCGGCGGCTTTATCCTCGGCGATCTCAATCATGTTCGATGAAATGTCGGTTGCGTGGACGTGCTTGACGAACGGCGCGTGCGCTATCGCAGTGGATCCCGTGCCGCACCCGATTTCCAGCATCTCCATGTCGGGCCGAAGGTACTCGCGGGTCACCCGCAGCTTTTCCTGATAAGCCGCTTCGTCAGTGATCGGCTTCTTCGAGTAACGCGCTGCTACCTTGTCCCAGAAAACAGGTGAATGAGTCATGTCCGGCCTCCTTTTGCCGTGCCTAGATGGCGCCATAGAATGAATACGAGGCCTACTGCCGCCTTGACCCAGTCAAGGACAGCTGCAGAAGTTAGTGAGTCGGCGATACTCGAATTGGGCCATGCCGCTTCGGCAGGTATCAATATCAGGACAGCGCCGATGCTGTCAGCGAGTATCCTCACTGCAACGCTCGGCCCCTGCAAGGGAGTCGACAGGGCCTGCCACACGTCCCAGAGTCGGCGGCCAAAAATCTGGCAAATCATGCTTGTTCCTCTTTATGAGTGGTGGTGTTTAACCAGGAACGGCATCATAGCCATGCAAAAATTAATATAGAATGCTGAATATCGTATCTCAGATAGACATATTTGCATGGATTGGCGATCAGTAGAGTTTGACTGGAACCGCGCGAGGGCCTTTCTCATTACTGCCGAGGAAGGGTCCCTGTCAGCCGCCGCACGAGCCCTGGGAATGACGCAGCCAACACTGGGGCGCCAGGTTAGCGCGCTTGAAACAGAGTTGGGCGTGGCGTTGTTCGAGCGCGGCGGCCGGGGACTGGAGCTCACGCCGAGCGGACTGGACCTGCTTGAGCACGTGCGTGCCATGGGAGACGCGGCAAGCCGCTTTTCACTGACGGCCTCAGGTCAATCGACATCCATCGAGGGAAGTATCTGCATCACGGCAACAGAGGTTACCGCAGCATTTGTCCTGCCGCCGATCCTGGGTAAGCTTCGGCAACTGGAGCCTGGCATCGAAATCGAGCTCATCGCATCGAACAGTACCAGCGACCTGAAGCGCAGAGAGGCGGATATCGCCGTGCGCGCGTTTCGCCCAACCCAACCCGATCTCATTGCAAAGCGAGTGCGTGGTGCAAACTTCCATCCCTATGCCTCCTCAGACTATCTGCGACGTATTGGCAAACCGACATCGCCCGAAGACCTCAGCCGCGCCGACTTTTTCGGATTTGACCGGACCAACCTGCTCATCGATGCCTTCAACGAGCGTGGTATTCCGCTGACCCTGCGCAACTTCCCTGTCGTAACGGAAAACCATCTTGTGCAGTGGGAGCTGGTGAAGCACGGACTGGGCATTGGGTTTATGGCGGAGGACATCGGCGATGCCGAACCCAGGGTCGAGCGTGCGTTACCAAGCCTTAACCCGTTCCCGGTAGAAGTCTGGCTTGTTGCCCATCGGGAGTTGAAAACCAGTCGGCGCGTCAGGATGGTGTTTGATTTCCTGGCCGCCGAGCTGCGCTCATGAAGTCAGAAACCTCATCCAGCGTTGGCGCGATCATTACGCCGGGAAACCGGGTGCAAACGATGGCCGCAACGGCCGAGGCAAAGTCGATCATCCTGACCTCGTCCCAGCCCTGCAGAAAGCCGTAGACGATGCCCGCGCGGAAGGCGTCGCCACCACCGGTGGTGTCCACGGGATCTATCGAGTAAGGCTTAAAACGCCTGACCAGTTCGCCCGGTTTTGCGTACCAGATCATGGCGTCGCCAAACGTGAATATCGTCAGACCGCTGGTCGCCGCCTGGTAATTCCTGAATACATTTTCGGCGTCGCGAACCGCGTAGTTTTCCCTGATAAAGGATTCTGAGATCACCACCGCGGATGCATGCCGAAGAAGCGGATCGTCGTACTGACAGTCGACCGTGACTACCGGAATGCCTGCATCGAAAGCGATCTGGGCAACCAGCGCCGCGGGCCGCGAAAAAAACGGATCGAGGCAGACGACTTTTGCCCGGGTAATGTCGCTTT
The DNA here is from genome assembly GCA_004282875.1 of Chromatiales bacterium. Classification (GTDB taxonomy): domain Bacteria; phylum Pseudomonadota; class Gammaproteobacteria; order Steroidobacterales; family Woeseiaceae; genus UBA1847. The sequence goes on along the minus strand of SHLT01000003.1, from coordinate 49,031 downwards.
CATGGGGCATGTTCCAGGCAGCCTCTTCCAGCAGGTGGCCATAGGTGCCGAAGACGGTTCGAGTATCCTCCGCGGCGAACACCACTTCCTGTACACCGTTGATACCCTCCCTGAGAGGTAACCGCGTTGTATCAACCTGGTAACTGGACAACAGGGCCTTCGTGCGCTGTCCGTTCTTGTCGGCGCCAAGCCAGTTCCCGTCGAGCTTCACGGGTACGCCCAGGCGGGCGAGGACAATAGAGGAGTTGGTGGCCTCGCCACCCGTCATGTACTGGACCTCCTCGATTTCCGCATAGCCTTCGGCTGCGGGAAAAGCACCGCGAACGCGGTATAGCGTGCTCGAGGAGACCACGCCATACGAGTAAACGGCATGCGGTGTCATTCTCGTCTACTATTCTCTCAGCTCGAGCACGCCGAGGGCCAATCTGTCCGCGCGAGACAATGCTCTCCTGGCGAAAAACACGCCCGCAAACACAGCAACAAACCAGAAGACGAAATGGGTGCCGGAGAGGCCCGACACGGCCCGCTCTGCGAGTTCCGGGAGGGAGCTGCGCCGGAGAACGTCAACGGCGGCATCCATATGGCCTGGCGTCAGCCCTATGTTGGCGAAGAAGTTGCCGAGAACGCAGCCGATAAGCGTATACACCGTCGCGACGATAGAGAACTTCATATCGATCCCGCGCCCGACGTACTGCATCGCCAGTCCGATGACAATCCCGACACCCGCTGCCGCAAACCCGTAGGCAATACCGATCCGTGCAACGACGACACCGTAGAGGAAAGCGCCCAGAAGCGTGGCCACGGCGCCGGCAATAACAGCTCCCGCAAAATTCTGCTCCGCAAGCAGCTGTTGTGCCCGCTCGTAACTTCTTTGTTTTTCCTCTTTATCCATAGGCTGTCTCTACGCGGCTCAGCTGCCGTAGCCCTCGGGTAAGCGCATATTGAGGTTCTTGACGAGGAACGCCCAGCGATCCGCATATTCCTGGACCACTTTATCCGTCGGCTTGCCGGCACCGTGGCCCGCGCGCGTTTCGATACGGATGAGGACGGGCGCCTCTCCTCCCTGGGCCTGTTGTATCGCGGCCGCATACTTGAAGCTGTGTCCGGGGACAACGCGGTCGTCCGTATCTGCCGTGGTGACCAGTACGGCCGGGTAGTCCGTGCCCGGCTTGATGTTGTGGTAGGGCGAATAGGCACTCAGCGCCTTGAACTCCTCGGGGTCGTCCGACGACCCGTAGTCATCGACCCAGAAACGGCCTGCCGTGAACTTGTGAAAGCGCAGCATGTCCATGACGCCCACAGCCGGGATTGCGGCCCCAAACAGCTCGGGCCTCTGATTGGTAACCGCGCCGACGAGAAGTCCGCCGTTGCTGCCACCGAATATCGCGAGCTTCGACGGGTTGGTGTACTTCTCGGCGATCAGGTACTCGGCCGCCGCAATGAAGTCGTCGAAGACATTCTGCTTCTGCAGTTTCGTGCCGGCCTTGTGCCACTCTTTGCCGTACTCGCCACCGCCGCGAAGGTTGGCCACGGCGTAGACGCCCCCCATCTCCATCCAGGCCGCCCGGGTAATCGAATAAGCCGGCGTTTGTGAGCTGTTGAAACCACCGTAGCCGTACAGCATCGTCGGCGTATTGCCATTCGGTTCAAAGTCCTTGTGGTGGGTGATGAACATTGGCACCCGTGTCCCGTCAGCCGATTTGTAGAAGACCTGCTTGACGACGTAATCGTCACTATTGAACGCGACGTCGGGCTTGCGGAAGACCGTGACTTCACCGGTACTGACGTCCAGCCGATTGACGGTGCTCGGCGTGTTGTAGCTGGTGTAAATAAAGAACGTCTCCGGGTCATCAAAGGTTCCTCGAAACCCTCCCGCTGTGCCGATACCGGGCAGGTCCACCGTGCCGGTCTGCCGGCCTTCGAGATCGAAAATCTTCACGACTGTCTGCGCGTCCTGCATGTAGTCCGCGATGATCTTGCCGCCGACCAGGCTGACACCGTCGAGTACGTCAACTGCCTGCGCAATGACTTCTCGCCAGTTTTCGGGTTCAGGATTCTCTACGTCGATCGCAATGAGGCGATTGCGAGGGGCATCCATGTTGGTGCGGAAATACAGGTCACTACCGACGTTGCCAACCAGCGAGTAGTCGTGATCGAAGCCCTCGATCAGCATTTCAGGTTGGGCGTCAGGGTCGGTCAGGTCCTGATGCACGATCTGGTAGCGGCTATCGGTACCTTTCCAGACCGTAATCACAAGATGTGCACCATCATCGGTCACTGACGCCGCATAGCCCCATTCCGGGTTGTCCGGCTGCTCATAAACAAGCGCATCATCATCCTGTGACGTTCCGACACGATGGAAATAGACCGCATGATTCGCGTTCAGTGACTGGAATTTCTCCTCGTCCGTCGTCTCCGGATAGCGACTGTAATAGAACCCCGAACCGTCCTTCGCCCAGCTCAGGCCCGTGAACTTGAGCCAGTCGAGCTCATCCTCGAGCACGGCGCCGCTGGTGACGTCGATAATCCTCGCCTGGCGCCAGTCGGACCCGCCATCCTGGATCAGGTAGGCCACGTGTTTGCCATCAGGGCTCGGGAAGTACGACGCCATCGCCACGGTGCCGTCCTCCGACCAGGTGTTCGGGTCGATGAGCAGCTCGGCTTCTGCGTCGAGGCTCTCTTGTACATAGACCACGTTCTGGTTCTGCAGACCGTTGTTGTAGCTGTAGTAGTACAGGCCGCCTTCCCTGACCGGCATGCCGTAACGCTCGTAATCCCACAGCTCCGTGAGCCGCTTTTCGATGATTTTCCTTTCCGGAATCGCCTCGAGATAGGCGAACGTAACTTCGTTCTGGGCGTCTACCCAGGCCTCTACATCCGCACTTTCCCGGATGTCGTCCTCGAGCCACCGATAGGGATCGGCGACCTCGACTCCGTGGTAGGTATCGACATGCTCTACCGTGGCCGTCTCGGGATACTCGACTGTCGGAGTCGGCAGCTCCGGCTCGTTGCGGCTGCACGCCGCCAGCACAACGCCCACAAACAACACCAGGATTCGAATCGTCATTGGCCCTTCCTTTGGGAGATATGGTTTCACGCCAAGCCCGATGGTCTTCTTGTCGCTATGCCACCGGGGTCAGCCCGTAAGTTTATCACCCGGCGAGCCTGCTTTTTGCACGCGAACTGGCAAAAAAAAGGGCGCAACCAGGTTGCGCCCTTTTGCTTGCTTGTGAATCAGGCTATCAGGAGAACTGATTCATCGTGTTGTCTTCACCCGCTGCCTTCAGGGCTGCATCGCCGGAGAAGTACTCCTTGTGAGAGTCGCCGATGTCCGACCCGGACATGTTCTGGTGCTTGACGCAGGCGATGCCGTGGCGGATCTCCTCGCGCTGCACATGCAGTACGTAACCCAGCATGCCGAGATCGCCAAAGTATTCCTTCGACAGGGTGTCGGTAGACAGCGCAGCCGTGTGATAGGTCGGCAGCGTGATCAGGTGGTGGAAGATCCCTGCCTGGCGAGCGGCGTCCGCCTGGAAGGTCCGAATCTTGGCATCGGCCTCATGGCCCAACTTGGTCTCGTCGTACTCGACACTCATCAGGTTGTCGCGATCGTATTCCGATACGTCCTTGCCCTCTTCCTGCCAGGCATCGAATACCTGCTGGCGGAAGTTGAGCGTCCAGTTGAATGACGGGCTGTTGTTGTAGACGAGCTTGGCGTTCGGAATGACTTCGCGAATGCGGTCAACCATGCCACCGATCTGCGCAATGTGCGGCTTCTCGGTTTCGATCCAGAGCAAGTCTGCGCCGTTTTGCAGTGATGTAATGCAATCCAGCACGCAGCGATCCTCGCCGGTGCCCGGGCGGAACTGGAACAGGTTGCTCGGCAAGCGCTTCGGATGCATGAACTTGCCATCGCGCTTGATCAGAACGTCACCATTCTTCAGCTCTTCGGGTGTTACCTCGTCGCAATCGAGGAACGAGTTGTACAGGTCGCCGAGATCGCCCGGTTCTTTCGTGACCGCGATCTGTTTCGTCAGGCCGGCACCAAGAGAGTCGGTACGTGCGACGATAATGCCGTCATCGACACCGAGCTCGAGGAATGCATAACGCAGCGCGCGAATCTTCCCGAGGAAGTCCTCGTGCGGGACCGTGACCTTGCCGTCCTGGTGGCCGCACTGCTTCTCGTCCGAAACCTGGTTCTCGATCTGCAGGGCACATGCGCCTGCCTCGATCATCTTCTTCGCGAGCAGGTAGGTCGCCTCGGCGTTGCCGAAGCCGGCGTCGATGTCCGCGATGATGGGCACGACGTGTGTCTGGAAGTTGTCGATCTTGTTCTTGATCTCCTGTTCCCTGACGGCATTGCCCTCCTTGCGGGCCTTGTCCAGATCGCTGAACAGAAGGCCGAGTTCACGCGCGTCAGCCTGGCGCAGGAACGTGTACAGCTCTTCGATGAGCTCGGGCACAGTCGTCTTCTCGTGCATGGACTGATCGGGCAGCGGACCAAACTTGGAACGCAGCGCCGCGACCATCCAGCCGGAGAGATACAGGTAGCGCCGGTCGGTATTGCCGAAGTGTTTCTTGATCGAAATCATCTTCTGCTGGCCAATGAAGCCGTGCCAGCAACCGAGCGACTGGGTGTACTGCGACGGGTCAGCATCGTAACGCGCCATATCCTCGCGCATGATCTTGGCCGTGTACTTGGCAATATCCAGGCCCGTCTGGAAGCGATTCTGCGCTTTCATGCGCGCCACGCTTTCGGGGTCGATAGCGTCCCAGGCGCTGCCACGGCTGGCTATCAGGTCGGCAGTTGCCGAAATGTCGTCAAAGTATTGAGACATGACTAAATCCTCGTATAAAAGGGCAATTTCTCGGGCTGGCTCAAACCCGCTGCGCGTAGTTTACGCGGCCCAAATGAGTAATTTCACAAAAAGAATTTGACAGTGTGAATTTCACACAAGCGAATCGCGTTATGTGATCCGCCCATTGAACATAGTGCGGCCAGAGGGGCCTAATGCCGGACCGTCACCGACTTGACCTGGGCGAAAACCCGCTCTCCGGGCCGCAGTTCGAGACGCTGCACGGAGCGATTCGTCACCCGCGCGAGCAGGGACTGGTTGCCGACGCCGAGTCGCACCAGGGCCGTCGCCGCATCCACCGGATGCACCTCTTCGATGGTTGCCCGCAGGATGTTGAGAATCGTCGTCGCGGCCGGCATTTCCCGCGCAATGCTGACGTCACTGGCGGCAATACGGAGCCGCAGCGGACTGCCGCCTGCCTCGAACTCGCCCGGCGCCCAGATATCGCCCTCCCCGAAGTCAAAGCGGGTCAGCCCGTCCTCTTGATCGACCGGGTTGGCCCAGAGCACCACACCGGCGTTACGCCCGGACAGTACCGGCACATCGACACGCGACAAGACGTCGACCAGGTCGCCGCTGGCCGCGACCTTGCCGCCTTCGAGCAAAACGAGGTGGTCGCAGAGCCGGCTGACCTCTTCGATATCATGACTGACGTAGATCACGGGCACGGACAACTCGTCGTGCAGGCGATCGAAGTAAGGCAACAGCTCGTCCTTGCGCCGGCGGTCGAGTGACGCCAGCGGTTCGTCCATGAGCACAAGATCGGGTGAGCGCAACAACGCCGCAGCGATCGCAACACGCTGAGCTTCGCCTCCGGACAGTGTGTTGGGCCGGCGGTCCAGCAGATTGCCCAGTCCGAGCATGTCGACGACCGACGTGCTCTCGACCCGGCGCGTCGCAGCGCGCCGCTCGCCAAACTCGATGTTGCCGCGCACGGTCAGGTGCGGGAACAGGCCGGGCTCCTGGAACACGTAGCCGACATTGCGCTTGTGGACCGGAAGACCGTCATCCCCTTCCAGCCCGGCGATACACCGTAGCAGCGTCGTCTTGCCCGATCCCGACTCGCCGAATATGCCGGTAATGCCGGTATCCGGCACCTCGACATCCACGTCGAGCACGAAGTCGCCCTTCGGTAATCGGTGCCGGAGGTGAATCATCGCTCACTCCAGCGGCGGTTGATCACGAACATCGTCGCAAGAACGATAAATGCAAACGCGACCAGCACCAGCGACATTCGATGCGCGGCCGCGTAGTTCAAGGTCTCGACGTGATCGTAGATGGCGATCGATACCACGCGCGTCTCGCCCGGAATGTTGCCGCCGACCATGAGCACAACGCCAAACTCGCCGAGGGTGTGCGCGAAACTGAGGACGATGCCGCTGACGAAGCCTCGCGCCGATAGCGGCACGGCGACCGAGAAGAACGCGTCAAGACGCGAAGCACCAAGCGTCCATGCACGTTCGAGATAACTTTTCGGCAGGGACTCGAACGCGTTCTGCATCGGCTGCACGGCGAATGGCAGGCTGTAGATACATGAAGCAATGACGAGGCCCGTGAACGAAAACGTCAGGGCACTGCCGGTGATCTGAACCCACCAGCTCCCGACAGCGCCATTGGGCCCGAGCAGGATAAGCAGGTAGAAGCCCAGTACCGTCGGGGGCAACACGATGGGCATCGCGACCACGGCCTGAACGGCCGGCTTCGCCTGCGATGAGGTTCGCGCCAGCCACCAGGCCACCGGGGCCCCGACAATGACGAGAATTATCGTCGTAACGAAGGCGAGCTGCGCCGACAGCCACAAGGGCCCGTACAGGTTCACTCCGGAACCTCGTAGCCGTACTGCCGAATGATCTCGCGGGCTTCGTCTGACTTCAGGTACGCGAGAAATCGCTGCGCGCTCACATTCTTCTCATCCAGCAGAATGGCCTGTTGCCGGATCGGACGGTGCGCGTCGGCAGGTACTTCATAGACGCAGCGGCTGTTGGTCCTGGCCAGCCCGGTTAGCTGCGCGTATGGCATGACGGCAGCCACCGCGTTGCCGGTCACAGCAAAGGAGCGCGCCTGCATCGCATTCATGCCAAGCACGATGCGCTCTGCATGCCAGGCCCCGATCGAAACCAGGAAGTCTCTTGCCGCAGCCCCATAAGGCGCGAGGTCGGGATTCGCCAGGGCAATGTAGCCTGCAGACGGATCGTGCAGAACAGCGAGGCAGTCGTCGGCTTTTCGTGACCAGACGACCAGTCTGCCCAGCGCATAGGTGAACCGCGTGCCTTTTACGCCATACCCGGAATGCTCAAGCGCTGCGGGGCGCTCGTCGTCCGCCGCAATATAGACATCGAACGGCGCCCCGTTCGAAATCTGCGCATACAGCTGGCCGGTTGAGCCGCTGCGCGCCAAGGCAAGAATACCGGTGCTCTCCTCGAACGCCATTGCGATCTCGGTGAAGGTCAGCACGAAGTTGCTGGATACGGCGACCTGAATCCTCTCCTGCGCTTCAGCCCCACTTGCGAGGAGCAGCAGAATCAGAAACGCGCGAGCTCGCACGGAAGACTCGTGTCAGCCAGCAAGCTCCGCTTTCTTTTGCCGACGGAACTGGTGCAACAGGGGTTCGGTATATCCGCTGGGCTGATTGCAGCCCTCGAACACCAGCGCACACGCGGCCTGGAAAGCGAGGCTTGAAGCATAATCGTCACTCATGCGTTCGTATGATGCATCACCCTCATTCTGCCTGTCGACGACTTTCGCCATGCGTGTAAAGGTATCGAGGACCTGCTGTTTCGTGACAACACCGTGCAGCAGCCAGTTCGCCATGTGCTGACTCGAAATGCGCAGCGTCGCACGGTCTTCCATTAAGCCCACATCCTTGATGTCCGGCACCTTGGAACAGCCGACGCCGTTATTAATCCAGCGTACAACATAGCCGAGGATGCCCTGCGCATTGTTGTCGAGCTCCGCCTGGACTTCGTCATCGGTCAGCCCGCTGACATCGCTTAGCGGCGGCGTAAGAATATCGTCGAGGCTCGCCATCTCCCGTTTCGCCAGTGCTTCCTGGCGGGCGCGCACATCGACTGCGTGATAGTGCATTGCATGCAGCGTTGCGGCGGTGGGCGACGGTACCCACGCACAGCTGGCACCAGCCTCCGGATGTGCCTGCTTGGTATCAAGCATCTGCTTCATCTCGTCCGGCATTGCCCACATGCCTTTGCCGATTTGCGCCCTGCCCGGCAGCCCGCAGGCAATACCGACGTCGACGTTCCAATCTTCGTACGCGAGGATCCAGGGCTCCTGCTTGATCGCCTCTTTGCGCAGGACCGTACCGGCCTGCATGCTGGTGTGAATCTCGTCGCCGGTACGATCGAGGAAACCCGTATTGATGAATACGATGCGCTTGCGTACCGCGCGGATACACTCGGCGAGATTGACCGTCGTGCGCCGTTCTTCGTCCATGACGCCGACCTTGATCGTGTTCGGCTTGAGTTTAAAGAGCTGCTCAACCCGGTCGAACAGGGTTTCGGTAAAGGCGACTTCATGCGGTCCGTGCATCTTGGGTTTGACGATGTAAATGCTGCCGGTGCGGCTGTTCGGCTGCATACCCTCACGGCGACGGTCCGTCATGGCGCACGCCGTGGTCACAACGGCGTCGAGAATGCCCTCGAACACCTCGTTGCCGTCGGCATCGAGAACCGCGTCAGTGGTCATCAGGTGACCAACATTGCGCACGAGCATCAGGCTGCGGCCGGACAATGCAAAGGTCTCACCCTGCGGGTCGACATACACACGATCCGGCTCCAGCGACCGCGTCATCATCTTGCCGCCTTTGTCGAAGGTCGCCGCGAGGTCTGCCTGCATCAGGCCCAACCAGTTCCGATAAACGCCGACCTTGTCTTCGGCGTCGACAGCGGCAACCGAGTCTTCGCAATCCTGGATCGTCGATATCGCCGATTCGAGGACGACATCTGCGAGATTCGCTGTTGCGTCCTTGCCTATCGGGTGCGCCGGATCGACAAGCATCTCGATGTGCAAGCCGTTGTTCCTGAACAAGTACGCGCACCGCTTGCCGTCGCCCTGGTGTCCTGCAAATTGCGGCGGGTCGACGAGGCCGACCGTGTCGCCGTTAGCCAGCGACGCAACGAAGACGTTACCCGCGTCGGGATGATCGAGGCCATAAGCGTTGACGTCCGCATGGCTGACACCATCCAGCGGCAAGGTGGCATCGAGGAACGCGGTCGCGTAGCGAATTACGGCGGCGCCGCGCGTCGGGTTGTACCTGCCGGCGCGCTCCTGGCCGTTTTCCTCGCTGATCGCGTCCGTACCGTATAACGCGTCGTACAGGCTTCCCCACCGCGCGTTCGCTGCATTGATCGCAAACCGGGCATTGGAAACGGGAACGACGAGTTGCGGTCCGGCTATCTCGGCAATCTCCGGATCCACATTCTCGGTTTCGACGCTGAACGTGTCGCCCTCGGGCACGAGGTAGCCGAGGCCCTTGAGAAATTCGGTGTACTCATCCTTGTTCCAGGCGTCTCCTCGCCTGGCGACGTGCCATTCGTCGATCGCTCGCTGAATCTCATCGCGCTTCTCGAGGAGCGCCCGGTTGAGCGGCGTCAGGTCCGCGATGATCGACGTGACACCCGGCCAGAAGACCTCGGGATCGACGCCGATCGCGGGCAGCAGCTCATCTTCAATAAACTGTGAGAAAACAGGGGAAACCGTCAGGGCACCGGTACGCCGGCTCTCGTCGCTACTCATTTCTTCAACCATGGCTGGGGGCACGCTCATTACCTCCTGTAATGCGAGCTACTGTCAATCATTGCGCAACAAACGGCAGGCTATACTAGCAGTTGATTTTTGTAAATTTTACAAGCAAAATTTCACTTAGTTAATTTCACACCGGTGCGGATTATGACGGCTCAACAGGGACTCCGGCGAAAGGCGCATTTTCTCGGTACCAAGATCAAAAGCCTGCGCAAACGCAATCGACTGACGCTCGAAGACCTGTCGGTCCGCTGCGTGCAAATAGATGCCGAAGCCGGCCCATCGGTGTCCTACCTCTCGATGATCGAGAACGGCAAGCGCGTCCCATCCGAGCGCCTGCTCGAAATCATCGCCGATATCTTTCAGAAAGATACCCACTGGTTCTTCGACGAATCCCTCGACGAGGAGGCCATCGACACGGCACCGTCAGCCGCGGTCAGCGGCATGCCCCTCGAACCCGGATTCCTTTTTTCCGAGTCGCTGCTGCAGCTCGCCATCCCCGAACTGCTCGCGCAGACCGGCACTACCGGTCGACAGTTTGCGCACCTGCTGATTCGTGCCCACCAGGAACAGAACCACAATCGCTTCCCCGATATCGAGCGTGCGGCCGAACGGATTGGCAAGAAGCATTTCCCGATGCGGGTCGATGATGTTTTCGAGATTGCCCAGGACCTGGGTCTCAAAATCGAGTGGTTCGATAACAGCGCTTTCAAGGCAAGGGGCGATGATGAACTGCAGAACCACACGCTCGTGCGTTCATTCTTCGATTCGCCCGATAAGATTTTCCTTAACCGGCTGCTGCGGAAAAATCCGGCGCGGCTCAAGTTCGACCTTGCCAACCAGATCGGGCACAAGGTTCTGCACGATGGAGACGGCGCCCGCGCGCCGCAGATGTCAGGCGGGCACGCGACGGGGCGGCGCCACGATTCAGAGTCATTGAATGTCGACGCCAAGGACATTCTCTATGCCTGGCGAGATTTCGAATGCTCGTATTTCGCCGCAGCCCTGCTCGCACCCAAGACTCCGTTCCGGCAGTTCCTTGCACGCAATGCGTATTCCATCGACTCGGGCGACAAGGCGGAACTCACCAATACGCTGGTAATGCGCCGCATGTCGAGTGTCTCGCCTTACCTTCATTGGCACTACTTCGACGCATATCCGCCAGGCAACCTGCGCGCTGTCTATCGCGGCAATGGCATCCCGCTGCCTTGGGGCAATATGCGACTGGTCTCGGATCCGTGTCAGCACTGGGCTGTTTTTCGCATGCTCAATTCCCGATCGACCAAACCGTCGGCACAGATCTCCGTACTAAGGTCAGGTGACGACAAGCGCCTGTACTGTTGCGAGTCGATTCGCAGCAAGGACGCGGCAGGCAATACGCACGTGCTCTGCGCCGGTGTAGACCTCGCGCCCGCGCTGACGGCGCAGAACATCGACCCTGCCGAAACCATCGACATGATCGAGGCCAGTTGCAACAAGGGCGGCGGTACAGCGCCGATTCCGGCCGAGTCACGCAAGCAGCTCGAGAGCATCAGCAAGATCCTCAACATTGGCTGGATTGGTGAAGGCGCGTCGAAAGACGCCACGATCATCTGTCAGCGCAGTTCCAACTGCCCGCGCGACAAGCACTGCCTCGGCAAAGCACCGCCGAAACTGAAGCCGGAATTTGAGGAGCTGCGCGAGGCGCTCGTTAACGCCTGATCGAATAGGCGATGACGCGCTTCGTGGTGCGCTGGTCCGCCAGCATGCCGCCGGCCGTTACGAGTGCGTCACCGAAAGGTACGAGCGCGCGGTGATCCATGGTCGCCGGTGCATCTATCTCCACCGTCTGCCACTCACCGGACTCGATATCGAGTAACAGGATTTCGGCAACCGGCTGCGACGGCTCACCGTTGTAACCGATGCCATTGTAGTTGTACGGATTGTCGCTTCCGCCAACGAAGACGACTGCGCCTAGCGCGTCGCTACCGGCCGCTGCCATGCGGTAACGCGGCGGGCCCGGATGCGGCGATAGCGTGTGCCAGTCGATTCGGGATGGGTCGTCGGGCCGGATAGCGCCGCGAAAGCACCGGTTGCTGGCAACGAAGTCGCGGCGTTGCTCGGGATGCGGCTTGATCGCCACACCATCGCAGTACGCAATCGTGTTGCCGACAATCCCGCCGGCCTGGCCGAACACACCCGGACCCGGAATCGGGGTCGCCTGCACCCACGTGTTCTCGATCGTGTCGTAGCGTTGCACGAGGTTCACATTGCCCGAGTTGTGCCAGCCACTAAGCAAGTAGATGTAGCGGTCCTGCCAGGTCAGCGCGATCGAGTCGTCCACAGGGACCGGCATAGGGGCCCGCTCCTCGAAGACGCCTGTCACCGGGTCGAACGCATGGGTCCATGGTGTGGACACCTCGCTGCCGTCTTCCTCGACGGTATAGCCCCCGAAGATAAACGCACGCTCCCCGGCCGCGGCGGCGGTCGATGCAAGGCGGCCGACGCCACCCGGCACATCATCGGCCTGCGACCATTTGGCGCTGCGAGCGTCGTACACCCAGGTCGTAGCGAGCGTATCTTCGTCGCTGCGCCCGTTACCCAGCCCCGCGAAACTCACGATGTAGCCGGTACCGTCCACATCGAGCCCAACCAGGCCGTTATTGCTGACTGCCACAGGCATCGGTGCCATTTCCGTGGCCTCCAACTCGTAAGCATCGGCTGCCTGGAGAGCCCCCAGGAGCAGGACAAATTGACAGGAATATATTAGGTTTTTATAATATAAAGACATTCTAGTATCTGGTTACATCCCATGAGCAAGCCTAACGTATCGGCGTTCTTCGACGAAGCCACGTTTACCGTCACCTACGTGGTCAGCGACCCTGCCACGGGCCGCGCCGCGGTCATCGACCCGGTGCTCGACTTCGACCCGGCATCGGGAAGGACCTCGACGGCATCTGCCGACAAGGTAGTGGCGCACGTCAACGACAACAATCTCGGCGTCGACTGGATACTGGAAACGCACGTCCATGCGGACCACCTGAGCGGCGCTCCTTATATAAGAGAAAAACTCGGTGGCAAAGCGGCGATCGGCAAGGATGTCGCGGCCGTGCAGGAAACCTTCAAAGGCGTCTTCAATCTCAAGGACCTCGCCACCGACGGCAGCCAGTTCGACCACCTCTTCGGCGACGCGGACAGCATCGCCATTGGCGACATCGCGGGTCACGTAATCGCCACGCCCGGCCACACGCCGGCCTGCATCACATACGTCATTGGCGACGCGGCCTTCGTGGGCGACACGCTGTTCATGCCCGACTTCGGCAGCGCCCGCACGGACTTCCCGGGCGGCAGTGCGCCGCAGTTGTACGAGTCGATCCGCAAGATCCTCGCCCTGCCTGGCGATACGCGCCTGTTCATGTGTCACGATTACAAGGCGCCGGGGCGTGACGAATTCGCCTGGGAAACGAGCGTCGCCGAGCAAAAGGCCAACAACATCCATATCAATGAGAACGTGTCGCGCGACGAGTTTGTAGAAATGCGAGAGGGCCGCGACAGCCAGCTTGGCATGCCCAAGCTCATTCTGCCGTCGCTGCAGGTCAACCTTCGTGCCGGCGAGCTTCCGGACCCGGAAGACAATGACGTGCGCTACCTGAAGATCCCGTTGGACGCCGTCTGAGCCAATGCCGATTTATCGACTCAGCGAAACCTGCGCCGTTGCCTCGCAGATAGGACCCGACGACGTCGCCGCGCTGGCCGCCGACGGCTTCACGACAATCATCTGCAATCGTCCCGATGGCGAAGATTTCAGGCAGCCCACTGCCTCTGCAATTGCGGACGAATGCAAAGCACACAATATTACGTTCCACAATATCCCCATCGGCCGCAGTGGACTCACGATGGAAATGGTCGAGAATTTCCGGGACGCCGTTACCGCCAGTTCCGGCCTGGTGCTCGCCTATTGCAACTCGGGACAGCGCTCGTCGGTGCTCTGGCAGGCGAGCGGCTCGCCCTAAGTCTTGAGTTTTTCCCTGAAGCGCTGCATGCCGCCGATCCAGCGGTCGTGATCGCTCGCCTTGCGCTGCACATAGGTTGCGACTTCGGGATGCGTAAGTATCAGGAAACGCCCATCAAGTGCCCCGGCAACGATAATGTCCGCCACGTCGTCGGCGCTCATGATGCCGTCGACATCATTGCCGCCGAAGCCGCCATCCATCGAGTCGGCATCGTCTTCGATACCGATCATGCGCGTCGCGACAGCCTGTGGGCAGACTACCGAGACCTGGATACCACGATCGCCGTAGTCGATCGCCAGCGACTCGGCGAAACCCACGGCCGCGTGCTTGGTCGTCGAATAGGCCGCGTCGCCGATCTGGCTGAGCAGTCCCGCCGCCGAGGCGACATTCACGATTCGGCCGCCGCCGCGCTCCAGCATGCGCGGAACCAGAGCGCGCGCCGCGAAGACGTGCGCCATCACATTAACGCGCCAGCAGGCTTCCCAGCGGTCGTCCGCGGGGTTTAAGCCACCTTTCGCGGATGTCGCGCCGCTTGGTCCATCACCGAACGCCACGCCCGCATTTGAAACGAACAGGTCTATGGGTCCGAGCTCGCGCTCGACCTCGTCGACCAGTTCGCGTATTGCCTGCTCATCAGCTACGTCAAGCGCCATGGCGACACCATCTATCTCTGCAGCCACGACTCCGGCCGCCGCTGCGTCGAGGTCTGCGACAACGACCTTGGTGCCGTCGCGATGCAGGCGCCGGCATAGCGCGCGGCCGATGCCGTGTCCGCCACCCGTGACGACTGCGATATCGATTGCGTCTTTCATGAGTTTCGGTCCCTTTTAGATCGTGGACTGCGGCTTGATCGGGCTGCCGTCAAAAAAGCGGCCGAGCCGCAGTGGCGCAATGTCGATGCCCGTGTCGGTGTTTGTCAGCATGCCCGCTATCACCTTGCCCGCACCGGGCCCAAGACCGAATCCGTGCCCGCTGAAACCGGTCGCAAGATAAAAACCGGGCTTGCCGTCGACCGCGCCGATCATCGGCACAACATCCGGCGAAGTTTCCACCATTCCCGCCCAGCTTTCGACGATCGGCGTATCGGCCAGCTGCGGGAACATCGTGTCGAGGTTCCTGCGTATGCCCTTGAGTACCTTGGCGCTCGGCTCCGGGTTGAGTACGCGGGTTTGCTCAAACGGCGACACCGCGTCGAGATCCCAGCTTGCCGGCTGCCGCCATTCCTCGAAAAACTCCTTGCCGAACGACAGGCGCAACACTTTCAGCTCCTGCATGAGCGCCGGGATGAACTTGACGCCCCAGCGAAATGTCGAGGGCGTAACAGGGTGCTGCAGAATGGTGCCATGAGCTAAAGTGAGTCCGCCGTCCTGCCGCCGCCGAACGCCAAGCCGCTCATCGAACAGGTTGCCCTCGAGGACGTTTTCGCAGGGCGCGGTACGCGCAACGGTGCCGCGGACTTTCAACTGCGGAACACCAACACCGAGCGACCTGCAGAACATTGACGACCAGGCTCCCGCGGCGCAGAGCACCGTCGGCGCACTGATTGTGCCGTGCTCCGTGACCACCGCCGATACGGCCCCGCCGCTGGTTTCGATACCGCGAACGGCACAGGACGTCAGGATCGTGGCGCCGGCACGCTGCGCCGCCCTGGCGATCGCGGGTGCCGCCTTGTGCGGCTCCGCGCGGCCGTCCGACTCTGTATAGACTGCGCCGGCCCGTTTCAATGCCGATCCCGGGACCAGCTTCTTCAGCTCCGTCGCGGATAGCAGCCGGGACTCAATACCGTAGTCCCCGGCAACGGCGATCCAGTTTTCGAAAGACCGCATCTCCTTGTCGCTGCCCGCCGTGAACAGGCAGCCACGCCGGACGAAACCCACATCCTCACCCGTGTCCTCCTGCAGCCGGTCCCAGATGCGAATCGATTCGAGCATCATAGGGATCTCGCGAGCATCGCGGCCCTGCACACGGACCCAGCCCCAGTTCCGGCCCGACTGTTCGCCGGCGATATGGCCTTTTTCACAGAGCACGACCTGCACGCCCTGCCGGGCGAGAAACCACGCCGTCGACACGCCCACAATGCCGCCGCCGATGATGACGACATCGGCCGCCTTCGGGAGTTTTTCCGGCGGGCGCAGCGCTTGCGTCCAGGTTGACGCGACAATTGTCGAATCTGTGTCGGTCATGTACCGTCCGACCTCATGTCAGAAACAATCCAGTCAGTATCCGATATCCCGCCGTTGATCGCGACCTCCGTGGTACGGGGGAGCGAACAGGGCCAAAGCCACGGTGGTGTCTTCATTGTCGACCCCGCGTCGCAGTCCGTCCTGCAGGTCCTCGACTGGAATACCGCGAACATCGACTGGGCGGGCCGTGGCTGGGATCGCGGTTTGCGCGGCATCGCGTTTCACGACGGCGAGGTGTACATCGCAGCCAGCGACGAACTCTTTGTGTACGACCAGCAGTTTCGGCAACTGCGCTCGTTTCGCAGCCCCTACCTCAAACACTGCCACGAAATCTCAGTGCATGACGGCAAGCTCTACCTGGCCAGTACGGGGTTCGACAGCATTCTCGCCTTTGACCTCGCCGCGCAGGAATTTACCTGGGGCCTGCACGCCGCCAAGGTCGACGGCGACTGGCAGGCACACCGCTTCGACCCCAAGAGCGATGTCGGTCCGCCATCGAGAAACCAATTGCACATCAACTACGTCGACTGCAGTGCGGCCGGCCTGTCGTTCGCCGGCCTGCGCACTCGCGGCATCATCAGCCTCGCGCCCGGCGCCAGCCTGCAGCCCCAGGTCGAACTGCCCGAGGGTGTTCACAACGCCTGCCTGACCGATGACGGCGTGATCTTCAACGACACGGCTGCCAACTTCCTGCGCTATGTCCGGCGCGACGGCGAAGAACGACGGTTTCCGTTTCCGACCTATCCCGACGACGAACTGGAGTTTGCGGGTATTGACGATTCAAAAATTGCGCGACAGGGGTTCGGGCGAGGTCTCTGCCTGATTAACGACCAGCTCATCGCCGCCGGCTCATCGCCATCGACTGTCTCGGTTTTCGACCTCGCCAGCGGACAGTCCGTCATGTCTGTTAATTTTTCCAGGGATATACGCAACGCGATCCACGGACTCGAGGTCTGGCCTTATCCCGTGCCGAGCGTTTCCTAGCTCGCGAGGCCGGCAGCTTCGACAGCCGCGACGACGTTTTGGGCGCTGCCAGTGTGCCGGATAGTCACACCCGCTATGCCGGGGATAGAACGCGTCTCGCGCAGCATCTCGACACAGGCCGCAAAACCGGCGTCCGCCGGATCATCGGCCTCAACAATGCGTTTCACCGTCGTGTCGGGAATCAGGGCGATCGGGTTTTTCTTCTTGTAGTCTCGGGCGCTTTCGCGAGAACCCAGTAGCGGCACCTCGGCGATGACCGATGCGCGGTGCAGAATTTTCTTCTCGACGAGCTTCTTCATGTACAGGCCAAGCAGGCGGCTGTTGAGGCAGGGCTGTGTGTAGAGGATACTGACGCCGGTATCCAGGGATTCACCAATGCGCTTCGCCTGCCAATTGTCGGCCGGGGCAAAGACCGTCACGTAGGTTCCGAGAAGAAAGCCGGGCGCGGAGACGAGGCCGGATTCCTCGCCGACCCGCCGTGCCATACCCATGAAACGGGCTTCGTTGGTATCGAACACGCCCTTGCCGCGCAGGAACTCCTTTTTCGACAGCTTCTCGCCACGGGAGATAACCAGGGACGTCAATCCCAGCGCTGCGGCGCCGAGAAGCTCTGCCTGCAACGCAACCCGATTGCGATCCCGGGCCGTCAGATGCAACACCGGGTCAATGCCCGCTCGCAATGCGATCGCGGCGGCGGCGAGTGACGACATGTGACCGGACGCCTCGCGGTCATCAATGATCTGCACAGCATCAACGACGGACCGCAGCGCCAATGCCGCTGACTCGATATCCTCAGCCGTGGTCGTTGGTGATAGCGGCAGGTCTGCCGTGATGACAAGGTCCTTCTGCCGAATTGCATCGCGCAACGTCTTCAATCTCGTCGATCCCTGCGAATGTGGCCCGACATGATACCAGTGCCCGGCGAACCTCGGTTAGACTACCGCGACCATGATCCAGCTACCCGAACAATCGCGCGTTTATGAGTTTCGCGTATTTCTCGATGCGTGCGGCTACAACACCGAGCAGCTCACGCAGCGCATAGGCCGGGCGCGGCCGCCAGCCCAGGGCGAAGAACAACAGATGTTCGACGACTCGCGCGAGATCACGGTACTCAACGTGCTCGTGCGCCTGTTCCTGCTCGGGGCACCCGTCGACAGGGATACAGTGACGGAATTCCTGCCGGACCTTGTCGTTAGTTTCTGCAACGATGCAGGCCTGCTGCATTACGACGGCGATATTGTGACCGGGCGCGTCGTCATCATTCCTGTTGAAGACCTGTTGTTCGCGTCGGATGCGTTCTGGATCCTCGGCACGGGCGAGGCGCGTGATTTCGTTCTTCCGGCGAGCACGCACTCCGCCAATTTTCTGCGCTACCTGACCCTGCGCGATCACGTCGACGATACGCTCGACCTTGGTTGCGGCTGTGGCATACACGCCCTCTTCGCGGCGCGCCACAGCACGCGGGTCACTGCCACCGATATCAGTCCGCAGGCGATTGCCTACACGCGCTTCAATGCACTGCTCAACGACATCCACAATGTGGACTGTATCGAGGGCAGCCTGTTCGAACCGATCGCCGATCGGCGGTTTGACCTGATCGTGAGTAACCCGCCCTTCGTCATCGGCCCGTCCGAGACGTTCGCCTATCGCGACAACCCGCTGGAGCTCGATGAGTTCTGCAGGATACTGGTTGGCCAGGCACCACGTTACCTCAAGGAAGGGGCGCACCTGCAGATGCTGTGCGAGTGGGTCGAGGTCGAAGGGGAGTCCTGGGTCGACCGTATCAGTAACTGGATCACCGCCTGCGATGCCTGGGTATTACATGCAACCCCATTATCGCCGGCGTCTTATGCAAAACAACGGACCAGCGACCTGTCGGGTGAGTCGGTCAACGCCGGGTCGCAACAGGAATGGATCGCATACTTTGACCGGCACCAGGTGCGAGCCGTACATCCAGGCATGCTCGTACTGAGGCGCAACGACGCTGCAAACTGGCTCCATGTCCATAACCTGCCGGCGGACATCACCGAGCCCGCCGGTGCTGCGGTCGCGCGCGGTATTGCGGCCGTCGATTTTCTCGAGGCCTGTGACGACGAGGCGCTCCTCGCTGCCACGCTGCGCCTCGCGGACGACCTGGAGGCCGAGCAGACACAGTCCGAGGGTGGTATCGCCGGCGTGCGCCTGCGCCTGGACAACGGCCTGTCGACGGAAGCCGACATCGACGGTGGCGTGGCGGCATTCCTCAATCTCTTCAACGGCAAGCGTACGGTCGGTGACAGTGTCGGAGAATTTGCCCGGGTCGCCGATGCGGATATCGAGCAGCTGACCGGGGACCTGCTGTCCATCGTGCGCGTGTTTGTCAGCCGCGGGTTTCTCGTACCCCACGAATTCGAATAAGCATAAAAAAAGGGCAGCGAATGCTGCCCTTTTTCCAGTCTGTCCTTACCCGCTTACTGCCAGGTATACGAGAAGCGTACGCCAAACTCGCGTGGACGATTCGCCGTGACACGCTGCCTGCCAAAGAAGTAGTCCAGGAACAGCGAATTGTTGTACAAATCCGCACGCTCATCGAACACGTTGCTCACAAAGCCCTCGAGAGTCCAGTTATCCGAAGTTAATCCCGCTCGAAGGTCCATGATGCCGTAGGACGGCTGCCCGTATTGCGGTGCACCGGTAAAGTCGCCGGGTGCGCCTGGCGCAATCGCCTCGAGCTGGTTCAGGGACTCGTCCTGCCAGGTGTACTGTCCACGCAGGTACGCGGTTTCGCCCTGCATTACGGGCCAGTTGAACTGTGTAAACGCGCTTAACTTGAGTTCCGGCACGTTCGGCAACTGTGAGCCCTTCGGAACGGGCACCGTCACCTCGAACTCTTCGCTTGTCTCGGCTTTCACATAGCCGACGCTCAGGCCGAGATCAACCATGTCATTCGGCGCGGCACGCAGATCGAACTCGACGCCAAACTGTTCGGCATCTCCCACGTTTGCGACCATGACCTGGAAGGGCTGGTTACAGAAGTCGACATCGGCGATTTCGCCAGGCTGACAGAGCCGGAAGCTCGGATCCACGGCTTCGATCTGGTAGTTCTCCCACTGACCCGAATACACCGTCGCATTAATCTGCAGGCGACCGTCGAACCAGCGCGTCTTGGCGCCGACTTCGAAGTTCTTGAGGAGGTCCGGCTCGTAGACCTGCGGGAACACCGTAAACGGTGTGCGATTTCGGTTGGCACCGCCCGACCGGAAGCCTTCGGAGTACAACGCATAGATCATCTTCTCGTCGTCTATGGCGTACTGGACAGTCACCTTCGGCACGAAATCGTCATTGCCGCCCTGCGGGCTCGTCGAGTCCCGGAACCCTACCAGGAACGGCTTGTCCACAAAGTAGAACCGGTCCATCTCCTGGTCGAAGAAGCGTACGCCGACCTCGGCAGTCAACTGGTCGGTGAAGTTGTAACTGAAATTACCGAATACAGCCCATTGCTCCCACTCGGTATCGTCACCCGACAACCACCAGGACGGATCCACGCCGCTGGGGGCATACAGGTAGGTCCAGTATGCGTAGGAGAGAGATTCGAGAAACTCCGGCGTGCGCGCCCGGTATTCCCAGTTCTCGCTCTTCTCCTCGTAGAACGCGCCCAGAACCCAGCGATAGTTATCGGTGGTCTGCGACAACCGGATTTCCTGGGTGAAACGATCGTTTTCCTGATCCTGGGTATTAAAGCCGATCGTGTCCTGGTCGTTTGGAATCCCCCGGCCCCAATACAGGTAACCCGTATTGGGATCGACATCAATTCCGCCGATAGTTCCAAAATAGTGATTCTCGGCACCGCTGAAGCCGGACCAGCAATAGGTCGCGAACAACGGGCAGAAATTGTAGTTGAAGTACGCCGAGTAGGTTGTGCGATCGAAGGTGTAATCCAGCTTGCGATCAAAGTAACTCGTGATCGACACGACGTCGACGCTGCCAAAGCTGCCTTCGATGGTCAGTGCGCCCTGGGTCCACTCGTCGTCACGTGTGTCTCTGAAGAACTTGACGGTCTGCAGATCACCCACGCCCGGGTCGTAGTCGTTGAGCCCTTTGGCCTCCATCTTCTGGCTCATCGCGCTCGCGGTGATGGACCATTCGTCGTTGACGAACCATTTCGCCGAGATACGGCCACCGACGAAATCGACAGTGTTGATGTCGTCCTGAACAAGGTTCGCGTTGTTCCTGGTGCCACGCATGGGTGAGACGCCAAGAACATTATCGATAAAGCCGCCGTCTTCGGCGGTGTAACCGACCAGCCGAATCGCGAACTTGTCTTCAATCAGGGGCATATTGATCCAGCCACTGACCTCGTGGCTCATGGATGAGTCTTCGCCCTTGCGAACCATCATCTCTGCGTTAGCGGAGAATTCCGTTGGGTCCGGCTTGTTCGTGATGATGCGCAGCGTGCCTGACTGCGAGCTGTCGCCGTACAGCGTGCCCTGCGGGCCGGCCAGCGCTTCGACACGCTCGATGTCAATCATGCGGGGTTCGGGATTGACCGAAAACTGGGTCAGCGGCTGCTCATCAATATAGAGTGCTGACGACGATGCCGCGATAAACGCGCCCGGGTTATCTGAGACGCCGCGGAAGATGATCTTGTTGGCACCGGCTACGCTGCCAACGTGGCTCACACTCGGCAACATCCGGATAGTATCTTCCAGGTTCAGCAGGCCCTGGTTCTTGAGATCGTCCCCGGTCAGTGCCTGGATGCTACCGCCAACATCCTGAAGGCTTTCCTCGCGCTTGCGCGCCGTTACCGTGATTTCCTCGATGCCGGAACGGCTGGCGCCGTCTTCCTGTGCTCGCGCTTCGTCTGCGTGGCCGGCGACGGCCATTGATACTGCAACCGCCAGGGCACTCTTTACAGGAATACCATCCGTAGTCATAACTTCAGCCATGTCGAAACCCCCGTTGGACTTATTGGCTAACAGCGCTTATATCTCTTTCAGTCTACTACCATTTTTTGCCCGGATACAACAAACGGGGGCAATCCCAGTGGTGGCGCGTTTCACTATTTGCAATTTTGCAACACATGGCTGATTTGCTATGTTTCCGGGCCTATGAATATCGACGTACCCCTCAAAGAACTGGGCACCGTGAACTCCCATGCGCTCATCGACACCGTCCTCGGTCTCGACGAGGAAGCCTGGTTCCTGAACGTCAATCGGCAGAACGATTACGAGGTCCACAAGCAGACCCAATCGGTGGTCATGGTGTTCTGCGGCGGACCAGCAAACGACCTGCAAGTCAGCAAGGAAGCAGGATGGGACCTGTTGGCTGAACCTGCGATACCCCTGATGCACGACCTGATCGGGAAGTTCTACCCGCCCGGCGGCACGATTATTCGCGCCATGGCGGCAAAGCTGCTGTCAGGGGGTCGCATCAATCCGCATTTCGACAGTCACCCGACGTTTCGGGCCAGTCACCGTATTCACATCCCGGTGACGACGAATCCCCGGGTGCGCTTTACGATCGACGGCAAGCCCTTTCACCTGAAAGTCGGGCAAGCCTACGAGATCAACAACCAGAAGACGCATTCCGTCATCAACAGCGGCAAGGATGACCGCATCACGTTTATCTTCGACTATATGCCGCCTGACTTCGTCGACCGACGCTAGCCCGGATAGTTCTCCGGTTGCCAGTCTGCGGGCAAGGTCCGGAGGAGCGGTTCCAGTACTTCGATCATGGGTCCCAGGTGTTGCTCGTAGCGGCGCCACAAATGTTTTGACGTTGCATAGATCGGCTTGCGCACCTGCTCGGAACTCGCGGTCTTGACCGCACGTTCGTTTTCGTAGAACCGTAAGCAGGCATCGTTCCACGGCAGCTCGCAGTGTTCGAGTATGCGGCGCACCTGGGTTTCCAGGTCGTCGACGACGTCTTCGTACTGCACGTCGAGCACCTTGCCGGGCAGTACCTCGTGCCAGTGGTCCATAAGCCGCTGGTACTCCAGGTAGAACTCGGCCAGTTCAAACTGCTCGTAGGTGAATGGCTGTCCACGCGCGAACAACTGTTTGAAACTGCCGAGACAGCTGTCCAGGGGGTGACGCTTGGCATTGATGACTTTCGCATTCGGCAGAACCAGGCTCAGGAAGCCCACGTGCGAAAAATTATTCGGCAGTTTGTCCGTGAACCGCGGCAACTCGGTTTCGCGATGCCGCCTGGTCCGTCGCAGGTACTCTTCACCGAGTTCGGCAAATTCGTCGTCGTCGAGAAACGGTATGACCTGCGGATAGCTCTTGCGATCTTCTCGCTTCAGGCCAATCGACCGGGCCACGCGACCCAGGTCGGGCAATTCGTGCGTTCCTTCGACATCAGGATGACTCGCGAGAATTTGCTCGATCAACGTGGAACCGGATCTCGGCAATCCGACGATCAGGATCGGTGCGTTACTCTGGCACCCGACGCCGGCGCGTTCCGCGATGAAGTCCTTTGAAAATACCTCGATGAACTTGTCGTGGAGATCGACCGTCTGCACCGGGTCGTAGGTCTCCCGCTGGCGGCGATTCTCGTTGCCTTTCGCGTAGTACTCGAAGGCCTTGTCATAGTCCTGCCTGTCTTCGTAGGCTTTGCCCAACGCGAAAAAGAAACTTGCCCGCTGCTCCTCGACGAGGGACTTCCTGGCAGCGCGCTTCTCCATGATAGCGATATCGTCATCGGTGAACCGGAACGTCTTCAGGTTGGCGAGGCTCCACCAGGTTTCGCCATGGTCCGGGTTGCGCTCCACGCACCTGCGGTAGCTGTCGATCGCCGCTGCCTGATTGCCGATCGTCTTCTGGACGTGGCCGATGCCTGAGAGGGCACCGAAATTGCCCGAGTCGATCTCAACCGCCTGTTGCAGCAGTTCCATCGCCTTGTCGTGTTCGCCGATCATCGCGTACAGGGTGCCCGCCGAGGTATAGCCGTGCGGCTTGTGTGGCTCCAGGCGCATCACCTGGCGATAGGCCTCAATGGCGCCCTCGGTCTTGTCCTGCTCCTGGCGTGCCATACCGATGTCCATCCAACCCTGGAAGTAATCGGGGGCCAGCTCCAGCGCGCGTTCCAGCAGCATTTCGGCATCGCCCCACTGCTTGGCCCGCATTGCGACACCGGCCAGCAAGCGCAGCGCATCAACGTTCGATGGGTCCTTTTGCAGGACGTCGCGATACACATTCTCCGCTTCGCGAATATTGCCCATGCGCTGCAAGTTAAGCCCGCGCACAAGATCCTCCCGGTGCGGCGTGAGCTTGAACGACTCTTCAAACTCGCGGCTTGCGTCGTCGTCCCTGCCCATGCCCGTCAGGACCTTCGCCTTCTTCATGCGGACGGAAGCGTTGCCCGGCTCCAGTTCAGCCGCACGTTCAAGCGCCTCCAGTGCTTCCGACAAGCGGCCCTGCATGATCAGCGCCTCGGCAAGACCTTCATGCGCTCGTGAGAAATCGGAAAATATACGCACGGCGCGAGACAGCGTGTGTTCGGCCTCCTGCGGCTTTTGCTGACGAATCAGTGACGCGCCCAACAGGCACAGCAGGTTGGCGTCCCGCGGATGTGCGTTCAGCGCCTGGCGGCAAATACGCTCTGCCATAACGGCGTCACCGCCGCGCAGGAAGGTGGTGGCTCGATCAAAGGACGCCTTGGGTGTGTCGTGTTCGTTTTCGTGCACGTTATTTCTTTCCGCTGAATACCGCGGCCGGAATCATAACAGCGAGCGCTGCCAGCGGGGCAACAAACAGCGGGTGCATTGCGCCCAGCCAGCCGGGAATCTGCTCATACCAGAAGATCTGCGAGGAGCAGCCGGCAACCGCAGAGACGAGGATCGCCCAGAAGCCGGCATGCGCGGGCGTCTTGTCCCAGAAGATCGAGAGAATGAACGGGATGAAGATCGCCGCGGGGGCGACCAGCGTCGCAAACACGACCAGGCTGACGACGCCCGGGAACACCAGCGAGATGACCAGCGAGACGGCGGCAAAGATCGCCGTAATGACGCGCGAGTGAAATATCTGTCTCGCATCGCTCGAGCCCTCACCGAAGATCGGCTCGTACAAATCCTGCACGGCCAGCGATGAGGCGGCGGCCAGGAATGACGACGAAGTCGACATCGTTGCGGCGATGATCGCGGTCATAATCAGAGCCCGCACGCCCTCGGGCAGAACCTGCGCGACGAGTTCCGGCAAGGCCTGGTTCTCGTTCTCGAGTCCCGGCAACAGCGATGCCGCCGCGAGGCCGAGTATCGCAACGCAGCCGCCAAAGACGACATAGTTACAGCCCGTAAAGATGTACGCGAAGCGCGCCGTCTCGGCGTCCTTGGCCGCGAGCGCACGCTGCATGTAGGCCTGGTCTACGCCGTAGCTGTACAGCGCAAGCGCCCCCCAGGCCAGCGGCGTCCATAGCCCGAGCTGGGTGAAGCTGAAGTGCTCCTCGGGCAGGCTGTTATGCAGGCCGTCGATGCCGCCGACGGCGATCAGGGCCAGCACCACGGCGATGATAATGCCCGCCATGAGCACGACATATTGCAGGGCATCGGTCCAGACGACAGCCCAGAGGCCGCCCATCATTGTGTAGATGGCAAATGCCGCCGTGACGAGCAGCGACGCCTGCGGGACTGATAAACCGAAAAGCGCCGACAGCAGCAGCGCCGATACGAGAATCTGCACAGCAACGAATGCGACGGCCTCGATGATTTCGAGCACGGCGGTCAGCCGCTGTGTCTTGACGCCGAATTTCGTCCCGATGTACTCGGGAATCGTGGTCAGCTGCAGCCGGCGCAGGCGCGGGGCCACGAGGAATCCGAGCAGGATATATGCGGGTATTGCGGCGTAGTTCCAGAAAATACCTGACAGCCCGATGGCGTAGACAAGACCGGCGCCGCCGATCAGACCCGAGCCCGAGAACTCGGTCGCGGCGAGACTCAGCGAGGCAGGCAGCTTGCCCAGCTGGCGACCGCAGAGGTGAAAATCCTCCGTGCTGCGGACGCGTTTCGACCAGTAACGGCCGATCCCCAGCACGAGGCCGATATAGGCCGCGAAAATGATAATGTCTAACATGCTGGTCTCTTATAACCGCGACGAATCCCGACATGCAACACGACATCATTGTTATCGGCGCCGGCCACAACGGGCTGACCGCGGCTGCGTATCTTGCGCGAGCCGGCAAAAAAGTACTGGTGCTCGAGCGCCGGGACGTTGTCGGCGGATGTGCCGTGACCGAAGAAGTCGACCCCGAGCTCGCTCCGGGATGTCGCGTCTCCACGGCGTCCTACATTGCGAGCATGCTGCGCCCGACAATCATCCGGGACCTCAAGCTGGGCGCTTACGGGCTGCAAATGGTCGCCTGCGATCCGGGCGTGCAGGCCGCCTTCGAAGACGGCGACGTGGTCGCCTGGTGGGGCGACGAACCCAGGATGCGATCCGAACTCGAGCGTATTGCGCCGGGTGACGCGGCGCGCTTCTTTGAAACCGAGGACGAGCTGAAACGCCTCGCGGCTTACCTGCAGCCCTTCTTCCTCGAGTCGCCGCCAGACCTGCATGCCCGCGGCATGCGCAAGGTCGGCGAGCTGTGGAAAACCTGGCGACGGTTTTACGGTGTGACGGGCGACGAGGTCAGCGGCCTGGTGCGCTTTCTGACCGGCTCGCTCGGCGAGTTCCTCGACCGCCGTTTCGAATCCGACAAGCTCAAACGCCTGATTCTCTCCAACAGCTTGTACGGCAAGCATGGCGGACCTTACCAGCCCGGTACGGCCATGGGCTTGTTGTTTCATTTATTGAGTGGCGGCGATGCCGAGCAGCAAGCCTGGCAGGGACACGTCATCGGCGGCATGGGCGCCATCACCCAGGCACTGCGCGCCGCGTGTGAGGACCTGGGTGTCGAAATTCGCACGTCGGCGCCCGTTGCACAGATCAACATCGCGAACGGCAATGCTACCGGCGTCACGCTCGAGTCCGGCGACGTGTGCGACGCGCGGCTCGTGGTGTCCAACGCGGACCCGAAGCGCACTTTCCTGGGGCTCGTCGACACCACGGAACTCGACGCTGACTTCAGGCGCGACGTGGCGAACATTCGCATGGACGGCCCGGCCGGAAAAGTGAACTTCGTGTTGTCGGAAGAACCCCGTGTCAACGGCATGCCGGCTGACCGCACGAAGCCGCAGCGTTCGCTGTTTACATTGATCCCGACGCTCGCCGACGCCGAGTCGAACTACAACGCATCGCAACGTGGCGAGTTGCCTGAGCGGCTGTGGGTCGATTGCGTTCTTGCCTCCAACGCGGACGAAACGCTCGCACCGGCGGGGCGACACGTGCTTACCTGTTTCGTGCAGTACCTGCCTTACTCGCTGCGCACCGGCACCTGGGACAACCACCGGGATCTGCTGGGCGACCGGGTTACCGAGCTGCTCGCCAAGTTTGCCCCGAACCTCCCTGGATCCGTTGTGGCAAGGCGCGTCTACACGCCTGTCGACCTCGAGGCGACCTTCGGCATCACCGAGGGCAACATCTTCCACGGCGACATCTCGCTCGAGCAGATGTTCTTCATGCGGCCACTGCCCCGCTGGGCGCACTACCGCACGCCTATCGATAACTTATGGTTATGTGGCGCCGGCACCCATCCGGGCGGCGGCGTAACCGGCGCGCCGGGTTACAACGCGGCCCACGCGATCCTGCGTCACTGAGCGCTGACGGCCGTTCACCCGTCGTTCATCCAGCCCGTCTAGTCTGCTCCTCTAGCAACCCGCAATAGCGGTGAGGGAGACAGATTATGCTTAAGAAAACACTGATCGTTATGACACTTCTTGTTGCTTTCGGCACGGCGCAGGCTGCAGAGCCACAATCTTACGGCCCGTATATCGGCGGCGGCATAGGCACGTCGCTGTTTGACGATGGCGACGCATTTGCGGGCTTCATACGGGATGACTCCGATACGACCTCGATGTTGTTTGCCGGCTACAAGGTCTTCAAGTATCTCGCCATCGAAGGCCGCTACTCCGATTTCGGCACTTTCGCCATCGACGGTGCCCCCTTTGAAGTCACCGCATTGTCGGCGCACCTCGTCGGAACGGTGCCGTTTGGCGACAGTGGCTGGGAACTTTACGGCCAGCTCGGTGTTGGCACACTCGAATTCGACGCCGGCTTCGGCATCGAGGACGACCAGTCCGCCGCGGCCGGCGGCATTGGCCTTCGCTACAGTCCGTCGCGCAACTTTTCGATCGGCATCCAGGCCGACGCAATGGTCTGGGAAGACGACTTGCTGGGTCCCAGCTATGACCTCGGCATTATCGGCACGTCGGTGACGGCACGCCTCATCTTCTAGACCGAAGCGGAGGACTTCCTGCCCGGCCTGACGCAGATGTGCGGGTCGAAGCGTCGCTTCGCGTCACGACAACGCGTACAGTCACGAACACACACCCTATTGGAGAACGACTTGTCGGATCTGACGCTGGACAACATCGAGCAGGAATTGCGGTTATTGAATGTCAATCTGGCCGAAGCGAACGACATCGCCATGCTATCGGCATTCTCGGCAATGCCCGCCGATCTTGATAATGAAAGCAGGAGAGCATTGCGTCATCTTCGTGACAAGATGATGCAAAGGGCGATTACTCGCGCCGATAGCTAGGTCCGCCGACCGCGCTCTACAAGGCGATTCAAGCGCCCACGGACGGAATTGTGACAGGCGTACGCGCCTGTCACGGACCTATCTACTACCCTGTAATCTCGTTACCGGCGGCTCCAGGATGGATTATGTCGAAACGCACTGCAGGGATCGCATTGCTCCTCTCGCTGTTCACGACAGGCGTGTTCGCCGAAACGCCGGCTGACGCGCTCCATGCCGACGCACGCGTTGTCCCGCTGGGCGACAACGGCTGGGAATTGTTCCGGCCCGAGGATCGCGCGCAAACCCTGTTCGACCTGACCTACCTGACCAGCGACCTGTGGTCGGACCGCGCCGGCCTGGGGCTGCGCTTTCGCGCTTCCCCGCAGCTGTCCTTTGATTTGCGAGTCGACCCGTTCACCCAGACCAGCGACTTGATCGGTCCAGTCTACGGCTTTGACATCGGCGCCACGGTCCTGGCGCTGCGCGTCAGTTTCTGACGCAACCCCCACACTATTAGTTGAGGCGCGCCGCGGTATTGCTTGTATGCTACGGCGATGACTACGCATGTCTACTTCGACCTTGACGGCACGCTGACCGACCCTTACGAGGGCATCACAAAGTGCATCCTGTATGCGCTCGATGAGCTCGGGTTCCCGCATCCCGACGATGACTACCTCTATAGCTGCATCGGCCCTCCCCTGTGGGACACGTTTCCGGAATTGGTCGGGGACGACCTGACCAGAAAGGCGGTCGACCTGTACCGCGAACGTTTCGTCGATATCGGCTGGCAGGAAAACAAACCCTACGACGGCATCGTCGATGCCCTCGACGCTATAGCCACTGCCGGTCACCTGCTGTTCGTTGCCACAGCAAAGCCGCATAAGCATGCGGCGCGTATCGTCGAGCACTTCGGCATGGGTGAGTTCTTCGCCACGGTGTATGGCAGCGAACTTGACGGCACGCGCGGCACCAAGACGGAGCTGCTGGAATTTGCCATCGGCAGGAACCCGGGCGGCGCGCGCCACGTCATGGTTGGCGATCGCAAGCACGACCTCATCGGTGCGGTAGCGAACCAAATGACGCCGGTCGGCGTTGCCTACGGTTATGGCTCGGTCGAGGAACTCGAAGGCGCCGGTGCGACGGCGATAGCAGCGTCGCCTGTCGACCTGCCTGGAATACTTATCTGAGTTCGTTTCGCATTGCCTGAATGTGCTCGGGCCCCATACGACAGCAGCCGCCGACAATGCGGGCACCAACCTCAACCCAGCTGCGCGCCGCGGCGGCGCAGTCGCCCGGCGTTACCGTGCCGGACCACGAATTATCTTCGGCATGGTAGGTCTCGCCCGAATTGGGATAGGCCATGACAGCTTTGTCCGGCACGACAGCACATACTCGTCGCACCAGTTCCGGCGCGAACTGCGGTGGCGTGCAGTTGATACCCACCGCGACTACTCGAGGATGCTCCGCAAACATGGCTGCGACGTCTTCTATCGGCGTGCCGTCAACAAGCTGCGCACCGTCGCGACACGAAAAACTGATCCAGGCAGGCATGGCGCAACCGGCAAGCAGCTCCGCCAATACCTCTGCCTCGAGGTGTGACGGAATGGTCTCCAGCGCCAGCACGTCGGCGCCGCTGTCACCCAACAATTCGAGTCGCGGTGCATGAAACCCTCGAAGCGTCTCAGCCGTGACGCCGTAGTCGCCCCGGTACTCCGAACCGTCGTGCAGCATGGCGCCATACGGCCCTAGGCTCGCCGCCACCAGGGGTACGAAATCACATTCGGCGTGCGCCCGCAGATACTCGCTGCGAGCTCGTTCAGCGAGCGCTACGGACAGCAGCATCAGGTCGTCAGCCTCCTTTGCCGACAAACCCAGTGCAGCATATCCCTCATGACTCGCCTGGTAGGTTGCTGTCGCGACGCACTCGGCACCCGCCTCGAGGTATGCCCTGGTCGCTGCAACAATCTCTTCGGGAGCCGTCTGCAGCAGCGACGCCGACCAGAGCGCATTGCCGATATCGCAACCCTGGGCCTCCAGCTGGGTCGCAAGGCCGCCGTCCAGGATCAACGGCACATCCCTTTGCAGTGCTGCCTGGAAAGCTTTTCCTGCCATCCGCCCGAGCTTACTTCACTTGAGCAAGCCATGCTTGGTACTGTAGTACCAGCCTTGGGAGGTCCTGTATGCGTTATTCCTTAATGGCCGTTGTGGCCGTCGTACTTGTGTCAGCGTGCCAGCAAGCACCCGAGGAGCAAGACGACATCCTCGTGGTTCGCTGTGGCGCTGTCATCGACGGTCTGGCTGACGATGCGCTGGGCCCGACCACGGTGCTGATACGCAACGGTCGTATCGAGCAGTTGCTTTCGATCCATGCACCCGCCGCGGAAGATGCGGAAGTCCTGAACCTGACCGAGTACGTTTGCCTCCCCGGCCTGATCGACACGCACACGCATCTCGCCCTGAAACACGACGACTCCAGCGACCTCACGATTTACTACCGCCGCAGTATGGCTGAGACGATGGCGATCACACTCAAGAACGCGGGCATCACGCTGCAGGCCGGCTTTACGACGGTTCGCAATGTCGGTGACTATTTTCCCGAGGCCATCCTGGAGGCCCGTGAGAACATCGCCCAGGGAGAGGCACCGGGCCCACGCATCCAGACGGCAGGGTCGTACCTGACCATTCCCGGAGGTGGCGGCGATCTCGTTGTTCCCGGCCGTGACGAAAGTGACATACCGGCGGGGATTCGCATTGGCGTCGCGCGCGGACCCGAGCAGTTTGCGGCAGCTACTCAGCGCGTACTCGACAACGGCGCGGACATAATCAAGATCATCGCCTCAGGCGCAGTTTTCGCCTACGGCGGCGTACCTGGCTCACCGGAAATGACTCCGGAAGAGATCGCGGCGGTCGTCGACGTTGCGCATGCGAACGGCGTGAAAGTCACGGCCCATGCGCACGGCGCGCAGTCGATCAAGGACGCCATTCTCGCCGGCGTCGACTCGATCGAGCATGCCTCGCTCGGCGACGACGAAGCGATTGCACTGGCTGTTGAGCACGGCGTCGCGTTCTCGATGGATGTGTACAACGGGACGTTCACGGCCGAAGTCGGCGAAGAGCTCGGCTACCCCGAAGAGTTCATGCGCAAGAATGACGAGACAACGGAAGCCCAGCGAGTCGTCTTCGAGAAAGCGTATGCGGCCGGTGTGCCCATTCTATACGGCACCGATGCCGGCGTTTTGCCACATGGGTTGAACGCACGCCAGTTCGAGGTCATGGTACGTCGCGGCATGACGCCAATGGATGCGATCAGGAGCGCAACCTCCCTTGCCGCCGAACACATGGGACTGTCTGCCGACGTAGGCGCCATCGAACCGGGCCGCTATGGCGACATCATCGCCGTGAAGGTCAATCCGCTGGACGACATCACCACGCTGCAGGACGTTCCGGTGGTGATCAAGGGCGGCAACATCGTCAAGCAGATAACGAAGAAGAAAAAGCAGTTCGCCGACATCGTCTATCACACCGGCAAGATCTACACCGTGAATGCTGAACGGCCATGGGCCCAGGCCGTGGCCATTCGCAACGGCACGATCGAGTTTGTGGGTTCGGACGACGAGGTGCGTGCGCACATCGGCCCCGATACGACGGCTCACGACCTGCGCGGGCGGCTCATGCTTCCCGGCTTCCAGGATGCGCATGTCCATCCCCTCTACGCAGGTCTCGAAGCCCTGAGCTGTTACCTCGGCGAGGCAGAAACCGTCGATCACTACCGGTCCGTCATTCCGGACTGCGTGGCCCGCAGCGAAGACAGCGAATGGATCACTGGCGGTGGCTGGTCGATGGCGGCTTTTGGCCCCGGTGCAAAGGCCAGCAAAGACATTCTCGACGAACTGGCGCCCGACCACGCCGTCTATCTCACATCGGCCGACGGCCATTCCGGCTGGGCCAACAGCCGGGCACTCGAGATCGCGGGCGTTACGCAAGACACGCCCGACCCGGTTGACGGCTTTATCGATCGCGATCCGGAAACTGGCGAGTCTATTGGCAGCCTGCAGGAAGGTGCCATGCGACTCGTCGCGAAGCACGTACCCGCGCCAACCTTCGAGGAGCGGCTCGCCGCCCTGGAGTATGCGCGCGACCTGATGCACAGCGTTGGCATAACGTCACTGCAAAAAGCCTACGCCGAGGAGCCCGAGCTCGAGGTTTACGAACACCTCGACAAGATGGGCAAACTCAATCTGCGCGTTGTTGCCGCCTTGCTGTGGGACGCTGAGGGTCCTGACGGGCAAATAGCGGCAATGAAGGCACTGCGCGAGCGCTATACGCAAGGGAACCTGAGTGCCACAAGCGTGAAAATATTCGTCGACGGCGTCATGGAAAACTACACGGCCGTCATGCTCGAACCCTACCTCGTCGACAGCGGCACCAGCGGTACGCCCATGATTGAACCCACCGAGATGGTCGAGGTCGTCAGCAACCTGGCGGCCGAGGGATTCCAGGTGCACTTCCATGCCCTGGGTGACGGCGCGGCGCGTTTAGCGCTTGATGCGGTGGAAGAAGCCAACCAGCGTCACGGCGATGCCGACCTGCGGCACCACCTGTCGCACCTGCAGGTGGTACATCCCGACGATCACGCCCGCTTTGCCGAACTCGGCGCCGTCGCCAACTTCCAGCCGGTCTGGGCCTACGCCGACGAATACGTCGTCGACCTGACCCTGCCGTTCATCAGTGCCGAGACGGCGCGCTGGATGTACCCGATTAAATCCGTTCTCGACGCCGGCGGTAAGGTGGCGTTTGGCAGCGACTGGTCGGTTTCGACCGTTGACCCGATGCCCCAGATCGAAACCGCGGTGACGCGCGTTGACGCCGACACTCACGCGACAGAGGTTTTGAATCCGGAGCAACGCATAACGGTCGCTCAGGCTGTGGAGGCGTTCACAATGGGCTCTGCGTACGTCAATCACCAGGACGATGTGACGGGTTCCATTGAAGTCGGCAAATTTGCTGATCTCGTCGTACTCGACCAGAACATCTTCGAAATCGATGCCGAGCAAATCTCCGAGACCAAAGCGGTGTTGACCCTGTTCGGCGGCAAACCGGTGCACGGCAGCCCGGCGGAACTATGACCGGAACAAGCTGATGGTTCACATGAGGCCCGGACAAAGAATCAAGTTCTGGTCGCCGCGGTTTGAAAATCGGCCCGACGTAGAGCCGCCGGCCCTGCTCAAGCTGCTCGGCGGGCTGTCGATGTTCTCGGTCGCCGGTACGCTCGTGTACGCCGTCGCCGTCTCGATGGGCGACTCCGGCACATTCGAGCCCACAGGCTTCGATGCGTTCTACATTGCTGTGCTGCATTTCATCCTGCCGTTCGGGGTGTTCTACTCAATTAACATGAACAGCCCGCTCAGCCGGCCGATCATCGCGCTCTATGCGCTGGTGCTGTCCGGCGCAACCATCGCCGGTAAGGGCTTCCTCGGTAATCTGCCTGTCGACGATTCCTTGCGGCTGTATGCGACCATGGCTGTCGCACTGCTCGTCTTCGGCTGGCTGTACGGTACGCCGAAGATGCGTTTCTACTACTTGACGATTTCAGGAAAGACCCTGCCGCCTGAACTGGAAGCCCGAGCCGACGAGTTACGAGCGGGCCCCTGGCTGGGACCACGCGGCCGGGCTATTCTCGAGTGGTTTGTCGACCACATGGAGACGCTCGTGCTTCTCGGTTTCATCGCTGCCGTGTTGATTGCCGTCGGAACCATGAACCCGTGACAGCTGAAACGACCGCTCAATCCTCATCTTCCAGCGCCGACCAGATATCCCGAACCCAGTCACGAATCTGTAGCGATTCCTGCCAGCGGTCGGACAGCTCGTCCTGGTTCGCGTCGGTAATCGCGTACGGCGGTGGACCGAGCTCGCACAGGAATACGAGCGTCGCATCGTCATCGTTACGTTTGCGCCACTGTGCGATGCCGTACTTCCACCAGGCCTTGAAGATATCGACCCATTGCCGGTGCTGCGGGAAGTCGATCTGAATCTGCACCTGTTCCCGGCTCGCAATGCGGCCCTGGAAGCAGTCGGAACGGTCGAGCACCGATCTCATGTACTGCTCGTCGCGCTCCGGCACCGGTGCGCGCAGCTCCCGGTCCACCACGAAATGCGACAGGTCGGCACACAGGCGCATGTCCGGGACGAGTTCCATGAGCTGCAGCGTGAAATAGAGATCGTTCAGCAGGCCGTCGCGATGCGTTTCAAATAACATCGGCATGCGCTTGCGTTTGGCGGTACCGATCCAGTCTCGCACCACGGGCACCGCCTCTTCCGGCCTGATCGGCATGACCCCGCTGATCACGTTGACCATGCACGCGTTCATGTCATTGGCAAGATCGAGCAGCGGCTCCATGTCGTCCGGGGAATACGGAAACGCGTTGACCATGCAGCCGAGCCCGTGTGCTTCGAACAGGTTCTGCCTGTCGAGGTTTTCCGCAATTTCCTCAACCGACGGATCGAGGCACATGCCATCGAAGCCCGCTTCGGCCACCATGGCAAACGCCTCTTCGTCGCTGCGTTCTGCCCGGTTGGGGTTCCTGAGCTGCATGCCCCAGAGTGACTGATAGATTGCGAGCTTCTGCACGTCAGCTTTCCTCGGTTTTGCGCCCCGTAACCAGGGCGTCCACGGCAATCGCACCGCGTTCCTGCACGATGACCGGGTTCACGTCGACCTCTGCCAGCACGTCTGCGAGTGCAGCGGCCATCTCCGAAAAGCGCGCGGCGATGTTGCAGAACGCTTCAATGTCGGCAGCAGCCTCGCCACGCACGCCATCCAGCAATGGCCGGAGCTGCAGGCGATCGACACAGCGACGCGCATGCGCCGCGTCGAATGGTGGCAATGCATACTGCACGTCACCGAGAGTCTCGGCGAGCACGCCTCCTGAACCGATCAAGACCACCGGGCCAAACTGCGGATCGTGCTTGATGCCCAGCAGCATTTCCACGCCGGCATCGGCCATGGCCGAGATGAGCACGTCGTTGCCAAGGCGCGTACTCATGCCGCCGTACGCGCTGCACAACTGCGCCTCGTCTTCGACGCCGAGAACTACGCCACCGTGCTCCGATTTGTGCAACATACTCTCCCCGGCCGTCTTCAGGGCCACCGGATACCCCATGTCTCTCGCGGCCGCGACCGCCTCATTCTCGGAGTTTGCCAGCGCGCACGTTACCGTCGCGATCCCGAAATCATTCAGCATGCGCAGGGATTCGAATTCGCCCAAGGTCGAGCCGCCCGCCAGGCGCCTCCGCCACGGTTTGACGACGGCCGCGTCGACCGGCAGCCGCGTCGACTCGCGGCGCAGCTGGAAATCGCGATACGCGAACAGTGCGCGGACACCGGTGAGAAACTGGGTAACGCCATCCAGTACCGGGAAACCTGCATGCGTGCTGGTCACTACGGCGCGGTCGTGTCCCGTGCCCTGCCTGGCAGCCACGAGTGCGACGGGCGTATCCGATTCCTTGCGGGCATGCTGCATGTACGCAAGATAGCTCTCGTAGATCCTGCCCGCCGGTGCCCGGTCGTGAATGACGGCGCCGAGCGCGGCGCCCGGATCCTGAAGCAGGAGTGTCAGGCAGCGCGCGATATTTTCTGCTGCATTCGGTCCGCCGCGACTCCACGCGTCGAGCGGATTCACGGCCGGCAGCTCCGGGTCCAGAACTTGTTCGAGTGCGGTGACCGTGTCGGGCGCAAGCTCCGTCAGCGGCACACCACTGTCGTCCGCGAGATCGACAAGCAGCTGTCGCTCTCCGCCGGAGTCATGCAGCGTGACCAGTCCGCCGGCACCAACCGGGTGCATTTCCGCGAACATGATCAGCATCGTCGCAAGCTCGTCCTGGTCGCGGGCTCGCTGGACGCCGTAGCAGTCGAACAGCGCCTCGTAGGTCGCGTCGACACCGGCCATTGCACCCGAGTGCGATACCGCAAGCTCGGCCGACCTCTCGGTACGCCCAACCTTCAGGGCAACAATCGGGATACGGCGCTGCGCCGCCTTGGCCAGCGCCGCACGAAAACCTGCCGGATTA
Source organism: Chromatiales bacterium (assembly GCA_004282875.1). GTDB lineage: Bacteria > Pseudomonadota > Gammaproteobacteria > Steroidobacterales > Woeseiaceae > UBA1847. The sequence continues at coordinate 12,602 of SHLT01000003.1, read as the reverse complement.
CGGGCCGTCTCGATAAACAGGCCCACCGCATGTGTCTCCGGAAGCTCCAGCACAAAATCGAGGTACTCATCCATCGTGACGCTGAGTTCATTGCCCGTCGAAACGGCCACATTGACGCGGAGTCTCTCATCGCAATCGATGATGCCGGACATGCCCGACCCCGAGTGGCTGATCAAGGCAACATTGCCGGGCGCCTCGTGCGACGTGCTGTCGAAGCCGCAGGTCCAGACGTGATCACGAACGTTGTAGAAGCCCATGCCATTGGCGCCACAGACGAGCATGCCGGCATCGCGAATCTTCTTTCGGACCCGCTCCCGCAGCGGCGGTTCGCTGTCGTCGTCGATGTACAGCGTCGACTGGATCACGGCGGCCGGCACGCCCGCGGCTATCGCATCGTCGAGCGACGCTTCGATGCGATGATCGCCAACGGCGAAGACCACGCAGTCCGGTGTCTCGGGCAGATCAGCGAGTGTCGCGAAGCAGCGGTGACCCTGCAGCTCGTCGTAGTTCGGGTTGACCGGGTAGAGGTGGCCCTTGTAACCACCCAGCTGCAGGTTTTTTAGCGCCCAGTCGCCAACTGAATCGGCGCGCGCCGACGCACCCACAACCGCAACCGATCGCGGCCGCAGTAGCGGATCGAGGCGATGCTTCACGCCGGCCCGCTGCTAGTAAGGTCCGGGTGGCGTTGCGCCGCGCCGCGGCGGGAACCAGAACGGCTTGTCGACCACGGTCGCTTTTGCCATCTTCCGGTTCCAGTGCATCTCGCGCTGGTAGTAGATTTCCACCCAGACCGTATCGCCCGGCTTGCCGTGCGGCGTCTTGACCGTGCCGAGCGCGATATTCTGCTTGCACACAGGCGACCACACGGCAGACGTGACGAACCCGATGTTGCTGCCGCTAGCCTTGGCGTTCGAAAATATATAAGAGTGGTGCGCCTCCTTGTTGCCCTCGATGTCGAGTTTCACCAGGCGCCAGACTGAGCCTTTACGCTTTTCTTCAGCTAGTGCGCGACGACCGTTGAAGTTCGGTTTTTTGAAATCCACGAGCCAGTCCAGGCCCAGCTCCAGCGGCGAGCGCGACACGCCTGTGCGGACCGTTTCGTCAGCCGGCAGGAACTCCTCGTAGGCCGCAAGATAGCCGGCCTCGATACGCGCCATGTCGAGCGCGGTCGTACCGATGGCGCGGATGCCGTGCAATTCGCCGGCTTCGAACAAGGCATCCCATAGTGCTTCCGCCTTGTCCGGATCGATCCAGAGTTCGTAGCCCAGGTCCCCGGTAAACCCGGTTCGCGACACCATGAGCTCCGTTCCCTGGAAGTCACAGTGCATCAGGCCGAACGGCTTCAGCTCGCCAAGCCCGTCGAGGTTCAGCTTGGAGAGGACGCTGTACGACGTTGGTCCCTGCACGGCCAGCGCCGCGACGTCTTCGGTCTCGTGCGTGATCGTCACGTCGAAACCGATAGCTGCGGCTTGCAGCCAGGCGGAATGACGCTCCTGCGAACACAGGCGATATTCGCCTTCGCGCAGGTGGAAGATCGTGCCGTCGTCGATGACCTGCCCGTTGTCGTCGCACCAGACGGCATAGGCAACACGACCCGGCCGGACCTTGGCCATGTCACGCGTGACCAGGCGGTTCAGGTAGTCGAGTGCATCCGGCCCCGTGATGCGGTACTTGGTCATCGGCGTCAGGTCGAACACGGCTGTTGCATTGCGAATCGCGAAGTACTCGGTATCCGAGCAATACAGTTGGTCGGCGCTCGAGTACCCCTTCCACTCGTGCCACTCGTTGACGAAATCGAGTTTTTCGAGGCGCGAGAAGAACGGCGACTTCAGGCGCCCTTGATGTACCGGCCCTTGTTTCATGCTGCTTTCTCCCGCCTGAGAATCGTTCGCGCTGCATTCCTGCCTGCCGCGCCGCTAACGCCACCACCGGGATGTGCCCCGGCCCCGCAGAGGAACAGTCCATCCACCGGCAAAGCATACTGTGCCGCACCATTTACAGGCCGTACAAACAGGAACTGGTCGAGCGTCAGCTCCGCGTGATGCCAGTGGCCGCCGGTAATGTGGAACTCACGCTCGATATCCGCCGGCGTCAACAGTTCGCTTGCCGAAATGCGCTGTTCAATATCCGGTGCATATTTTGCGATGGTCTTGATGACCGTCTGCTTGAATGCTTCGCGAGCCGCGTCGTCCCAACCTGCCTTCAGGTTGTAGGGCGCGTACTGCACAACCGCCGACATAACGTGCTTCCCGGTGGGCGCCAGGGACTCGTCGCGAAAACTCGGGAACGTCATTTCGACGACTGGTTCGGACGAGCACTCGCCGTACTTCGCCGGGTTAAAGGCGCGCTCGACATAGTGTTCGTCACCCGCAATGACGATGCGCTCACCGAAGTCTTTCTTGTTCAGGCCTTCGATCGTCGGCAAGCCGTCAAGCGCGAGATGCAGTTTGGCGGCATTCCCACGAGCGCGCAGATGGTGGATACGGCGGCCGAAACCCGTTTCGACGTGTTTGGCGCCGACGAGCTCCATAACCGTGCGCTTCGGATCGGCATTCGAGATAACCGTGTAGCTCGAGAAAACCTCGCCACCCTCAGTCTCAACGCCCGTCACGCGACCGTTGTCTATGACGATGCGCTTGACGGGCATACTTGTGCGGATCGTGGCGCCTGCGCCGCGAGCAGCGTGTGCCAGCTCCTCACTGACGCTACCCATGCCGCCCTGCGGCACGGCGACCCGGCCATGATCGCCAGCCTGGCGATACAGGTAGGTCATGATCGTATTCGGAGAACGCGGCCCGAGGTGCGTGCCCAGCACCGAGTCGAGACTGATGGCTCCCTTCAATAGCGGACTCTCGAAGCGCTCGGTGACTTCGTCGTGCATATTCATGCCGATGAGCCGCAGGAACTCCTGCATTTCTTCCTTGCCGAGGCGACGGATATCGAAACCGAGCTGCGCCAGCGTAAGCATGTCTTTGAAATTCTTTGTGCCGAGTCGCGGCGGTCGCTTGTTGAGATAGGTCCGCAGGAGATCAGCAAAGCGGGTCATGCGTTTTCGAAAGCGACGGTACTGCTCGGCATCTTCGTCCGACACGCCCTCGACCGAATCGGCCGTGATGCGCAGGTGCTGACCGCTTTCGGCGAGCGCAATCGTGCTCATGTCTTCGGTGGCGAGCTGTGGCGATAACTTGAGCTCTTTGCGTACTTCCGGCTGCAGCTGGTACAGCAGGTGCGCACAGGCCGACGTCGAATAGCCTTCCGTAAACTCCCGGGTCACCGCGGCACCGCCAACCTGGGCATTGGCTTCCAGGACCAGCACGTTCATGCCGGCTTTGGCAAGCAATGCGGAGCACACCAGGCCGTTGTGCCCCGCGCCGACCACTATGGCATCGTATTTATCAGTCATCGCCCCAGTTCTCCGGCACAGTGTTTGGCCTTTTCAGGTCCGAAAGAATTTCGCGCGCGGCGTTGGCGCCCGGCGCGGCCATGATGCCGCCGCCCGGGTGATTGCTGGAACCACACATGTAGAGGCCGTCGACGGGACCGCGGTACTGCGCATAGCCCGGAATCGGGCGATTGAAGAGGAGCTGGTCCATCGTCAACTCGCCGTGGAAAATATTGCCTTCCGTAATCCCGATTTCGTCCTCGATGTCCTGCGGCGTTCGAATCTCCGCGTGCAGGATCAGGTCCTTGAAGTCCGGGCTGTAGTTCGCGATCTGGTTGATGACGGTCTGGCCGAAGGCTTCTTTCTCCTCCTGCGTCCAGCGCCGGCCTTCGATCTGGTGCGGGCAGTACTGCACGAAACAGCTCATGAAGTGTTTGCCCGGCGGCGCCATCGTAGGATCGCTCAGGGTCGGGATGACCATGTCGATGTAAGGATCCTCGGACCACCGGCCATCCTTCCAGTCGTCGTAGGCGCGCTCCATGCGCTCCATCGAATCGATGAAGTGCATGTCACTGTGGTACAGGGAGCTGCCCTCGGGCAGCGCCGGGAACGTCGGCAGTCCGTCGAGCGCAATATTGACCTTGCCCGACGAGCCGCGGATTTTGAAGTTCTCGATGCGGCGATGGAACTTCTCGGGCAGATCGTTCTTATCCATGCAGGTCAGGAAGGTGCGTTTTACATCCATGGCCGAGACAACAATCCGGCCCTGGATCTCGTCGCCATTTTCAAGCGCGACACCTGATACCTTGCCGTTCCTAACGATGATCTGGTCGACGCCGGACTCGGTTCGCAGCTCGCCGCCGGCCGCCTGGTAGGCACCGGCAATTGCCTTGGACACGGCCCCGGTGCCGCCGCGTGCGAAACCCCAGGAGCCCACGTTGCCGTCAACGTCGCCCATGTAATGATGCAGGAGTACGTAGGCCGTTCCGGGCGAGTGAATGCCAAGCGCCGTGCCGATGATGCCGCTGCCCGAAAAGGCCGTCTTGATGACGTCGGTTTCGAAGTACTCGTCGAGGTACTCGGCAACGCTCATCGTCCAGAAGCGGATCGTCTCGTACATCCGGTCTTCGCCCATGTTCATAAACTTGCCGCCGATGCGAGCAAGCTCCATGAGGTCCTTTGGCCTGAGCGACGTCGGGTCGGGCGCCGTGCTCAACAGGAAGTCGCGAATGAACCGGCACTGGCGCATCGTGTCGGCCGAATAGGTTTTGTAGGCGTCCGCGTCATGGCGGGAGAAGCGCGCCATCTCGCGATAGGCGACTTCATGATCGTGATACGAGCCGTAATAATCCCCGTTCTCCATGAATTGCACAGAACCGCCGTAGGGCGTGACCTGAAGCCCGTGCTTGTGGAGTTCAAGATCGCGGTAGATTTCGGGGCGCAGGAGACTGCACACGTACGAGCAGTTCGAGTACCACCAGTCCTTGTAGAGATTGCGGCTCACGGTGGCGCCACCGATATAGTCGTTTTTCTCCACGCAGACGACATCGAGTCCCGCCTTTGCCAGAAAAGCGGCGTTGGTCAGGCCGTTATGGCCGGCACCAACAACAATTGCGTCATAGGTTTTCATGCTTTGATCCCAGCTTTTGCAGCGTAATGTCCACCGCGCGTTCAAACTTGTCCAGCGTTTCGGTGAGGCATCCCATATTGTGAGATTCGCACAGGAACCACGGCTCGCGGGAGTCGGGCTCGACGAGCACGCCCTCATCATGGAGTGCCGGCGCGAGCGCATCATAAAACGCGTAGTCTGAATGCACCCACTCCCGATAATTGCGCGGTGCTTCGGCAGCGAAAAACAGGCCCATCAGGGATGGATGTCCGGTAAAACTGTGCGGGATGCCGCGTGCTTCGAGAACCTGGCTGAGGCCAGCCTGCAGCTTGACGCCGTAGCTTTCGATGTCTGCGAGCGCACTCGTCTCGTCCAGTATTTCGAGGGTCTTGGCGGCGGCCGCCAGTGACACGCTGTGCGCCGTGAAGGTACCACCATGCGCCACGCCATCCCCGATGTGACGCATGACATCCTCGCGCCCGGCCAGTACCGAGAGCGGATAACCGTTGCCGACGGCCTTCGCGAACGTGCACAGGTCCGCCTTGATACCGTACAGCTCCTGCACCCCGCCTTTGGCGACGCGAAAGCCGGTTTTGACCTCGTCGATGATCAGCAGCACGTCGTAGCGATCGCAGATCTCGCGGACGTCCTTCATGTACTGCACGTCAGCCGTGATTGCGCAGCAATTGCCCATGATCGGCTCGATGAGAAACGCCCCGATCTCATCGTGCTTCTTCTTCAGGAGGTCCTCAAGGGCATTAGCGTCGTTCATCGGCACGGCATGGAACAGCTGCTTCGTCACGGCGGGAATGCCGGTGCCGAAAGGCTCGATCGCGGGTTCGGGGTCGCCGGGTTTCCAGTCGTCGTATTCCTTGCCCCACATGACGAGATTCGATAGGCCATGGTAACCGCCCTCCATCACCACGTGGCTGTCCTTGCCTGTAAAGGCACGTGCAACACGCATCGCGGCCATGACCGCCTCGGTGCCGGAATTCGAGAAGCGCACGAGTTCCGCTGCAGGAACCATGTCGCTGATACGACTCGCGACTTCGAATTCCTTCTCGGTCGCCAAGGCGAACACGCCACCAACATTCATTCCTTCACGGGCCGCCTCGTCTACGCGCTCGTCCGCATAGCCGAGAATAATCGGACCGTAACCCAGGCGGTAGTCGATGTACTCGTTGCCATCGATGTCCCATATGCGCCCGCCCTTGCCATGGTCGACATAGATGGTTTTGTCGTCGCCCCAGTAACGGAAATTGGACGCCACGCCGAGCGGCAGCCTGGAACAGGCTTTCTTGAAGTGCTCGTTGGAACGAGTCAGGTTTCGCATAGGGCAGGGAAATTCGGAAAAATGAATGAGTATTCATTCATAGTATGGCAGAATCGGAACATGGGAGCCACCGCAAAAAGCGTGCGCCGGACGGCCAGCCGCAAACAGCGGCGTCAGCAGCTCATCGTTGCCACGATCAAGTGCATAGCCCGCAACGGTATGGGCAGTACGTCGATCGGCGACGTGGCGAAAGAGGCCGGCCTGTCGCAAGGCATCGTCAACCTGCACTTCGAAAGCAAGGACAACCTGCTGACCGAGACGCTGCGCTACGTGGCCGACGAATACAAAACGCAGTTCAGGAAGACACTCGATGAAGCCGGTCCCGGCGCGGCCGAGAAACTGCAGGCACTGATCGAACTCGACCTGCACCCGGCCATCATGAACCGGCAGAAAACGCCCGTGTGGTTTGCGTTCTGGGGCGAGGTCAAGTCCCGGCCGACCTATCGCAAGATCTGCGACACGAGGGACCGCTACTATGACGAGATCCTGGAGGATCTTTGCACGACAATCATCGCCGAGGGGAAGTACCGGAACGTGTCGGCCTCGTCAGTCGCGATCGCGCTTAACGCCATGACCAACGGCCTGTGGCTGTCGTACCTGATCAGCCCGCGTTCCTTCGACCGCGACCAGGCAAGCTCGGCGGCTTCCGACCTCCTGCGCTCCTATTTTCCGAAACACTACTCCTGACGAGAGCAGCATGCAGATTCCTATCAGTGACGAAGCACGCAAATGGCAGGGCATCGCCCGGCAATACGCTGACGACTACCTGCAGCCGCACGAAGTCGAGGCGGAGCTCAATGACGGCGTGCTGCCCGACGAGATTACGCAGCGCAACAAGACGCGGGCGATCGAACTCGGCTTCACGGCGATCGACGTGCCGAAACGTCATGGCGGGCTCGAGCTGCCGATGGAAACGCAGGTGGCAATCTGGGAGCAACTGGGGCGCGTCACCAATGCCTTGTCCTGGTGTTTCCCGGAAGCGCAGTCGTGGATGTTCGAAGCTTGCAACGATGAGCAACTGGAACGATACATCCTGCCGATGATGCGCGGCGAACAGAAGGAGTGTTACGCGATCACCGAGTCCGGCCCCGGGTCCGACGTGTCGAGCCTGGAGGCGACGGCAACGCGCGATGGTGACGACTATGTACTTAATGGCGAGAAGTGGTACGTCACGAGCGGCAACCTTGCGAGCTTCATCTGGTTCCAGGCGAACCTGCCCGACGAGGATGGCGAGGCCCTGTTTCTCGTCGACCACGGCACACCGGGTATCGAGATCGTCGCCAATCCGAAATTCAGCCATACCTACGCGTCGCACCACCCGACCTACCGTTTCGACAACGTGCGCATTCCGGCGTCGAATCGTGTCGGGCAACCCGGAGACGGCATCGCGTTCACGCATTCCTGGTTCCGGCACGAACGGCTGATGATCGCGGCACGCAGCTGCGGCGCCATGGCCAGGCTGATCGAGGAGGCCACGGCGTTTGCCAACGACCGCATGCTTGATGGCGCCCCGCTCAGTGAGAAGCAGGCCATCCAGTTCATGCTGGCGGACTGCACGACAGAACTCTACGCGGCACGCCTGATGACCTACGACACGGCCAGGGCTGACGATCGGGCCGAGAACCTCAAGGCCGTGCATGCGCGTTGTTCGATGGCGAAGCTGTTTGTCTCCGAAGCAGCCAATCGCGTCGCCGACCGGGCCGTGCAGATATTCGGCGGGCGGGGTTATATGCGTGAGAACGTCGCGGAACGTTTCTTCCGGGAACTTCGGGTCGATCGCATCTGGGAAGGCACGAGCGAGATACAACGGCTTATAATCGCTCGATCGCTCCTGAAGCGCGGCCTGGACGGTATGTGACGAAAACACAACTCAAGCTCGCGAGTTGCCTGGCAGTTCTGCTCACTGTCGGTGCCTGCACCGATGCGTCGGAGCGGGGCGTGCAAGACGAGAACGTCGTCAACGTCTACAACTGGGCCGACTACATCAGCCCCGATGTCGTCAAACAGTTCGAAGCCGAGACCGGCATCAAGGTCAATTACGATATCTATGACTCATCCGAGGTCGTCGACGTCAAACTGTTGACCGGCAACAGCGGCTACGACGTCGTCGTCCACAGCAATCGATTTTCGACGCGTCTTGCGCCGATCGGCATCTACGAGAAGCTCGACATGAGCCGCTTCGGGAACCTTGGCAACCTCGACGCCGGAATTATGGCGAAGATTGATTTGTACGACGAAGTCAGAGGCTATTTCATTCCGTATCACTGGGGCACGACCGGTTACGCCTGGAACGTTGAGATGGTCCGCGAGCGGCTCCCGGACCACCCCATGGACAGTGCCGACGTTGTTTTCGACCCGGAAGTCGTTGCCAAGCTCGCCGATTGCGGCGTCAGCCTGCTGGACGGCACGACTGACCTGTTTCCGATGGCCCTCGCCTACCTGGGACGGGACCCGACATCGCTGAGCGAGGACAACATCAAGGCGGCCGAGGCGCAGCTCAAAAAGGTGCAGCCCCTGATTCGCTATTTCAGCAACCAGAAGATGATGTCAGACCTGCCCAACCGCGAAGTGTGTGTGGCGATGAGCTGGTCGGGCGACTATGCACAGGCGGCAGCCCGGGCGGCCGAGGTTGGGCTCGACATCGAGCTCGAATACACCGTGCCCAAGGAAGGCTCCGGACTGTGGATAGACGGCCTCTACATCCCGGCCGACGCCAGGCACAAGGACAATGCCTACGCGTTCATCGATTTCCTGATGCGCGCCGAGGTCGCCGCTACCAATGCCAATCATTCGTACTATGCCAATGCGAATCGGGCGTCGTGGGAATTCATGGAACCGTGGTTGTTGAACGATCCCAGGATCTACCCCGACGAGGAGACCTGGGAACGACTGTATCCGATCGCATCGCCTGCGCCGAAAGAGGAACGCACACTGACCCGGGCCTTTGCGCGTGTGAAGAGCGGCATATGAAGGACTTTATTCGACTTCGCGGTGTCAGCAAGAAGTTTGGCGACTTTGTTGCCGTCGACAATGTGGACCTGGACATCGAGAGAGGCGAGCTGTTCTCGATTCTCGGCGGGTCTGGCTGCGGCAAGACGACCTTGCTGCGCATGCTGGCTGGCTTCGAACTGCCAACCTCCGGCAGCATCGAGATCGACGGCGTCGATGTTACGGACCAGCCCCCCTATGAACGTCACGTCAACATGATGTTCCAGTCCTACGCCGTGTTTCCGCATATGACGGTCGAGAAGAACATCGGCTACGGTCTACGCAAGGAAAAATTACCGCAGCCTGAAATCGCGAAGCGTGTCGACGAAATGCTCGAACTGGTGCAGCTTCAGGAGCTGCGCTCACGCAAACCGGACCAGCTCTCAGGCGGACAGCGCCAGCGGGTCGCCCTCGCCCGCGCGTTGATCAAACAGCCGAAAGTCCTGCTGCTCGACGAGCCGCTTGCCGCGCTCGACAAGAAACTGCGTGAACGCACGCAATTCGAACTCATGAACATCCAGGACGAGCTGGGCATTACGTTCGTCGTAGTCACACACGACCAGGAAGAGGCGATGACCCTGTCGTCGCGCATTGCCGTTATGGACCGCGGGCAGTTCCGGCAGATCGGCACCCCTAAGGAAATCTACGAGTTTCCGTCCAATCGCTTTGTCGCGGAGTTCATTGGCACGATAAATACATTCAGCGGCCACGTTACGGCAAGAGATGAAGACAGCATCAGCGTCGCCGCAACCGAAGCCGGCGTTACGCTGACCGCCCTTGGCAAGCAAGCCGTCGAGGAAGGACAGCAAATCGAGATCGCGATTCGCCCCGAGAAAATTTTCGTCAGCAAGGAGAAACCGGACGACGGCGACGCCGTGTGCCTTCCGGGCGTTGTTGACGACCTCGGCTACCTGGGCAACCGGTCGCTTTACCGAATTCGTCTCGAGAGCGGCAAGATCGTGCAGGTCAGCTCGCAAAACCGGCGGCGTTCCGTGACGCGCTTCCTCGAGTGGGAAGACAAGGTTTGGATTTCGTGGCGGCCGCGCAGCGCCGTGGTACTGCTGGACTAGGGCCCGTCGAGACCATGTACCGGAAACTGATAATCGCGGCGCCCTACCTCTGGCTACTGATCTTTTTCCTCGCGCCATTTGCCATCGTTCTCAGGATCAGCCTGGCGGACCCCGTCATCGCGCAGCCGCCCTACTCGCCGACGTATTCGCCCGACAGTTTCACGTTCCTCTTAACGGACAAGCTGTACGCGATTACCTACCTGCGCTCCGTCATCATGGCAGCGGGTGCGACGCTGCTGTGCCTCGCCCTGGGTTTCCCGATGGCCTACGGCATCGCACGCTGCCAGCCGGCGACGCGCAATATGTTGCTGCTGCTGATTATCCTCCCGTTCTGGATTTCGTTCCTGCTACGTGTGTACGCATGGATGGGACTCATGAACAACTACGGCGCCATCAACAACCTGTTGATGTGGCTAGGCATCGTGGACCAGCCTGTGCAACTCATGTACACCGATTTCGCGATCTTTGTCGGCCTGGCGTATTCGTATTTGCCATTCATGATCCTGCCGTTATACGCCACGCTTGAGCGCATGGACCTCGACCTCGTCGAAGCCGCGCAAGACCTCGGTGCGTCTCGATCCCGCGCATTCTGGGATGTAACCTGGCCCCTCGCGCGGCCCGGCGTCATCGCCGGCTGCCTGTTGGTATTCATTCCGGCGATGGGCGAGTACGTCATTCCCTACCTGCTCGGCGGCTCCGAGTCCCTGTTGATTGGCCGTGTGCTGTTCGACGAGTTCTTCGTCAACCGTGACTGGCCGTTGGCATCGGCCGTGGCGGTCATCCTGTTGCTGCTGCTCGTGGTGCCAATCGTTCTTCTGCAGCGCTACCAGGCACGCGACCAGGAAGGGACGGCATGAACCGGCAATCGCGATTCATTGTTTCGGTCCTGGCGTTCGGCTACGCATTCCTTTACGTCCCGCTCGTGCTGGTTATCGTTTACTCCTTTAACGACTCGAGCATCGCGACGGTATGGGGCGGCTTCTCGACGCGCTGGTACGGGGAGTTGCTGCGAAACGATCAAATCCTCGACGCCGCCCTGCTAAGCCTGCGCATTGCGCTGACCTCGGCAACGATGGCGACGATACTGGGAACGATGGCCGGGCTCGCGCTCGCGCGCTTCAGGCGGTTCCGTGGGCGCACCTTGTTCTCGGGCATGATCACATCGCCCATGGTTATGCCGGAAGTCATCACCGGCCTGTCCTTGCTGTTGTTGTTCGTGACCTTGCAGCAGCTGACCGGTTGGCCGGGCCAGCGCGGCTTCGGCACGATTACGATTGCTCACACCACTTTCTCAATGGCCTACGTGGCCATCATCGTGCAGTCGCGCCTGATGGCGATGGATGAATCGCTCGAGGAAGCGGCGATGGACCTGGGCGGGCATCCGCTGCGCGTTATCTTCGACATCACGCTACCCCTCATCGCGCCGGCCATGATTGCCGGTTGGCTGCTGGCATTCACCCTGTCGCTCGACGACCTTGTCATCGCGAGCTTTGTTTCGGGGCCCGGCAGCAGCACGCTACCGATGTATATCTTCTCGAAAGTGAAGCTCGGCGTGTCGCCGGATATCAACGCGCTCGCGACCCTGATTATTCTGTTTATTACTGTTGGCGTGCTGTTGTCCTGGCTGGTCGCACGCCGTCGCGCTTAAACCTTAAGTTCGCGCAGGATCCATTCGATATACGAGCGCTCTTCCTTTTCCATTGCGGAGAACGGGCCGGGCTCGTAGTACCTGGAATGCACGCCTTTGGAGTTATTCACGATGATTTCCTTGTCGGAAATCGTCGTGATGTCCCACAGCCAGGTCAGCTCGTCTACGTCGTAGTCTTTACCCTCGACCGCGTCACCCCGCACCATCCAGTAGATTTCACAACGGGAGTTGTTGTGATCGATCGGCGTAAAGACGTAGGCAACAACATGATCGCTGTAGGCGAGCATGAACGAGAACGGGCCGAAATTGAAATCCGAAGCGCCGTGATCGTAGTCGGTGAAGTCACCGAGCAGCGGCGCCACCGGGCTGCCGTCCTTGCTGCCGGTTTTGTACTTTTCGAACAATGCCGTGCGGCTGTAGGCGAACCCCATTTCACCCGGCGGTGCGGCCGCATCAACCCGATTGATGTAGATATCCTTGACGCCACACGCGGCCATACGCTCTTCCATGTGCCGCTGTACGCGATCCCTGCGCTCATCGCCCAGCATCAGCGTATGCATGCGCGCGTACTC
>SHLT01000190.1 GCA_004282875.1 Chromatiales bacterium | reverse complement strand
GCAACGTTCGAGCGGCTCGCTGATCCCGCGCCGCAACCGTCGATTGTCTCGGTGAGTAAACAGGCTGACAAGAGAGAAGTGGCCCGCGGTGACGTGTTGGGCTATCAATTGTCAGTGCACAACCTGGGTTCGAGTCCTTTGGTCGACGTCCAGGTCAGCGATGACCCGCCGCCGGGATTCCGCTTTGTCGACAAGAGCAGTTATCTGATTCGTGCCGGATCGGACGGGGCGCTCAACACTGCGGATGATGACGTCACGCCGTTGACCGCAGTCGGCAGCAGGCCTGTCGTATTCGATGCATTCGACCTTGGATCCAACGAGCGAGTCCTCATTCGTTACCTTATGCGGGTCAATGTGGGCGTTGCCGACGGTCAGTACGTCAACAACGTTACGGTCAATGTGCCGCAATTTGAGTCGGCCAGCGCGTCCGCGCCCGTTACCGTCATTGGCGATCCGATGTTCGAAAAGTCGACACTTATTGGCAAGGTGTTCGATGACCGTAATGCGAACTTTCGGCAGGATGGTGATGAACCCGGTATTCCAGGCGTGCGCCTGGCTACCGTCGATGGACTGCTGGTCGAGACGGATGCGAAGGGGCGTTACCACCTCGCGGACGTCGACGTTGATCGCTTCGAACGCGGTCGCAACTTCATCATAAAGCTCGACGAGTCGACGTTGCCCGAGGGCGCAACGGTCAGCAGTGAGAACCCGCGACTGCTTCGCCTGACGCAAGCGACGATGTCCAAAGTCAATTTTGCGGTCAGGTTTCCGGAAGTGAATGTGCAGTCTTGCAGCCAAAGCTGCCTCATTGACAACCAGTGGGTTCGGCATCGGTCCCTGGATACTGAAATCTGTGTCGGCGCATCGCCATTAAATCGAAATGAGGTTCTTGAATATCTGCGCGGGCAATGTGCCAGTCCGCCCGACGCCCGGTGCACACCGCCGTACATCGGCGAGGTCCAGGATACCGAAGAGGCACGACGCATTACCGTATCTGGCGGTCGCTTCGGTTGCAGCGTGCTGGCGGCGGAAAGGCTGTCGGGACGTGCGGAACTGGTGCTGCCTGGCCGGCTTGCCCCTGTGAACTCGCAGGTCACGGTGTATGCGGGCGAAACCGGCACTCATTACAAGCACGGCGAGGTCTGCAAAGTACCGGACGACCAGCAGATCTGCCCTGAGGCGCCGCCGGCCAATGAAAACAACGCTGAGCAAATGAGGGCCGATGCAGACGACGCCGATCAAATAAGGGCGGGTGAACCGCCGATCGAACTGACGACGGAGCAGGGCACCAGAATCTGGATTACGAATAACGGCGACGTGATTCGCAAACGCCATCCGGAGAACAACGAACATATAGTCGTAACGCCGTTCCGGGACGATTCCGATAATGCCGATATCACGGCGTTGCGCGTGGTCAACGACGGAACGGCGCCAAGTCTTGCCAATGCAAATGCATCGCAGCGCGATCGCCCGGCCGGCCGCATCGCGTCAGTGAGGGGCGACGTGCTCTTCATTGATCCACGGCTTGATGTTCTGGCGCTGAACCAGGCAGTTTTGGATACAGACAACCGACTGGCCGAACCGCTGCGGTTTGCCGTCTACACGAATTACAGGACGTTCATCAAGGCGTACCGGATCGAGATCTTCGGCAGCACCGCTGATGGATCTAAGAAGACGTTGCTGCACGCGGACACCTTTACCGACTATCGCTTTGACCGGATTCGGGAATTCGAGGGAGGCGACATCGATCTGAGCCAGTACGTGGAGATTGAGTATCGTCTGCAGGCATCGGATTGTGAGGATTCGTTCGATGCCGGTTCGTGTGCCATCGACGAGACCACCGCGCGCGTTCTTAATCTACGCGAGGATAACGGCAATGTTTTGAATCACGCAGCGAGTGAGCTGTGGGGGCAATCAAGCCTCGTTGCACAACGCATCGACGTTACCGGCGGTCGCGCCCGGGTCACTGGCACGGCACCCGAGCGCGCCGGCATCGAAGTCAACGGCGCGTTTGTGCCGGTGTCGGACAATGGCATCTGGGTGCTGGAAGAGCACCTCCCGCCTGGCAGGTATCGATTTGATCTCGGTTCGGAAAGTGTTTCGACCAACATTCCGATCACCATCAGTGCCGACGCGGAGATGATCAAGGTATCGGGCGGGCTGTTTGGCTGCGGGCAGGTCGAGATCGATCTGTTGCGAGGCCGCAGCAAAGACAGTGATGATCCGCCACATACGGCAACGGTTGTCGCGGAACCGAATAGTAAGAAGGGTGCCACGGGTGTCTGCCCGCCAGCGGTCGTGTCGGGTGCCTGCCCGATCGAAATCAGCACGGACGAAGGATCACGGCTATGCGTAACGCAGTCGGGCGACGTTTTGATCCGTGAGCACCCGTTGCCGAGCGTGAACCGCCAGCAACTCGTGGTGATGCCGTTCCGCGACCATACGGACAACCGCAAGATCACGGCGTTGCGGATCACGAATGAAGGATCGCCAGTGGAGCTGCCGACAACATCGGCCGGGGCGGGTGGTGAGGTCACCTTTGGCGAAGATCACTGGTTCACGGTTGCGCTGGCCAACCTGACCGTCGGCCAGAACAACGTATCGGGTAACGGGGCCCTGCTGTCGGCCGATGAGCATTTCGACGGCTCCACATTTGTCGACGGGCGCCTCGCTTTTTATACGAAAGGCCGGGTCAATGAACGATTCCTGATTACGGCGCAGCTGGACACGACGGAAGACCAGCTCCGCGATCTCGGTGACGCCCTGCGGCGCAAGGATCCGCGGCGAATTTTCCGCCAGCTGGATCCAAATCGTTACTACCCGACCTATGGCGACGACTCGACCACGACGACGGATGTCGACACGCAGGGCGCGTTCTATGCCCGCGTCGAATGGGACAGGAATACTGCGCTGTGGGGCAACTACGAAACCGGCCTCACCGACACGGAGTTCATGCAATACAACCGCTCCCTGTACGGGGCGAAAATCAGGCACGAGAGCCTCAAGACGACCGAGCTCGGTGACGCGAAGACCAGGGCCACGGTCTTCGCTTCGGAGGCCCAGAGCCTTGCCGCCCACGTGACGTTCATGGCGACAGGCGGATCGCTCTATTACCTGCGCGATACCGACGTCGTCCAGGGTTCGGAAAAAGTCTGGGTCGAAGTGCGCCGCCG
>SHLT01000108.1 GCA_004282875.1 Chromatiales bacterium | reverse complement strand
GGCGGCGACGTGCCGCTGGTCGCAGACATGTCGAGTAATATCCTGTCGCGGCCGATCGATGTCAGCAAGTTCGGCGTAATCTACGCCGGCGCACAGAAAAATATCGGGCCGGCAGGCATCACGCTGGTTATCGTCCGCAATGACTTGCTTGATCGGGTGCGGCCGAACAGCCCCCACCTGATGACCTGGAAGGCCTACGCCGATTCCGATTCCATGACGAACACCCCACCGACGTTCGCATGGTATGTCGCCGACCTCGTCTTCCAGTGGCTCAAGGGCCAGGGTGGTGTGGAGGCGATGGGTGCGGTCAACGCGCGCAAGTCGAGCAAACTCTACGCTGCCATTGATGCTTCGGACTTCTACTCGAATCCCGTCGCCATCGATTGTCGCTCGCGCATGAACGTGCCGTTTATTCTTGCGGATGACGGGCTGGACCAGAAGTTCCTCGAGGAGTCGGCCGCGGCCGGCCTGGCCAACCTGAAAGGTCACCGGTCGGTGGGCGGCATGCGAGCCTCGATATACAACGCAGTAAATGAAGAGGCTGTGGATGCGCTGATTGCGTTCATGGCCGATTTCGAAAAGGCGAATGGTTAATCATGTACAAGATCCTGACTCTGAATAACATCGCCGTTGAAGGTTTGCGGCACCTCCCTCGTGAGCGCTACGAAGTGGCTTCGGAAATCGCGCATCCCGATGCGATCCTGCTTCGCTCCTACAACATGCACGACATGGAAATTCCGGACACGGTGGCGGCGATCGGCCGGGCCGGGGCCGGTACCAACAACATTCCCTGCGACGCCATGGCCGCTCGTGGCGTGCCGGTGTTCAACGCACCCGGTGCGAACGCCAATGCGGTCAAGGAACTTGTCATCGGCGGGCTGTTGCTGGGCGCACGTAATCTTGCCAGTGCCAGCGAGTACGTAAAGACGCTGGGCAAGACCGGTAGCGAGCTCAAGAAAGCCGTGGAAGACGGCAAGAAGCAGTTTGTCGGTTTTGAATTGCCGGGCAAGACGCTCGGTGTTATCGGACTCGGCGCTATCGGCGTGGAGGTCGCAAATGCCGCGCTGGATCTCGGCATGAAGGTCGTTGGTTTTGACCCGGCGATTACGGTTCGCAACGCCTGGCAGTTGTCGCCTGGCGTTGAAATGGAAGAAACCCTCGATCAGCTGTTCCAGCACGCCGATTTTGTCACCTGCCATGTACCGCTTATTGATGCGACACGCGGCATGGTCAACAGGGACCGCCTGGCCCTCATGAACGACGGCAGTGTCCTGATCAATTTTGCCCGCGGAGGAGTGGTTGACGATGCGGCCGCGATCGAGGCGCTCGACAGCGGCAAGCTGCATGCGTTTGTCACCGACTTCCCGACACCAGAGCTCATTGCGCACCCGAAAGTCACCGCGTTGCCTCACCTGGGTGCGTCGACGGGAGAAGCCGAGGCCAACTGTGCCGTGATGGTTGCGGAAAACGTCAAGGACTACCTCGAAAACGGCAATATCCGACATTCGGTCAATTTCCCGGAGGCTCGCCTGTCGCGGATTGACGCCTGGCGCATAACCGTCGCCAACGCCAATGTGCCGAATATGGTCGGCCAGATTTCGACCTGCATCGCGAACGCCGGCCTGAACATCGAAGACCTCCTCAACAAGTCGGTTGGCCATTTCGCGTACACGGTCGTGGACGTCAACGGGGACCCGAGCGACGCACTGCTGGACGAACTCAGGTCGATCGAGGGCGTGCTGACGTTGCGAAATCTCGGCAAGCCTGTAACCTGAGGAAACCGTTAGGGTTTTATCAGGAATTGCATGGCAAGCGACGACCCGAAAGCAGACCGGCTGGACCTGGCCGCCATCCGCCAGCGCATCAACGAGATTGATGAGCGCATCCAGGGCCTGATTAATGATCGGGCCAGGATTGCGCAGGAGGTGGGTGTCGCGAAGGGTGAGCCGGCATCGGCCGTCGACTACTACCGGCCGGAGCGCGAAGCGGAAGTGCTGCGCAGTGTGATAGACCGGAATGACGGTCCCATGCGCGATGAGGAGATGTTGCGGCTGTTTCGCGAGATCATGTCGGCGTGCCTGGCTCAGCAGGAACCGCTGAAGATTGGCTTTCTCGGCCCGGAAGGCACTTTCACACAAACCGCTGTATTCAAGCATTTCGGGCATTCCGTGCGCGCGCTTCCGTTCCATACGATCGACGAGGTGTTCCAGGAGGTCGAGTGCGGCGCCGCCGATTTCGGCGTTGTGCCAATCGAGAACTCGACCGAGGGCTCTGTCAACAATACGCTCGACATGTTCCTGACGTCGCCGCTGAAGATCGCGGGTGAGATCGAACTGCGGATCGAACAGCACCTGATGGCGCGGGACAAGGGCCTCGACAAGATCGAACGTATTTGTGCGCACGAACAATCACTGGCCCAGTGTCGGGGCTGGATTCGCGAGAATCTCCCACACGTCGAGCTGGTCGGTATGTCCAGTAATGCCGCCGGTGCACGACGGGCGCGCGACGAAGACGGTACGGCGGCGATCGGGCCTGAGGTTGCCGCGGACGTCTACGAACTTGCGATTCTCGTCAATAACATCGAGGACAGGCCGGACAATGCCACGCGTTTCCTCGTGATTGGCCGGAACCTGCTGGCGGCGAGCGGCGAGGACAAGACGACGCTTCTGATTTCGACCAGCGATACGGCAGGCGGCGCGGGCGTCCTGCATCACTTGCTGCAGCCGCTGGCGACACACGGCGTTAGCATGACGCGCATCGAGTCGCGCCCGTCGCGGCGCAAGAACTGGGACTACGTTTTCTTCCTGGATATCGAGGGCCATGCGGAGCAGGCGCCCGTATCGGATGCGCTGGCTGAACTGGAGCGCGACGCGTCATTGTTCAAGGTGCTTGGAGCGTATCCGAAGGCGATAGGCTGACCGCGGGCATGGATTTCAAGGTCGTTCCCTCGGGCTTCAGCGATGCCACAACGACGGTCCCGGGCGATAAGTCCATATCCCACCGGGCACTGATGCTCGGCAGCATTGCCCAGGGGCGCAGCGCAGTCTCAGGATTCCTGAACGGCGCGGACTGCCTGGCGACAGCGGCTGCAATGCGCGCGATGGGTGTCAACATAAAGCAGACCGGACCCACCAGCCTGCTTATTGATGGTGTCGGGACGCGGGGTCTGCAGGCGCCTTCTCATGATTTGGATCTGGGCAATTCGGGCACCGCCATGCGCCTCATGGCGGGACTCCTGGCAGCCCAGCCTTTCGATTCCGTGTTGACCGGCGATGCGTCCCTGACCGGCCGGCCGATGGGGCGCATCATCACACCGTTGACGTCGATGGGCGCCGCGATCGAAAGCGACTGCGACGGAACGCCGCCTCTACAGATAGCGGGAGGCGTCAGGCTGCACGGGATTCACTACGACATGCCGGTCGCCAGTGCGCAGGTCAAATCAGCGGTACTGCTGGCCGGGCTGTTTGCGGACGGTGAAACAAGTGTCTTCGAGCCTGCGGTTACCCGGGACCATACCGAGCGAATGCTTCGTTCCATGGGCGCCACGGTAAGCTCGAAGGGGGGTACCGTGAGCCTGGCCGGCGGCCAGCCGCTCACAGGATGCGCTATCCAGGTCCCGGGGGACCTTTCCTCGGCAACCTTCATAATTCTCGGTACCTTATTGTCGCAAGATTCTGAAATTCTTATAGAAAATGTAGGGGTCAACCCAACCCGAACCGGCGTACTGGACATTTTCCAGAGTATGGGAGCCGATATCCGTTTGGAGAATCCTCGTCAGTTTGGAGATGAGCCCGTCGCGGATGTTCGAGTGCGCGCCTCTAGACTGCAGGGCATCGATGTTGATCCCGCGGTTGTGTCCCTTGCCATCGATGAGTTTCCAGCCCTTTTCGTGGCCGCCGCAGCCGCGAGGGGCGAGACCCGCTTCAGCGGTCTCGAGGAACTTCGGGTCAAGGAAAGCGACCGGATTGCCGCCATGGCTAACGGTCTGCGGCGGCTGGGGATCGATATTGAGGAAACCCCGGACGGGGCGCTGGTGCGCGGCGGGCGCTTCCGTAGCGGTGAGGTGAGAAGTTTTCATGACCATCGAGTCGCCATGTCCCTTACAATGGCAGCTACAATAGCGGATGGGGAAGTCCTGATTCGCGGTGTCGACAACGTCAATACCTCGTTTCCAGGATTTGAAGACTGCGTTAGCAGGCTGGGTGCGGATGTTCGGGTGGCTTAATAAAAACAGGGGGGCGGCATTAGCAGGCCAGGATATTATCCCGGTCATTGCGATAGACGGCCCCAGTGGCTCAGGGAAGGGCACCATTTCACGACGGGTGGCCAGGACGCTGGGTTACCACCTGCTGGATAGCGGTGCACTCTATCGGCTGGTTGCCCTGGCCGCCGAGGACGCGTGCAGTTCCCTCCAGAATACGGAATGTCTTCAGGATCTGGCCCGGAAGCTCGACGTGCGTTTCGAAGCAAGTGACACCGGCAAAGAGCGGGTCTGGCTGGGAGGGCAGGATGTGACCGAACGGCTGCGAACAGAGGAGACCGGGGCGGGCGCTTCAATCGTGGCCCAGATTCCGGCGGTTCGTGAAGCGCTCCTGGACCGCCAGAAGGAGTTTCGCAAACCCCCGGGGCTGGTAGCGGACGGACGTGACATGGGCAGCCAGGTATTCCCGGATGCGACGCTCAAGATCTACCTGACAGCCAGTGCCGAGGAGCGTGCCAAAAGGCGCTATAAGCAGTTGAAAGACAAGGGCCTGGATGTTAGCCTTGCCGCCCTTTCGCGGGACATAGAGAACCGTGACCGGCGGGATTCCGAGAGAACATTGGCCCCGCTGAAACCGGCCATGGATGCCAGACTACTGGATACCACGGGCCAGTCCATCGAGGCAGTGACGAAAACCGTCCTCGACTGGGTCGCCGAACTCTGATCACCACCAAAGGATTAATGGACGGGATCGAACAGGATGTTCGCTCCCTTTTTGTAATGACCGTCAGTTACAGGACGTAACACGACGTAAATTGGGCGGGAGCTTGAGCTCCCTTGGTTAACTAACATGTCTGAAAGTTTTGCTGAATTATTTGAAGAGAGTTTTGCCAGTCAACAAATAAAGCCGGGATCCATCATTACCGGTACAGTTGTGGCAATAAATGACGATGTCGTACTCGTCAGTGCAGGCCTCAAGTCTGAGGCTGTAATCCCCGTAGAACAGTTTAAGAACGACAAGCGCGAAGGCGAACTCTCCGTTGGAGATGAAGTTGAAGTCGCACTCGATGCCGTGGAAGACGGTTTCGGTGAGACCAAGCTGTCACGCGAGAAAGCGATCCGGGCACGTACCTGGATTGAGCTTGAGAAGGCGTTCGAGGATGGTGAGGTTGTCGAGGGCGTGATCAACGGTCGCGTCAAAGGCGGTTTCACGGTCGAGATCG
Source organism: Chromatiales bacterium (assembly GCA_004282875.1). GTDB lineage: Bacteria > Pseudomonadota > Gammaproteobacteria > Steroidobacterales > Woeseiaceae > UBA1847. The sequence goes on along the minus strand of SHLT01000108.1, from coordinate 6,098 downwards.
ACAATGTCCGAGCATTCCTGCCGGGTTCGCTCGTGGACGTACGTCCGGTTCGCGATCCTGGCTACCTCGAAGGCAAGAGCCTCGAATTCAAGGTCATCAAGCTCGACCAGAAGCGTAACAACGTGGTGGTATCGCGCCGTGCGGTTGTCGAAACGGAATACTCTGCTGAGCGTGAGAAATTGCTCGAAGAGCTGCAGGAAGGCAATACCGTCAAAGGTATCGTCAAGAATCTCACCGATTACGGCGCCTTCGTCGACCTCGGTGGCATCGACGGTCTTCTGCACATCACGGATATGGCCTGGAAGCGCGTCAAGCATCCTTCCGAGGTGGTTGAAGTGGGCCAGGAAATTGACGTCAAGATCCTCAAGTTCGATCGTGAGCGCCAGCGCGTATCGCTTGGCATGAAGCAGCTCGGCGACGATCCGTGGCAGGATCTGGCACGTCGTTACCCGCCGCAGACTCGTATCTTCGGTAAGGTCACGAACATCGCCGACTACGGTTGCTTCGTTGAGATCGAAGACGGCGTTGAAGGTCTTGTGCACGTGTCCGAAATGGACTGGACCAACAAGAACGTCAATCCGTCGCGCGTTGTCTCGGTGGGCGAAGAAGTGGAAGTCATGGTCATCGAGATCGACGAAGAACGTCGTCGTATTTCGCTGGGCATCAAGCAGTGCAAGTCGAACCCCTGGGCCGAGTTCTCTGCCACCTTCAACCGCAACGACAAGGTTACGGGCCAGATCAAGTCGATCACGGACTTCGGTATCTTCATCGGTCTCGACGGCGGCATCGACGGTCTCGTGCATCTCTCGGACATTTCCTGGGATCTGCCTGGCGAAGAAGCCGTGCGGAACTACAAGAAGGGCCAGGAGATCGAGGCTGCGGTACTCGCAATCGACTCGGAGCGTGAGCGCATCTCTCTCGGTATCAAGCAGATGGAGAAGGATCCGTTCTCGAACTGGCTCGCAGCCAATCCGAAGAACTCGATCGTCACCGGTACGGTTACCGAAGTTGACGCGCGCAGTGCGACTGTGGACCTCGGCGACGGCATCTTCGGCACTTTGCGAGCCTCGGAGCTGGCTCGGGGCCGGGTTGAGGACGCGCGGACGATGATCAAGGTCGGTGAAGAGGTTGAGGCCAAGTTCACCAACGTTGATCGCAAGAACCGTTCGATCCAGCTTTCGATCAAGGCGAAGGAAGTCCACGAGGAGCAGGAAGCCGTCAGCAGCTACAAATCTGACGTTGCGGCAGCCCCTGTGGGGACCACCCTGGGCGACCTTCTGAAGGAAAAAATGTCCGGCGGAAGCAAATAATAAGTAAAAAAGGTAGCCCAGACCGGGTGGTCTGGGCTACTATTGCCTTTAATATCCGTGGGTTACGCTAAATCAGCGGTACGGTAAAAGGTAAAATGACAAAATCAGAACTGATAGAAGCCATCTCCCGCAAGCAAAAGCACCTGCCGGCCAAGGACGTTGAACTCGCCGTCAAGCATTTGCTGGACCTGATGAGCGACTCGCTGGCCAAGGGGCAGCGCATCGAGATTCGTGGCTTTGGGAGCTTCTCCCTGCATTTCCGTCCGCCCCGCATCGGACGTAACCCCAAGACGGGTGAAGCGGTTGCGCTGTCCGGAAAGTACGTTCCGCATTTCAAGCCGGGCAAGGATTTGCGCGAGCGCGTCAACGAAAGTCGCCATTTCCCAATAAAGAGTTAGAATCACCCCTTCTGCCGCAAGCAATGCTGTGCCTGGAGTGAGCACATGATCAAACGTGCCGGGTTGATAATCCTTATCGTTATCCTGTTCGTGGCAATGTTCACGTTCACCGCTATGAATACGGGCGAGATCGAACTCGATCTCGGCTTCATTAAACGTACGTGGCCGATATCCATGACATTGGCAGGAACGTTCGTGATCGGCTGGCTGTTTGGAATCCTCTGCTTCGGGTTTTTCGCGTTAAAGCTCATTAATGAGCGCCGCATTCTGCGCCGTTCGCTCCGCGCGACCGAAAGCGAAGTCAGCAGCCTGCGCAACCTGCCGCTCAGCGATGCCGACTGAAAAAGCCCTCATACTGGCAGGCCTCTTCCTGTTACTGGCCGCGGCGGGCTGGGTTATAGGGCGATTTGCGGAGCGCGACGACGAAGATGCGCCGCCGCCGCTGAACATCGACTACCTCAAGGGCCTGAATTTCCTGCTCAATGAGCAGACCGACCAGGCGCTGGAGCATTTCCTGCGCATGGTCCGCGTTGACGACAAAACCATCGAAACCCACTTCGCCCTCGGCAGCCTGTTTCGGCGGCGAGGGGAAGTCGATCGCGCTATCCGGATTCACCAGAACATTATTGCTCGACCGGACCTGGCATCAGAGCAACGCGACCAGGCGCTTTATTCCCTTGCCAAGGACTACCTCGCCGCAGGCCTTCTGGATCGTGCCGAAAAATTGTTCTCACGCTTGGCCGAAGGCTCGCGCTACCAGGTGCAGGCCATCGAGGCCCTGTGTGGCATCTACGAACAGGAGCGAGACTGGGAGAAGGCAATTGACGCCGGCAAGCGTCTTGAAGTGCTCGGCGGCCGTTCATTGGGCCTGCAGATCGCTCACTATTACTGCGAGCTCGCGGAAGTCGCGGCCGCCAAGGGCGACTACGCGGCGGCGCGCCAGTACGTCAAGAATGCGCAGGCCGGCCGGCCGCGAACGATGCGGGGCGCGTTGACACGGGCCCACATTGCGCGCGATACGGATGACAACAAGACCGCGCTCAAGCTGTATCACCGGATTATTGACGAAAACACCTACCTGATCGCCGAGGCGCTGCCGGAAATCGTGTCGATCTACACGCGGGAAGACCAGGTTGATGAGCTAGAGCGGGCTCTGCAAGGCATGCTGGCCAAGAGTCCCGAAATGAGTGCCCTGGTTGCGTATACGGCTATCGTCAATGACATCGGCGGCATCCCGGTTATTGACGACTGTGTCGAACAATACATGCTCAACGAACCCACATTGGGTGAGTTTGTGGACCTGCAGCAGCTGTCGAATGCCGGGGGTGGCGGCGAATCGGCGTTTGCCAAAGTGCGCGGTGCGCTGTCGAAACTGGCGGCGACGACACCCAGGTATCAGTGCCAGGAGTGCGGATTTTCAAGTCAGCGCCTGCTCTGGCAATGCCCGAGTTGCCGCGACTGGGAAACGCAGCGTCCGGCGTCGCGCGTCCAGTTCGACACGATCCTGCAGCACAGCATAACCAAGTAAATCGCCCTGATTCTGCCGCGGACGCCAGGCACGGTGGCGACTAAGCTCCTTTGCTCGTTACACAGAGAAAGGAGCTAACTATGAAGATCCCGGGCATTGTCGCTACAGCACTCCTGCTGCTGGCGTCGCCGATCGCTCTGGCAGGGCAGGTCGATATCAATACCGCCGATGCCGAAACGATCTCGGCCGAACTCAAGGGTGTCGGCCTGGCAAAGGCAAAGGCCATCGTCGAGTACCGCAAAAAGCACGGTCCGTTTCGGAGCGCTGACGACCTGTCACTGGTGAAGGGGATTGGCGAACGAACCGTCGAGCTCAATCGCTCTGACATCAAGGTCTCAGGGCAAAAGAAGTAGGACAGATACGGCGTCGGATGGCCAGGCCTGCTGCGCGTAGGCCTGGCTCTCGTTGTTGGGTGTGACGGCTGTCAAGACTCGGCAACATGCTTTTCGTTATCATGCGGTCCTTCCTAATGGCAGGAGTTCCAGGTGGGCCAGAAAGTCAAAGCAGCCGTATTTCCCGTAGCGGGTCGTGGTACCCGATTCCTACCCGCGACCAAGGCAAGCCCGAAGGAAATGCTGCCGATCGTGGACAAGCCCCTCATTCAGTATGCCGTCGAGGAGGCGATAGCGGCAGGCGCGACCAAGCTCGTGTTCGTGACCGGTGCGTCCAAGCGGGCTATCGAGGATCATTTCGACACCGACGCGGAGCTCGAGGGTGCCCTCATAGCCGGAGGCAAAGACGATCTGCTTGCATCGATTCGCGGCATTGTGCCGAAAGGCGTGTCCTGTATTTACATACGGCAGGGCGAGCCGCTGGGCCTGGGCCACGCAGTTCTGTGCGCCAAACCGGCAGTCGGCAATGAGCCGTTCTTCGTGCATCTGGCTGACGATCTTATTGCGGGTGAGCCGGGCTGCCTTGCGCAAATGGCCGAGCAGTACGAGGGGCACGGTGGCAGCGTTATCGCCGTAGAAACGGTGCCGCACGAGAACACGTCCAGCTATGGCATCGTGGCCGTCGACGAGGGCGACAACAACCGCATCACCCAGATCGTAGAAAAACCGGCACCTGAGAATGCGCCATCAAATTCGGCGGTCGTCGGTCGCTACTTGCTGGCGCCCGAGATCTGGGACAAGCTCGAAAATATCGGCGAGGGTGCCGGAGGCGAAATACAGCTCACCGACGGCATCGCCGACCTGCTGGGCGAGTCGGCAGTGTACGCGTACTCGTTCGACGGCGTGCGCTATGACTGCGGCAGCAAGCTCGGTTACCTGCAGGCGACAGTCGCCTACGGCCTGGATCACCCGGACACGGGCGAGGCATTCAGGGAGCACCTGGATGAGGTCCTGAAGAACTCGTAGTCGAGTGACAGGGCGCCTTTCACTAATACTTCTGGTTGCGGCAAATCTGCTGCCGCTCGCCGGTGTGTTCCTGTGGGACTGGGATGTGTTCTTCCTGTTGCTGTTGTTCTGGTGTGAGAACGTCATCATTGGACTGTTTGGCATAGCGCGCCTCGTCGTCGCGGCGGACAGGGACACGGTCGTGACAGGCCTTTTTCATCCGCTGTTCTTCCTGGTTCACTACGGTGGTTTCATGTTCGGCCACTTCATGGTGTTGTTCGGCATGTATTCCGACCACATCGAGGAACTGGGGGCCAACGCGAGCCCGGCGGATTACTACTCGCTCGTCGTGGATAATCTGAACTGGGTCGCGATCGCCGCACTCTTCATTTCACACGGTTGGTCATTCGTCGAGAATTTCATGGGCCGTCAGGAGTACGAAAGGCTCTCGCCCATGCAAGCGATGGGCTTGCCTTACAAACGTATGGTGATCACGCACGTGGCGCTGATCTTCGGCGGGTTTTTCCTGATCGAGACAGGCCAGCCATTGGTGGGGCTGATCCTGCTGATCTTCATGAAGATTGCCCTGGACGTCACCTTTCACCGCAAGGAGCACCGGAGGCTCGGCGAGGTCAGCCCACAGGTCGAATAATCAGGGTCTGAAGAGCCGTGCCGACGACACCTTTGGTGTCGTAAAGCATGGCATGCGACATGCCGATGCCATTGGGCTCCCAGAATGACCGGGCCGCGGACGCAAGCCATTCCGATTCGGGTTGTCGAAATACCACCAGCGTCAGATCCGGGTTAACGCAAGTATTCTCTCTGATGTCCGTATTCCGGGATATACCGTTACCGCAATCGGCGAGGGGGCAGAGTGCCTGGAAAGGGCTTGGCTCCTCGCCCTCGATAATGCCGATCGTTCGCATCCACATGGTGGTCGGGCCAGGGCCATTATCTTCCCCGGGTGGCAGCTTGATTTCGATGCCGGACGCAAAAAACGGAAGTCCGTGAGACGCCACGGGGAATGGCCACTCCGCCGCGGTGGCAGCCGTAAACTCGGGTCCACCACTTGGCGCGCTGGGGAAGTCGACGGGTTCGTAGGTTGCGAGGTGCAGGCTCTTGGCCTTTGCGCAGAGTTTGCCACCAAGATCCGTGAGTCTTGCGGTCGCAGTCGTCGCAGCACGTCCGGCACGGACCAACTCGGTGGTAACACGAAAGCCCGCCACCGGAACCGGTCGAACGAAGCTGATGCTCAGGCGCACCAGCTGCTGAGCTGGAGCGATCGGCTCCAGGGTCCTCGCGATTACAGCCGTGACGGGACCGGCGTGGCACGCCTCGGCGGACCAGGGTCCACGCGCGGGACCATTGCCGACATACACTTCGTCTTCTAGATGAAAGAATGCGGCTTGTGAGTCCAGAGACATACCGCATTGTCGCCGATCTGGCGCAGAAAAAAAGGGCCTTCAAAATGAAGGCCCTTTCCTGAATTTGGCTCCCCGACCCGGACTCGAACCAGGGACCAATT
>SHLT01000021.1 GCA_004282875.1 Chromatiales bacterium | reverse complement strand
ACTCCGCCCTCTCACGGCGGCAACAGGGGTTCGAGTCCCCTAGGGAGTACCAAATAAATGAAAAGGGGCCCTCGTGGCCCCTTTTTATTTTTTTCGTAGTTCCTGCCCGGGACGAGAATCCTGTTCGACAAAACGCGCCAGCGTTTTGGACGCGCGCAGCGCGCCCCGCAGGGGCGAAAATCGGCCTAAGCCGATTTGAGTCAGTCCCCTAAGAGAACAAGCTGTCGGTCGACAAGGCTAGAGCCAGGCCCAGCACAAGAATGCCCCCCGCCAGGGAAAAGACCAATGGAACGCCGTAGTACCAGCAGACGATCGCGCCAGCACCCGTTCCGACCACAAATGCAATGATGAACTTGACGAGGTCCCGCATGATGCCCATAAAAAGCGACGCAAGGAACCCGAGTTCTCCGTTGTTTTTCAGATCGTCTTTTGCATTGGGAGCATCGCTCACCGGGTTCTCCTTCGCGCAGGATGTCATCAGCCCAGATTAGATTCAGGTCTCAGGCTCGCTGTTAACCAGCTTGTTCTTGACCAGCAACGAGTTGATCTCCTCAACGATTGTCGGGATTGCGTCTTCGTTGTAACCAACGTGACGAAACGCGACCCGCCCGTCGACATCGATAATGAACATGTGCGGGATCCCCTCGACGCCGTATTTGTCGGCAACCGAATTCTTGTAGTCATAGACGAATTCGATCTCGTAGTCTTTCAATTTGCGCAGCGCCCGCCGAAAGTCGATTTGCCGGTTGTTGATATTCACAGCAAAAACCTGGATGCGACTCGCCCCACCCTTCTTCTGGACCGCGTTCAACACCGGCAGTTCTTTCAAACACGGCGCACACCACGTGGCCCAAAACGTAACGATCCGGATCTTGCCCGCGCTCTCTGAGAGATGGATCTTGGTCTTGCTGCTGGATTTCCCGAGATAGTCGGGTGGCACGTCGCCGACCTCCACGGCCAGCGCCGGACCCGCTCCAATAACAAAGCAGGCGAGCACTGCTGACATCCTGATGCGGAACCAGGATCGACAATCCAAGTGACGTAAATTCATACACCACAGTCTGCGGCAAGCAGGTGGCCTGTTTCAATCAGTGTCGTACCAGAACAGCCCTGGACCTTTTTCCAACTGCTAGATTTTACGTCAGTGAGCTGCCGATCGGCGGGGATTTCAACGTTGTGCTCGTGGTTAATCCGTAGGGGAATATCTCGTGCGAGAGGTCAAGTTCAAGAAAGACTGGTGCCGTAGCAGTACACAGGGCCTTCCCGCCACGCGGGAAGGCCCTTTTTCGTGCGATATCAAAGAGCGGAGCGTTAGCGCAGCGCCGAGCGCACCGCCCGCCGCATCGACTCCGTACTGAAGACACTCCGGTCCGTCGCCGAGCCCTCCGGCATTGCCTGGACGACGACGCCGCTGATCGCTTGCCACGAGACAGCCGCGCTCGATGCCTCTGCCGGCTGCGCGAAACCACGGGACCGCGGCATACACTGTTCGATGAAACCACTCAGGCAAGTGTCGACGCGCTGATCGAAGCCGTCCTCCCAAGTTACATCGCCCCCGATCGCCGTCAGGGCAGACGCGAACGCCCCGCTCACCGCCTGTGTCGTGTTCGTGCACACAACCACGCTTGGCTCGTTGAAATTCGTGAACACGAGATCCGCGTTGGTGATACCCCAGCCCGCGGCCGTCACCTCCTCGTAAATGATTTGATTGAGGACTGCGCAGCCATCGACTTGTTCTGACAGGCCGTCAGCCCGCACGCCGGCGCTCAGCAGCACCAGCAAGGCAAAGGTCCATTTCGCCATTGTTCTTCTCCTTAACTTGTTGAAAGACAGGAGAAGTGTTGTCCAGGCAATCGGCCTGAGCGAGCCTCAAATCTCGCGGATTCGCAGACTATGTCAGAGCAGTTCCTTGATCGCCGCAACCAGCGCCCAGATCAGCAGCACCAGCGACGCTGTAATCGTCATGGTGAAACCGGGGCTGCGCGAACCCGGGTCCTTCAGGTATTCGGCCCGATAGAGGAATCGCCCGATGATGTATACGGCGCCAAGTGCCGCGCCCCACAGAGGATTCGCATACAAGGCGTGCATCCAGAGCGCCGGCAGGAACACGACGAGCTGCTCCATGGTGTTGATATGCACCCGGTTCATGCGCTCGAATTCTTCGTGACCGGTTGTTGCCGGCGCCTTGACGCCGTGTTTTCCTCGCATCGCACCCACCTGGACCCCGAAAAACACAAACTGGGCCAGCACCAAAAACGTCACTATGACAGTTGCTTCCATTCCTGTTCCCTCTTGTTGTTATGATCGGCGGCATGACCGCCTCCACCGACAGCAGGCTTCGCACGCTGTTCATCGACAAACTCCTGGGCATCGAGCGCCACGAGTATGTCGCCGTCGCCTGGTCGTTCGCGTACTTCTTCTGCATTCTGTCTTCGTACTACATCATTCGGCCGGTACGCGAAACCATGGCGGTAGGCAGCGGGCCGCAGACCATACCCTATCTGTTTGTCGGCACGTTTGTCGCGATGATATTCGCCACCTCGATCTTCGGCTGGGTGGCCTCGCGCTTCCCGCGCCGCGTATTCCTGCCCTGGGTGTACCTGTTCTTCACGGCCAACATCGCGATCTTCTGGGTCTTGTTTTCGCAGGCAGTGGACAGCGGCAACAGCACCGTTTGGCTGGGTCGCGCCTACTTTGTCTGGGTGGGTGTGTTCAATTTGTTCATCGTTTCGGTCTTCTGGAGCTTCATGGCCGACATCTACACGCGCGAGCAGGGACGCCGGCTGTTTGGCGTAATCTCGGCAGGTGGCAGCATTGGCGCTCTGCTCGGCGGTATCGGCACGAGTGCCGTCGTCACCACGATCGGAACGCACAACCTGCTGCCGATTGCCGGCGTATTGTTGCTGCTCTCTGTCGTCTGCATCACACAGCTGCGCAAGTGGATCATCAGCGAGCACGAAGACGAAATCAGCCAGACCGCCGCCAGCGACAAACCGCTCGGCGGGAGTGCGTTTGCGGGTATCACGCATATGCTGTCGTCGAAATATTTCAGCGCGATCGCGGTAACCTCGTTGATCGCAAGCACGCTTGGCGCTGCGCTCTACATGTTTGCCGCCGAACTGGTTGCGGTTGAGATCCCCGACCCCGACGAGCAGACCCGTTTCTTTTCCAACATGAACGTGGCCGCAAACCTCATGACCGTGATGTTCCAGGCCTTTGCCGTGAAGCACGTTGTGCAGCGATTCGGAATCGGCCGTGCTCTCGTTCTGATGCCCGTAGTGTCTGCCATCGGGTTTACACTGCTTGCGATGGACCCGGTTCTCGCCGTCGTCGCTATTTTGACGATCGCAAGGCGTGCCGTCGGATTCGGCTTTTCCAAGCCTTCTACCGACATGCTCTACTCGGTCGTCACGCCCGAAGAGAAATACAAGACCAAAAACTTCATTGATACCGCGATCTATCGTGGTGGCGACGTCATTGGAACCTGGTTGATCAAGTCGATGTCTGCCATAGGCATTGCCGGCATTTCGCTGGTCATGGTGCCCATCGCGATATACTGGGCGTTTGTATCACTCTGGCTCGGCCGAGACTACAAACGCAAGGCCAAGGCCCTCAAACTGAGTGGAGTTGAATAATGAAGACCTGGAACCGACGCAGATTCATAGCCGCCGGCGCCGCTCTCGGCGCCCTGCCCGGCGTAGCCTTCACCAATGAATCATCCGGCATGCTGAGTAAACCCATTCCCGCATCGGGAGAATCACTGCCCGTCATCGGTCTGGGCACCTACAGCGTCTTTGACGTCGACAGCACCGCGGATGCAATCGCGACCCGTAAGGACATTGTCGAGCGGCTCGTCAACCATGGCGCCAGCCTGCTCGACACGTCGCCCATGTACAACCGGTCCGAACGTGTGATCGGTGACGTCATCGCGGCCGGCGTCGACCGGAATGACGTCTTCCTGGCCACGAAAGTCTGGACCGACGGGCGCGACGCCGGGATAGAACAAATGCAGCGTTCAGCGGAGCGCATGCGCACCCGGTCGATCGACCTGATGCAGGTTCATAATCTGCGCGACACGAAAATCCACATGAACAGCATTCGCGAATGGCAGGACGAGGGCCGGATACGATACAGCGGACTGACACACTACACGGCGGGCGCGCATGAGGCGCTTGCGCGGGAAATGGTGGCGTTCAAACCGGACTTCATTCAGGTCAACTACTCCGTGGGCGAGCGTGAGGCCGAGGATCGTATCCTGCCACTTGCGCAGGATCTCGGGATCGCGGTACTGATTAATCGGCCGTTCCAGGCGGGCAACCTGTTCCGCACTGTGGCTGACAAACCGCTGCCGGATTTCGCAAAAGAATATGTCGATAGCTGGGGCCAGTACTTCCTGAAGTTCATCATCAGCCACCCGGCCGTGACCTGCGCCATACCCGCAACCAGCAAACCACGCCATATGACCGACAATCTCGGCGCCGGTTTCGGTACTATGCCCGACGCATCCACGCGGCAACGCATGGCCGACTATTTCCAGAGCCTTTAAGACAAATGCAAAACACGGGTTTACTGCGCCGCCTGGCGGCGATCCTCTATGACGCACTGCTGGTGATCGCGCTGCTGTTCCTCGTGACGATCCCGTTTATCGCCGCGCGTGGCGGTGAGCCTGTCGAGATTGGCGAAAACCTGTTCTACCGAGTGGTGCTCGCACTCGTGGTGTACGCCTTCTTCGTTGGTTTCTGGACCAGGTCCGGCCGCACGCTCGGCATGCAGTCGTGGGGGCTGCAGCTGCAGACGAACGACGACACGATTCCGTCCTTCGGCCAGGCCAGCATTCGTTTCGTTGCCGCACTACTGTCCTGGGCGCCTGCGGGACTCGGGTTTCTGTGGCAGCTCTGGGACAAGGACAAGCTGACCTGGCACGACCGCATCAGCGGCACGCGTCTGGTTTACTACCCCAAAGCGAAGGACAAGAAGCCGTAGCCCGGCTACCGTATTCGGACCAGTGCCACCAGCGTAATCGCGCACAACACGGCTAACGGGAGCCAGTTGACGACCGCGGGATTCAGGTTGAAGACCTGTCCGGAGTTCGCGAGCGTCTCGCTGGCCAGGTAGTACGCCAGGCCAACGACGACACCGAGCATCAGGCGCCCGCCCGCCCCGCCACTGCGCAATGAGCCGAATACGAATGCCAGTGACAGTATCGGCATGACGAGAACGGTCAGCGTGCGCGACGCGCGATACCAGATTTCGGATTCGTACTGCGAGGCATCGAGGTTGTTGCGCTTGAGATAGTCGATATAGACGAGCAGGCCCCGTGCCGACAGGCTCAGCGGCTTGGCCAGGGAACTGCCAAGCAACTCCGCGTTGACTTCAAACGACTCGACTTCCACGGACGACTCCACAACCTGCACACCATCGTCGCGAAATTTTGTTTCTCGAAAGTTTTCGAGAATCCAGTTGTCTTCCTCGTCGATGCCGGAGTTCTCGGCCAATGCGATTGACGCCAGCTTATTGTCTTCATTGAAGCGGAACAGGTAGATCGAGCCGAATTCGAACTCCGTACTCACGCGCTCGAGGTGCAGGTAGACCGGACCATCCTTTACCCAGGTGTCGTTGCCGAGGTCATCGTCTTTTTGGTAGCGGGCTTCCATACGCATGTCGCGCGCGTAGAAGTCGAGCGGCGGCCCGATGAACTCGCCCAACAGGCCTGTGAGAATCAGCAGGACCGCACCGGATACCGCCACCATGCTTGCGAGCCGGCCGACAGACAATCCTGCCGATCGCATTACGATGATTTCGCTGTTGCCCGCGAGCGCGCCCAGCCCGAGCAATGAACCGATGAGTGCCGCAACCGGTAACATCTCAAACGCGAGATTGGGCAGCCTCAGCGCGGTAAACAGAATCGCCTGTGGCGTCTGATAGTCGCCCTTGATGTCATCGAGTTCCGCGATGAACTCGAACAGACCCGCAAGTGCCAGCAGCACAACGAGAACGAGAGCGGTACTCGCCAGTATCGTACGCATCATGTACTGGCTCAGCAGGCTCATCGCAGGATTCTCCGGTGCCAGCCGTTCTGCAGCGCGAGCAACAGGGCCGTGAACAACAGGACGCAGCCGTGAACCCACCACAGACCAAGCGTCGGCGAAATCGCCGCTTCCTCGGTCCAGGCCTTCGAGGCGCTCAGCAGGTTGAAGTAGATAATGAACACGAGCAGACCGATCGCAATGCGTCCATAGCGGCCTTCGCGCGGGCGGCTCCGCGCCAGCGGCACCGCGAGCAAGGCAAGCAGTACGGTCGAAATCGGGACGCTCAGGCGCCACTGCCGCTCGGCGACATGCTGCGGCTCGGACGACGCACGCAGCTGTGAGAACGTCATCGCTCGCGGTCTCGGATCGGCTGGTTGGAGGCTTGGCAATCGATACGGAATTCCATGCTCCAGGAATTCCACGACCCGAAAATCGGGCTGGCCTGGCACCCCTTCGTAACGGCGTCCTTCGTGCAGCACGAGCATGCGCGTATTCGGATCCTCGGAATCGCGCTGCTCACCACGCCGAGCCACGACAACCTCGACACCGTCGCCATCGACCCTGCGCTCCATGAACACTTTTTCCATGTGCCCTTCGGCCGAGATGCTCTCCCCGTAAACCACGGCACGCTCGGGGCCGATCACCGTGAATCTGCCCGGTTCGATACTCGCAAGGTCGGCTTCGCGCCTTGCCTCCGCGCTGATGCGGTCAATCTTGGTCAGTGCCAGCGGCGTGCCCTCAATCGATAGCCAGGCTACCCCCAGCGCCAAGGGGACCAGTAACCACAGCAGCGGCCGATAAATGCCTGACGGACCGACACGGCACGCCATCATGGCCGGCATCTCGCTATCCCTGTACAGGCGCCCCAGGGCCAGCATAACGGCCAGGAACAGGCCAATGGGGACCAGCACGGTCAGGTACTGCGCCGCGGACAGCCCGATCACGTCAAACGCCGCATTCTTGGGCAATTTGCCCTTCGCCACGTCGCCGAGGACCCGGGCAAACTGGTTGGTCAGCAAGATCATGAGAAGGATCATGGTGACCCCGAGCCAGGTCAGGGCGATTTCACGAAAAATATAGCGGTCGAGGATGCGCTTCACGAGAGAGGCAATAGCGTAGCTGCGGTAGCCCGAAACGGTTAGACTACCGCATTGTTTTGTCCGTGACAGCCCTGAAAAACAATAAGGCAGCAAAGGATTTATGGAATATTTTACAACTACGAGCAAAGTATCTCGCCGAGCAACCGACTGCGCCATCGTCGGTGTTTACGAACGTGGCAAGCTGGGCGTCGGCGCCGCTGACGTCGACGCAGCCAGCAAGGGCGAGATCAAGCGCCGCATGAAGAGCGGCGACATTTCGTCGAGCGTCGGTCGGTGCTGCATTCTCACCAACGTCCCTGGCGTGAAGGCGGACCGTGTTGCCGTCGTTGGTCTGGGCAAGTCCTCGAAACTCGACGCGACGGCCTTCAAGAAAGCCGTCACCGCCGCGGCGATGGCGATCTCGCAAACGAAAGCGAAACAGGTATTCAATGCCCTGACGCTCGAACCGGTCGCCGATGCGAGCCCCTATTACCTCGCACGCCATTCGGCCGAGGCCTTCAGTGACGTGCTGTATCGCTTCGACCAGATGAAGTCCGGCCGCAAGAAAGCCGCCAGCCCGTTGCGCAAGATCGGCCTGGCAATTGCGAAACGTGGCGATGCAAACAAGTCGATGCGCGGCGCAGAACACGGTGACGGTATTGCGGCGGGCGTGGCCCTGGCTAAAGAGCTCGGCAACCTGCCCGCCAACGTGTGCACACCCGGCTATCTCGCACGCACGGCGAAGCGGCTGGCGACGGGCAATGGCAAGTTGACAACCAAGGTACTCAGCGAAGCCGAAATGAAACGACTCGGCATGGGTTCCCTGTTGTCGGTCACGGCCGGAACTGCCGAGCCGGCCAAGCTCATCGTCATGCAGTACAAGGGCGCCGGCAGTAAAGCGCCGGTTGTTCTTGTCGGCAAGGGCGTAACCTTTGACACGGGCGGCATCTCGCTGAAGCCGGGCCCCGCCATGGACGAAATGAAATTCGACATGTGTGGCGCAGCGAGCGTCATCGGCACCATGGCCGCTGTTGCCAAGATGAAGCTACCCATCAATCTCAATGTCATCGTGCCCGCCGTCGAAAACATGCCGGGCAGCAAGGCGACGAAACCCGGCGACATCGTCAAGAGCATGTCGGGACAGACTATCGAGGTCCTGAATACCGATGCTGAAGGCCGGCTGATCCTCTGCGATGCACTCACCTATTCGCGACGCTTCAAGCCAGCTGCGGTCATTGATGTCGCAACGCTGACGGGCGCGTGTGTGGTCGCGCTCGGCGCGCACCGCACCGCCATCATGAGCAACAGCGACGACCTGCGAGAGGAAATTTTTGCAGCCGGTGATGCCGCAGAAGATCGCGGCTGGCCGATGCCGCTGGGTGACGAATACGCGGCACAGCTCAAGAGCAACTTTGCCGACATGGCCAACATCGGCGGCCCCGGCGGCGGCGCAGTGACCGCGGGCTGTTTCCTTGGCAAGTTCACGGACGGCCTGAACTGGGCGCACCTCGATATCGCGGGTACGGCCTGGAAGTCGGGCGCCAAGAAGGGCGCATCGGGCCGGCCTGTGCCCATGTTGTCGCAGGTGCTGCTGGCGCGCTGCGGCGCTCTGCCCTGACGCGTCGTCGCGGTCTGACCAGGTCCTGACATGGCACGAGTCGATTTTTACGTTCTCGCGCAAGCCGATGAGCGGGCGCGGCACCTGCTTGCGTGCAAGCTGGCCGAGAAAGCGTGGCGCCTCGAGAACACGGTCTACATTCACGCGAAGGATCGCGGCGACGCGGAACGGCTCGATCAGCTGCTCTGGACGTTCCGAGACGGCAGTTTCGTGCCGCACGGACTCGCGGGCAGGAACGACGGCACCGAGAATTCGGCCATCATGGTCGGCGCGGGAACCGAGGGCATCGGCACGCGGGATTTGCTAATAAACCTGTGCGACGAAATTCCACCGTTTATTGAGGGTTTCCCCCGCGTTGCCGAACTTGTAACCTCCGACGAAACCTGCCGCAAGAGCAGCCGCCAACGGTATGCCACGTACCGCGACCAGGGCCACGAACTCAACACACACAAGATCTAGATGGACAAGTCCTACCAACCCAAAGACATCGAGCAGCGACTGTATCAGCGCTGGGAAAAGCAGGGTTACTTTGCCCCGCAAGGTGACGGCGATCCCTATTGCATCGTCATCCCGCCGCCCAACGTCACCGGAACACTGCACATGGGGCACGCGTTCCAGGACACGATCATGGACGCGCTCACTCGATACCACCGGATGAAAGGACATCGCACCCTGTGGCAGCCGGGCATGGATCACGCCGGCATTGCAACGCAAATGGTCGTCGAACGTCTCCTCAACAACGAAGGCAAATCGAAGCGCGATCTCGGGCGAGAGAAATTCGTAGAGCGGGTCTGGCAGTGGAAGGAGGAGTCCGGCGGACAAATCGCGCAGCAGACGCGCCGCCTCGGCGCGTCGGTTGACTGGAGCCGCGATCGCTTCACCATGGACGAAGGCCTGTCTGAGGCAGTGCGCAAGGTTTTTGTGCAGCTCCACGATGAAGGCCTGATCTATCGTGGCAAGCGGCTCGTCAACTGGGACCCGGTACTGCACACCGCCTTGTCCGACCTCGAAGTCCTCTCGGCTGACGAGCCAGGTAATCTCTGGCACTTCCGCTATCCACTGGCCTCGGGAGACGGGCACCTTATCGTTGCCACGACGCGTCCCGAGACGATGCTTGGTGACAGTGCCGTGGCCGTACATCCCGACGATGAACGCTACTCGGACCTCGTCGGCCAGGAAATTATCCTGCCGATCGTCGGGCGCCGGATCCCGATCATCGCGGACGACTACGTCGACCCCGAGTTCGGCACGGGTTGCGTGAAGATTACGCCCGCACACGATTTCAACGACTACGAGATCGGCAAGCGACACGACTTGGGGCTATACAACATCCTGACCGACGATGCCGCGCTGAATGACGAGGTGCCGGAGGCGTACCAGGGTCTCGATCGATTCGTGGCGCGCGACAAGATCGTCGCAGAGTTCAAGTCGCTCGACCTGCTCGAAAAAATCGAGGATTACACGGTCAAGATCCCGCGCGGCGATCGTTCGCATGCTGTCGTCGAGCCCTACCTGACCGACCAGTGGTACGTGAAGATCGAGCCGCTCGCCAAACCGGCGATCGAAGCGGTCGAGACCGGGCGTATCAAGTTTGTCCCGGAGAACTGGTCCAAGACCTACTTCGAATGGATGTACAACATCCAGGACTGGTGCATCAGCCGCCAACTCTGGTGGGGGCATCGCATCCCGGCCTGGTACGACGACAACGGCAACGTTTACGTCGGCCACGACGAAGACGAAGTCCGTGCGAAACACGAACTCGGTGCCGATACCGCCTTGCGCCAGGACGATGACGTTCTTGATACCTGGTTCTCCTCGGCACTGTGGCCGTTCAGTACCATGGGCTGGCCCGACAAGACCCGGGCGCTCGACGAGTTCTACCCCGGTAATGTCCTGGTAACGGGCTTCGACATCATCTTCTTCTGGGTCGCGCGCATGATCATGTTCGGCATCAAGTTCATGGACGATGTGCCGTTCCACGAGGTCTACATTCACGGCCTGATTCGAGATCAGGACGGCCAGAAAATGTCGAAGTCGAAAGGCAACGTCCTCGACCCGCTGGACCTGATCGACGGCATCGACCTGGAGGCGCTGGTCGAGAAACGTACGGCTGGCATGATGCAGGACCACCTGGCGCCAAAGATCGAGAAGGCGACGCGCAAACATTTTCCCGACGGTATCGACGCTTTCGGCTGCGATGCATTGCGCATGACATTCGGCGCGCTCGCCACGACCGGCCGCGATATTCGATTCGACCTCGGGCGCATCGACGGCTACAAGAACTTTTGCAACAAATTGTGGAATGCCGCCCGTTACGTGCTCATGAACACCGAAGCGCTCGACGACGGTGACATGGAGTTTAGTGCGGCCGATCGCTGGATTCGTGCGCGCCTCGATGCCACGACTCGCGACCTGCACAAGCACTTTCGCTCCTACCGCCTCGACCTTGCGGTGCAGACCGTGTACGAGTTTACGTGGCACGAATTCTGTGACTGGTACCTGGAGCTGTCGAAACCGGTCCTGCAGTCCGATGAATCATCGGAAGCGCTGCAACGCGGTACGCGCCGGACGCTGATCGATACTCTCGAGACGCTGTTACGGTTGCTGCACCCGCTTATCCCGTTCGTCACGGAAGAGATCTGGGAACAGGTTTCAAGCCGTGCCGGTATCGAAGGCGACACGATCATGCTGCGGCCCTACCCGGAAGCGTCGGAAGAGGCCTCGGACGACAGCTCGGTCGAAGACATTGAGTGGGTGAAGCAGTTCATCCTCGGAATCCGCCAGATTCGCGGAGAAATGGACATACCGCCGGGCAAGATGTTGCCCGTAGTCTTGCAACACGCGAGCGAGTCCGACCAGCAGCGTGCCAAGCAACACACTCTCCTCCTGCAACGTGTCGGCCGCGTCGAGGAAATCTCGCAGTTCGATGACAGCAGCGAACCGCCTCCCGCCGCAACCGCGTTGCTTGGCGACATGCGCCTGCTGGTGCCGATGAAGGGCCTGATCGACGTCGATGCCGAACGGACTCGCCTCAACAAGCAGGTGGACAAAGTTCGCGCCGAACTCGGCAAGGCCAACGGCAAACTCGGCAACGAGAAATTTGTGAACAATGCGCCCCCTGCCGTGGTCGCACAAGAACGGGACCGTGTCACAGAGTTTGAGAAAACGCTCGCCCAGCTGCAGGAACAGCTCGAGAAACTTGACGCGCTAGCTTGACGCGAGACGCGGTACCGATATGGTGGCTGTAGCCGGACTGAATCCGAGGACCACGGTATGCAACGCTCGACCACACTCGAATCCCTGCCGACAGGCCGCAGCGCTCAACGCGAGGTGATCGAGCGGGCGCGCCAGGCGCTCGGTACGATTATCCTTGGCAAGGACGAACAGATTTCACTGGCGATTGCCTGCCTGCTGGCCCGCGGACACCTGCTTATCGAAGACCTGCCGGGACTGGGCAAAACCATGCTGGCGCAGGCGCTGGCACGCGTACTGGGATTGAGTTTCCGCCGCATCCAGTTTACGAGCGACCTGCTGCCAGCCGATATTATCGGCGTCTCCGTATTTCGCCAGGAAAGCGGCGAATTCGAATTCCAGCCGGGCCCGGTGTTCTCGCAGTTAATCCTCGCCGATGAGGTCAATCGTGCGACGCCGAAAGCGCAAAGCGCACTGCTCGAAGCCATGGAGGAGCAGCAGGTCTCTGTCGATGGCAGCACCCGGGAATTGCCCACGCCATTCTTTGTTGTCGCGACGCAAAACCCCGGCGACCAGATCGGCACCTTCCCACTGCCCGAATCGCAGCTCGATCGCTTTCTCATGCGCGTCGAAATCGGCTATCCCAACGAGGAAAGCGAACGCGAGCTGATCGCGGGCGAGGACCGCCGCTCCATGCTCCGCGAGATTGAAGCTGTTACCGGGCCGGAAATGCTCATCGCCCTGCAGGAGGTCGTGCGTGAGGTTCCGGTCAAGGACGCATTGATCAGCTACGTCCAGGCCCTGGTGCGCCACACCCGGGAGTCGGCTGACATCGATATCGGACTGTCACCGCGCGGCGCCCAGGCGCTGGTGGCGGCGGCGCGCGCCTACGCCTACGTCGAAAACCACTCTGGCGTGTATCCCGACGATGTGCAGGCTGTCTTCGCGTCTGTCGCGGGCCATCGACTCAAACCCGCCGGCAGCACACGTTTCCGCAGCCCGGCCGAGCTATGCCAGCATGTCCTCGATTCCGTGGCCATTCCCTGATCCGCGCGGACTTGTCTCCTCGATAAAAACCCGTGCCGGACGGCGGGTGCAGTCCTGGGCGCGCAAGCGCCAGGGCAGCGACCCCGACACGACGACGCTGGGCCCAGGGCGCGTCTATATCCTGCCAACCGGCGTCGGCCTGATGTTCGGGCTCATGGCCTTTGCCATGCTCCTGGGGTCGATGAACTACAACAATAACCTGTCATTCGTCCTGACCTTCGTGCTCGTGGGGCTCGGCTTTGTGTCAATGCACCAGTGCCAGCGCAACCTCGTCGGTCTCGAACTGACGTTCGCCGGCGCGGACCCCGTCCATGCCGGTCAATCCATGCGCTATCGCATTGCCGTAACCAACCGATCAAAGAGTGCGCGCTACGGCATCCGCCTGTATGCCACGAATACCTACAGTGATATTCACGATCTGCAGCCCGGTGAAAGCAAGATCTTCATCCTGCCAGTCGTCACCGACAAACGTGGACACATTACGCTGGATCGCTTTGGCGTTCGCACGCTGTTCCCGTTCGAACTGTTCCGGTCGTGGGCGTGGCTGCACATGAACATCCATGGGCTCGTGTATCCGACGCCTTCTGACAACGCGCCGCAGCCGCCGCCGACCATGGTTGCACAAGGCCACCGTCAGCATGACGCCCGTGGTGAAGAAGACTTTGCCGGCCTGCGCAAGTACCACGAAGGCGACTCGCCGCGCCACGTCGCCTGGAAGGCGTATGCGCGGAGCGGGCAATTGTTGTCCAAGCAGTTTGCCGGCGCCGACACCAGCAGCCAGTGGTTCGACTTCAATGAAATTGCCGATTTCGATCTCGAGAAGCGCCTTTCGATCCTGACCCGCTGGATCGTCGATGCCGATCGCACGCTCGAAGACTATGGACTGCGCGTGCCCGGCACCGAGTTTCCGCCGGCACATGGTGAGACGCATCGACGCCAGTGCCTTGAGACGCTCGCACTCTTCGACAGTGGACGGTCCTGATGTCCCGGCCTCGCGGAACAGACGGCTCGCTGCTGACCAGTCTGCCCTGGACGCTAAGCGCACTCATCGTTGCGATGGCGCCACACATACCGTTCATTCCAATATGGATCACGGTCATATTCGTCGGCTGTGTGGTCTGGCGCTATGTCATCGAAAGACGGCGCGGTGTGCTGCCATCGCCTTGGCTGCGGGGCGCGCTTGCGCTCGGCTGCTTCCTGGGCGTGCTGGCGACCTACTCCTCAGTCAGCGGTGTCGGGCCCGGTTCCGCCCTGCTCGCAGTCATGGCCGCGCTTAAGCTGCTGGAAACCCGCAAGCGGCGGGACCAGTTCGTACTCCTGTTCCTCTCCATCTTCCTCGTCATGTCGTCGCTGCTCCGCGAGCAGTTCTTGTGGTCGTTGCCGTACCTCGTCGTCAGCATGCTTATCATTATGAGTGCCTGGCTGCGGATGTCGGCGGGAGAGTCACAAACAGCTCGACAGAGTTTCATGACGGGCGGCCGACTGCTGCTGTACGCCGCGCCGCTGGCAATCGCGATGTGGATTTTCTTCCCGCGCCTTTCGACGCCGTTCTGGGCCGTACCGATCGACACGAGTCGCGCGACCACCGGTCTCAGCGATACGATGAGCCCCGGCGACATCAGTGAGCTGTCAATGTCGGACGAAGTTGCGTTCCGCGTATCGTTCGAAGGCGACGTCCCCGCAGCCCGCGACCGCTACTGGCGCGGACTGGTGCTCACGCGCTTTAACGGCCGCACCTGGAGCGGTCGCGAACCCAGTATCAGCCGTTCTTCACGAGAGCAGGTCCAGCCGCTCGGAGAACGCGTTGACTACGAAGTCACCCTGGAACCCACCCGCCAGCAATGGGTGTTTGCCCTGGATATGCCCTACGCGTGGTCCCTGTCACGGACCTTCATGGGCCCGCAACAGCAGCTCGCGCGCACCACCCCTATCGACCAGCGCATCGCATATAAAGCAAGCTCTTACACCGACTTTCGGGTCGAGACCGACCTGTCGTCGATGTATCGAAACTGGTATTCCGAACTGCCGTCCGGCAGTAACCCGCGGACGGCGGAGCTGGCAAGAGAAATGCGCGCTGCGGCCGGCTCGGACCAGGCTTTCGTCAACGCCGTTCTGCAGAAACTGCATGAGGAAGAGTACTACTACACACTGGAACCACCACCCCTGGGCAGGAACCCGGTCGATCGCTTCCTGTTCGACACACGGCGCGGTTTCTGCGAGCACTACGCGTCGGCATTCTCCGTCTTGATGCGCAGTGTCAATATTCCGACCCGCATTGTGCTCGGCTATCACGGCGGCGAACTGAATCCCATGGGGGGGCACCTGATCGTCAGGCAATCGGACGCACATGCATGGACTGAAATCTGGCTAGACGGAATCGGCTGGCATCGCGTCGACCCGACAGCGGCAGTCGCGCCGGAACGCATTGAAATGAGCGCGAGCGACGCGGCGCTCGACGGCATTGGAGAAGCATGGGGTTTCGCGGCACCGTCCCGCCTGTTGCACCAGATGACCCTGACCTGGGATGCGCTCAACGCGAAATGGAATGACTGGATCCTGGGTTACGGTCCGGAAACGCAGAACTCGTTCCTGAAATGGCTGGGCATGGAGGACCCGACCTGGCGCAAGATGATGTTGACTCTCGTCGGCCTCGTCGTCGGGCTAATCATGCTCATTAGCGTGTTGCTGATGAGCCGCTATCGCCCACCCGCAAAGGACGAGGCCGCCATTCTCTACCAGCGTTTCGTCAAAAGGCTTGGGCAGACGCCCGATACCGGCGAAACGGCGCAGGTATTTGCACTACGTGTGCGGGAATCCGGACGGGTGCAAGCAGCGATGGTTGACGAGATTACCGACGCCTATCTCGATGCGCGTTATGGCAACGGCGGCGACGAAGCCTTCGCACGACTCAAAGAGGCCGTCGGCGCTATGCGCTGACAGGACGTTCGCGGACCAGCGCGAGAAGAAATGCGCCGCTTATAAATAGCGGCATCAACACCAGCAACACCCACTTCGGTTCATCGGAAAGCATCGCCGTGACAGCCACCATTGCGGGCCCCAGCACGTGTGCGAATTTCGTGGTCATGTTGTAGAAACCGAAAAACTCACCCGGCTGTTCGGGAGGAATGAGTGACGCATACAGTGAACGGCTTAGCCCCTGCACGCCGCCCTGTACGCATCCGATGATGATCGCCATGACCAGGAACTCCTCGAACGTATTCATGACCACGCCCCAGATGCAGGCGCCGATATACACGGCCAGGGCGAAATAAATGCCCTTCTTGGCACCGAATCGTTGCGCGGCCAGTCCGTAGAGGAGTGTTGCCGGAAACCCTGCGAAATTCGTTACGAGCAGCGCAAACACGAGGTCCTGATCGGCAAACCCGAGTCGTTTGCCGTAGTCGACGGCCATGGCGATGATCGTGAATACCCCGCCGACGTAAAGCCAGTACGCCGCAAGGAATATCGTGAGATTGCGGTATTTCCTGATTTCACGCAGCGTCGACTTAAGCTCCCTGTACGCTGCCCGCACCGCACCGCTGGTTACCTCGATGGGACTGTGCCGCTCGGAGACGAAAAACAACAGGGGCACGAGAAAGATGAGCCACCACGCGCCCACCGAGACGAAGGCCATGCTGAACGCTTCAGCCGTACTCTCGAGCCCAAAGGTCTGCGGCGACTTGACCATCCAGAGATGTACGGCGAGAAGGACGGCGCCGCCGAGATACCCCAGAGAAAACCCGAGCGTCGAAACCAGGCTGTAGTAACGCGGTTCGGCGACGTCGATCAGGAGCGAGTCGTAGAAAACCGTCGATGAATAATAGCCGATGGACGCGAACAGGTAGACACCGAGCGCCAGCTGCCAGTTACCGACACCCACCACACCGAGAGCTGCGGTCGAAAGCGCGCCCAGCAAAGCCAGGAAAAACAGGAACCGCTTGCGATACCCGCCCGCGTCGGCAATCGTGCCGAACAGCGGCGCGGTCACACAGACCACAACACTCGCCGCAAACGTAATCCATGCGAGCCTTGCGGTGACAGCCGCCGCATCGTCACCGGAACTCCAGTAATTTCGCAAAACGAGCGGAAACAGGACCGCGAGCACACTGAGTGCGAATGACGAATTCGCCCAGTCGTAAAGCGCCCAGGCAACGGTCTTGCGATTGAGTCCCTTAATGTTCACGCGTCTTGCGGAAACCGATGTCCGGCCAACGTTCCTCCGTCAGGTTCAGGTTTACACGTGTTGGAGCAATGTAGACCAGGCTGTCGCCGTGATCCATTGCGAGATTATCGTGTGCTTTCTTCTCGAAATCCCCGAGCATCTTCGCATCATCGCAGGCCACCCAGCGCGCTGTCGCGACGTTGACCGTTTCAAACTGGCACTCGACGTTGTATTCATCACGCAGGCGATGCGCCACCACATCGAACTGCAGCGGACCGACGGCGCCGAGTATCAAATCGTTGTTGCGCAAGGGCTTGAACAATTGTGTTGCCCCTTCCTCGCACAATTGTGCGAGTCCCTTTTGCAGCGCCTTGAGGCGCAGCGGATCCTTGAGCACCGCACGCCGGAAAATCTCGGGTGCGAAGTTGGGTATGCCCGTGAAGCGGATCTCTTCACCCTGGGTAAAACTGTCGCCGATGTTGATGGTGCCATGATTGTGAATACCGATAATGTCACCCGCGTAGGCTGCCTCGGCATGCTGGCGGTCGGCCGCGAGAAACGTAATCGCCTCGGGAATTTTCATCTCCTTGCCGGAACGCACATGCAACACACGTACACCCTTTTCGTACTGCCCCGAACAGATGCGCATGAACGCAATACGATCGCGATGCCCCGGATCCATGTTCGCCTGGATCTTGAACACGAAACCCGTCAGCTTGTCTTCCACAGGATCGACATCGCGCTGCTCGCTCTCACGCGGCAAGGGTGACGGCGCAAACTGGACGAACTCGTCCAGCAGCTCTTTGACGCCAAAGTTGGAAATTGCGGAGCCAAAAAAGACCGGCGATTGCCTGGCTGCAAGATACTCATCGATCGACAGTTCGGGGCATGCGCCCTTCACGAGCTCAATCTCCTCGCGAAATTCGTCAGCCATGTCACCCAGCACTTCGCCTGCCTCAGGGGAGTCGAGTCCGTCGATGCAGCGGATAGCGGCCGCTTTCTCTCGACCGACTTTGTCGTACAGGTAGATCTTGTCCTTGAGCAGGTGATAGACGCCCTTGAGGCGACTCCCCATGCCGATCGGCCAGGTGATCGGCGAGCACTGGATCTTGAGCACCGACTCGATCTCGTCGAGCAATTCGATCGGCTCGCGCCCCTCCCGGTCCAGCTTGTTGATGAACGTCATGATCGGCGTGTCGCGCAAGCGGCAGACATCCATGAGCTTGATGGTTCGGGCCTCGACACCTTTTGCGCAGTCGATCACCATGAGCGCCGAATCGACGGCGGTCAGCGTTCGATACGTGTCCTCTGAAAAGTCTTCGTGGCCCGGCGTGTCCAGCAGGTTGATGACATGATCCTGGTAGGGAAACTGCATAACCGACGACGTCACCGAGATGCCGCGCTGCTGCTCGAGCGCCATCCAGTCCGAGGTCGCATGGCGGCTCGCCTTGCGACCTTTCACGGTACCGGCAAGCTGGATCGCACCGCCGTACAGCAGCAGCTTCTCCGTGAGCGTGGTCTTACCCGCGTCCGGATGCGAAATAATGGCGAAAGTCCGCCGCTTGCGGACTTCAGTCTGGATATCTGGCATTGAGCTAGTCTTCTATGACAAGTTTCTTGGCAAGTACGGCCGCGTCTTCGCGGCCCTCATTTGCCTGGTAGTACGCGGGCCGGTTGGCAACCTGGTGGAAGCCCTTCTTGCGATACAGCGCGATGGCTTGTTCGTTGGAGGGACGCACTTCGAGGAAAATCTCCCGGACCAGTGCGGCGCGAGCCCGGAACAGTATCTCATCGAGCATCTTCTCGCCGTAGCCGCGCGAGCGAAACTCCGGGTCGATGCAAATATTGAGAATATGCGCCTCGCCTGCCGCAATCGACAGCACCCCATAACCGGCGACGCGCTCCTCGCGCACGAGCACGATATTCTGGTAACCCGCGAGCAGACAGTCGCGAAAGACGCCGTGACTCCACGGGAACTCATAGCTCCGCCGTTCAATATCGGAGACCATCGAGAGATCGTCATGCGTCATTTCGCGAAGGGTCGTGGGCGGCTCCGCCATCGGCATGATCATGCGGCGGCCTCCGCGGCAAGACGCGCGGCCAGGCACAGATCGCTCCAGGACTTGGCTTTCTGGGACGGGCTCCGCAACAGGTACGCCGGGTGATACGTCACAACCAGCGGAATGCCATCGAGATCGTGGGGGCGTCCACGCATGCGGCCCACGGGATCGTCCGAGCCGAGCAGGTTCTGGGCGGCGATCTTGCCAACAGCCAGGATGATCTTTGGCTTGATCAGCGCAATCTGTCGATCCAGGTACTCGCGACAGGCTGCGGCTTCAGCGGTTTTCGGATCGCGATTGTTCGGTGGGCGGCACTTCAGAATATTCGCAATAAACACGCGGTCACGACTTTGGCCGATGGCGAGCAGCATCTGGTCGAGCAGCTGGCCCGCCCGGCCAACGAATGGCTCGCCACGTCGATCTTCCTCCGCACCTGGCGCTTCACCGATGATCAGCCAGTCAGCGTGGGGATCACCGACGCCAAACACAGTGTTAGTCCGGCTTTGCGAGAGTTCGCAACGCGTGCACGAGGCCACGCACTCGCGAAGCTCCGGCCAGTCGAGGGCCGCCGCGGAAGACGCCATCGGCAAGACCTCTGGCTCCTCCGCATCGCGCGGTAACCAGACGTCGATGCCCATCGCCTGCAAATAGGCGCGTCGTTGCTGTTCGGGTTGAACCATTGCGATAGTTTGCCACTAAGGATGAGGCACCGCACCAATGAGATCGCATCCAGCCGTAACGCGATCGCCTACTTTTACCTCCACCTTGCCGTCCAGCGGCAGGGTCAACTCGGCGAAACGGGCCAGTCGAACGTACGCGCAGCGCTGCCCCTGCCCAACGCGCTCACCCAGCTTGACCAAAGACTTGGGCGCGAGACCGAACCGGTACTCGTGAAACTGCAGCACGACGCTATCACCCTCATCGGTTTCAACCCAAAGTGCGTTCGCCGGACACTCAGGACCAACGCCCTCCTCACGCGAGTGCAGGTCCATGATGCGACCCTCTATCGGGCTGCGCGCCGTGTACGCCCCCATCATGTCGATGCGAATCCGCACTCGATACGCTTCGCCCTGCACGACGCAGCGATCGGTCGTGGCAACCGCAACGATCTCGCCGTCAACCGGGCTGACTATGCCCAGCGCGACCGGCGGTATCTCGCGTCGCGGATCCCGAAACAGCAGGACCAGCCAGACAAAAGCCGCGAGCGGCAGGAGCGCCAGCCACGGCTCGAAATAGCGCAGGAGCAATGCGACCAACGCGGCGACCAGCACCAGGATCGGAAGCCCTTCCTGGGCGACAAAAGGATTGCGTTGACCTCGCAAGTTGACAGTCCTGTCCTGTGAAAGAGAACGGACCATCCCTTGGATTGGGGCTCCAGTCAATATGGCCGCCCCATAAACCCACAAAGATCGGAAGAAATGGTTAGAATGCGCGGCTGATACACACCAGGTTCCAACGCAATGCGATTTTCGGAATTCGCGCTGACGACGCTCAAGGAAGTGCCTGCAGAAGCAGAAATTGTCAGCCACAAACTCATGCTCCGGGCCGGTCTGATTCGCAGACTCTCGTCAGGACTGTTCACCTGGATGCCGCTCGGCCTGCGCGTCCTGCGTATCGTCGAGTCCGTCGTTCGCGAGGAGATGGATCGTGCGGGCGCGCTCGAATTGCTGATGCCGACCGTCCAGCCTGCCGAACTGTGGCAGGAATCCGGTCGCTGGGAGCAATACGGGCCGCTGCTGCTGCGCATGCAGGACCGCCACGACCGTGAATACTGCTTCGGTCCGACACATGAAGAAGTGATCACCGACGTCGCACGCCGTGAACTCCGCAGTTACAAGCAGTTGCCGGTTAACTACTACCAGATCCAGACCAAGTTCCGTGACGAGATTCGCCCAAGATTCGGCGTGATGCGCTCGCGCGAATTCATTATGAAAGACGCCTACTCTTTCGACCTGGACCAGGAAGGCCTGCAGCAATCTTACGATCGCATGCACGCCG
Source organism: Chromatiales bacterium (assembly GCA_004282875.1). Taxonomy (GTDB): domain Bacteria; phylum Pseudomonadota; class Gammaproteobacteria; order Steroidobacterales; family Woeseiaceae; genus UBA1847. Next base: position 12,908 of record SHLT01000021.1, on the reverse strand, counting down.
CCTATACGGCGATATTCAAGCGCCTCGGGCTGAAATTCAGGGTCGTGGATGCCGATAGCGGTGAGATCGGCGGCAGCCGGTCGCAGGAATTCCACGTTCTGGCCGATTCCGGCGAGGACGCCATCGCGTATTGCGACGCAGACCATTACGCATCGAACATCGAGACGGCGGCCACCTTCCCGTCCGCCGGCGAGCGGTCGGCGGCGACACAGGAACTCGAGAAATTTGCGACGCCGGGCGTCAAGGCCATCTCGGACCTCTGCGCCATGCTCGACATTACGCCGGCGCAGACGGTCAAGACCCTGATCGTCGACGGCACCGACGGCCCCGTCGCGCTGATTCTTCGCGGCGATCACGAACTCAATGCCGTCAAGGCACAGAAGCTCGAGGGCGTCGCCTCGCCGCTGACCATGGCCGACACAGGCACCATCATCAAGGCCCTGGGTGCCGAGCCCGGCTCGCTGGGACCTGTAGGCATGGCGCTACCGACGTACGTTGATCACGCGGTCGCGTCGATGGCAGACTTTTCCTGCGGGGCCAACGAGAACGGCTACCACTACAAAGGCGTCAATTTCGGCCGCGACCTGCCGGACCCGGAGACCTTCGACCTGCGCAATGTCGTCACCGGCGACCCCACGCCGGGCGGCACGGGGACGCTGAGCATTGCACGCGGCATCGAAGTCGGTCACATCTTCCAGCTTGGCTCGAAGTATTCCGAGGCCATGAAGGCCACGGTCCAGGCGCCCGACGGCACCAATCGCGTGATGGAGATGGGTTGCTATGGCATCGGCATTACGCGCATCGTCGGAGCCGCCATCGAACAGAACCACGACGACAACGGCATCATCTGGCCGGGGCCGCTGGCACCGTTTAATGTTGTCATCGTGCCAATCAACATGCACCGGTCCGATGAGGTGCGGGAAGCGTCCGAGGCGCTGTACGCCGAGTTGACCGATGCCGGGCTCGAGGTGCTGCTCGACGACCGCGATGCCAGACCCGGCGTAAAGTTCGCCGACGCCGAACTCATCGGTATTCCACACCGCGTCGTCATTGGCGATCGCGGCCTGAGCAAGGGCGAGTTTGAGTACCGCCACCGCCGCGACACCGAATCGCGCGACCTGAAACGTGAAGAAGTTCTCAAATTACTCAAGGACTTACCTATAAGCTAGGGCCTGTATGAATTGGCATCATCGAATCATGGCGCTAAGGCGCGCCGCCTGCGCCTGTCTGCTCTTTTTGGCGGCTGCCGCGGCGCAGGCGCAGGATGCGGGAGCCGATCCCGAATTGCGCGAGGTGCTGCGGAACGCCGCCACCGACGCGCCCAGCTTCACCGACCGGTTCGACGCCGAGGTATGGCTCACGGACATGTCGCGCCGCCTGGAACGCCAGGTCCGGGACCCCGCGGAACGCATAGAATTGCTCACGCTGGTCCACATGGAAGCGAAGCGCGTCGAGTTACCGCCGGAGCTCATCCTCGCGGTCATCGAAGTCGAGAGCAATTTTGATCGCTATGCCGTGTCGGTTGCCGGGGCACTCGGGCTCATGCAGATCATGCCGTTCTGGCTTGATGAAATCGGTCGTCCCGACGACAACCTGCTCCATACCGACACCAACCTGCGCTACGGCTGCACCATTCTGCGCTTCTATTACGACAAGGAAAACGGCGATCTGCGACGTGCACTCGGCCGCTACAACGGTAGCCTTGGAAAGCGCAAGTATCCGAACAAGGTGATCGATAAACTCAGCAGGAAGTGGTTCCAGGCCTAGCCGATTCTGAACCCCGTGGTTGGGGTGGCTTCGACCACGACTGAATCAACCCGCGACACCGATGCGAGCGGCGGCCCCGACTGCAACCAGGTTTCCAGTTCGCGCAGTGCATCAGGCGCGCCGCAGGCCAGTACCTCGACGTTGCCGTCCGGCAAATTAATCGCGTGTCCCGCAATGGCAAGACGCTGCGCTTCGCGTCGAGTGCTGTCACGAAACCAGACACCCTGCACGCGTCCGTAGATCGTGAACAACCGGGCCTCATGCGACATGGGGGAACTACTCGTCTTTTTCGGACGACTCGCTGGCCTTGAGCGCGTCGAGCGCCTTCATCTTCGCCTGCTTGGCGTCGCGGCGCGCCTCGGAATAGGCACGCTCGTTCAGGGCCTGTTGCGCGCTTTCGAGGTAGTCCTCGGCCGCTTTCAGGTGGAATGCCGCGCGCTCTTCGGCGCCGGCTTCCCTGGCGACCGCGATCGCCTGTCGGGCGTCGCTCATCTCCTGTACCGGCGGTGCGGTTTCACATGCTCCAAGATACAGCAGTGCGGACAGCAGGATGCCTTTGAGAATTGTTTTAAATCCAGTGAGTTGCACGGTTCTTCTTATAGTTATCTGAGACCAACCCGGCAGGACAAATTACAACCGGGATGGCGCTGCGTCAAGCCATTCCGGGGCCTGACTCGCTTGCCGGACCCTGCTAGAGTGCGCGTTTCTCCACCCGCGAACGCCAACATCCGAGGAACCCATGTCGCTCAAGATCTACCACAACCCCCGCTGTTCCAAGTCGAGAAACACGCTGGAAATCATCCGGAACGCCGGCCTCGAGCCCAAGATCGTCCGGTACCTGGACGAAGCGCCCTCCGCCGCCGAAATACTCGATCTCGCCGGGAAGCTGGGCGGGTCAGTGGCGGACCTGTTGCGACGCGGCGAAAGTGAGTTCAAGAACGCCCCCGACCTGCCCGACCTTGATGACGACGCGGCCCTCGCCGCCTGGGTTGCTGCGCATCCGAAGGTACTCGAACGTCCCATTGTCGTCGACACGGCCAGCGGCAAAGCCGTTATGGGTCGCCCGCCCGAGAACGTACATCAGCTGTTGTCCTGATGTCCGACATCCTGGTTCTGTATTACTCGCGCAACGGCGCCACCGAGGCACTGGCGCGCGAAGTATGCAAAGGCATCGATGCGGTCAAGGGCATGTCGGCGCGGCTGCGAACCGTGCCACCCGTATCGACGGTGGCCGAAGCGGTTGCAGACGAGGTACCCGATTCCGGCCCACCCTATGTACAGAACGACGATCTCGCTGAATGTGCAGGACTGGTCCTGGGCAGTCCTGCCTACTTTGGCAACATGGCGGCACCGCTGAAGTACTTTCTGGACAGCACTGTAGGAGGCTGGCTGAAAGGTGCACTCGTCGGCAAGCCAGCCGGTCTGTTTGCGTCGTCGAGTTCATTACATGGCGGACAGGAGACGTCGCTGCTGAGTATGGCAGTGCCATTGCTGCACCATGGCATGCTGATCGTCGGCGTGCCTTACACCGAAGAAAGTTTGTCGTCGACCACGACCGGCGGCACTCCCTATGGCGCGACCCATGTCACCTGGAACAGGAAACCGGACTCCCTGTCAGCCGACGAAAAACAGACCGCGCAGACGCTTGGCAAACGCGTCGCTGACATTGCGCAGCGGCTCGAAGGCTAGCTGCCGAAGTCCTGTTTCAGGACGTCCCGAACGAATGGAATCGTAAGCCGCCGTTGCGCGCGCAAGGCTTCGAGATCCAGCTTGTCGAGCAGACCGTAAAGACTGGCCATATCACGCCGGCTGCGCCTGATCAGGTAGGCGGCGGTCTCATCAGGCAGTTCCAGTCCCCTGTGCTGCGCTCGCAGCTGCAACGCGGACACGCGCTGCGGCTCACCGAGGGCGCGCACCTGGAATACCGGAAGGCGTGACATGCGGCTTGCCAGGTCAGGCAGCAGGAATCCGCACTCACGCGGCGGCGCCGCCGCGGCGATGATCAACCGGCCACCGGACTCCTGCAGGTCATTGAACAGCGTAAACAGTCCCAACTCCCAGGCCTCGTCCCCCGCCGCCGTGCCCACGTCGTCGATACAGACGAGTTCCCGGGACGCCAGGCCCTCGAGCACGCCGGGACCGGCCTCGGCCAGCATCTTAAGGGGCAGGTAGACCGCACGATCGCCGGCTCGATCGCATACGGCCTGCAGCAAATGCGTCTTACCTGTCGCTACCGCGCCCCACAGCCAGCAACCCTGCCCAGTATCGCCGGCCGCAAGGCCTGCAAGCGTGGCGACCAGCGTCTCATTGCCGTCATCAAGAAAGCTCGCGAATACAGCGTGGTCCGCAAGCCGCAGTGGCAGGACGAGCTGGCTCATTCGAGCTCGATTTCTTCCAGTGCCTCGGGATGTTCCTTGAGGTAGCGATTGAAGGCGAAGCGCACCAGCACAGATAGCACGGCGGCTGCGGGCAGTGCCAGCAGGATGCCGAAGAACCCGAACAGCTGACCGCCGGCCAACACCGCAAAAATAATAATGACGGGGTGCAGGCCGATTCGATCACCAACGAGCTTGGGCGTGAGCACCGACCCTTCGATGAACTGCGCGATCGAAAACGTCGCTACGACGCCAACCAGCAGCCACAGCGGATTCGGCTCGAGCGCAACCGTCAGGCCGGCCAGCGAGATGCCGAAGACAAACCCGAGATACGGCACGAAACTCACGAGCCCCGACACGACACCGATCGCGATCGCAAACTTCAGGCCCACGAGGCTCAGGCCCAGGGAATAGATCACGGCCAGTGCCAGCATCACGAGAATCTGGCCACGCAGAAACCCGCCAAGGACCTCGTCGGATTCGTGCGCGAGCTGCTCTATCGTCTCTCGCTGGCTTTCGGGAAGCAGCGCCCCAATGTGCGCCGTAATCGAATCCCAGTCACGCAAAAGGTAGAAGGTGATGATCGGGATCAGGAACAGACTGAGTACGGCAGCGACCAGCGCGCCGCCGGACTTGGTTACAGACAGCAGGACCTTGCCACTCCAGCTGCTGAATATCTCGCCGTACCTCGAAAGAAACGGGCCGATGCCTACGTCGGTGCCCTGCTCGATGTTGAGCCAGCCCAGGATCGTCGGCAGCCAGACCTGCTCGACCCGCTGCGCAATGTCGGGCAGTGCGTCAAAAAGCGCGCTGACCTGCGTGCTTACGAGCGGCCCGATCAGCAGTATCAATGCCGCAAGAACAATGAATGTGATCAGAAATACCGTCACCACGGCCAGGGTGCGCGGCATTTTCAGTTTCTGCAGCCGGTCCGCCAGCGGATCGCCCATATAGGCCAGCAAAGCCGAGGCGATAAACGGCGTCAGCACCGGTGCCAGCAAATAGAATAGCCACCCTGTCAGGGCGATGGCGATCAGCCAGTTGAGCCTCAAGTCTGTCTGCATATCATTCACCTGTCCGGGCACGACGCGACCACGACCATACGTAATCGACGCCGCTGATTACAACCGTGACGAGGACCGCGGCGCCCAGAACCGTGATCGTAATCTTGTCGGGCCAGTTGAACCCCGCGCGACTCAGGACGAACAGGACAAACAGCATCTGCAACGCCGTATTGAGCTTGCTGATACGCGTCGGTTCGCCAGGCACGGGCCTGACAATGAAGTTGTAGGCCATTGCGCCGGCAACGATCACGACATCGCGCAGAATAACCACGGCCGCCAGCCAGACGGGTATCTGCTGGGTGTAAGCCAGCGTGATGAACATGCCCGTGATGAGCAACTTATCCGCGGCCGGATCCAGCAGGCCACCAAGGCGTGTGCTCCACCCAAAGCGCACGGCCAGGTAGCCGTCAAGGCCGTCGGAAAAGCCCGCCAATATAAACAGTGCGAGGGCCCAGCTGAAATCGCCCTGGAGCATGAGAATCAATATGGGCGCGATGAGCGCTATGCGCATCAGCGAGATTGCGTTAGGTAACCAGCTCAATGACATCGTGGTCGATCTCAATCGTCGAAGTAGAACTCGAGCGCCGAGGACTCAAAGAGCGGGTCCTCCCTCGCTGTCTCGACGAGACCGCTGAAGCGCAGCGCACGACCCAGTCGCTCCGCACCGCCGCGCACGTCAACCTGATAGCTGACGCGATCGCCTGACACTTCCGTCACCGTGTAGGTCTCAATGAGGCTGACGTCATCCAGCATTTTCTGGACCGTGCCATAGGCATCCAGCGACACGACACCCGATACATTGAGCGCCACCGCTTCGACCGGCATGTCGCCACCCACGGCAAACTCGCTCGCTAACAGATCGGCGACCTGTCCGACAACGGCTTCGGGCGAACCCGACATGGGCGTTTCAGAACCGGCGAAATAATACGTCCAGCGGCTGCGCTGGCTGGACGCCGGTCGAATGCGGCCGATCAGGATCGAGCTGGCCGCATAGCGCTCGGATGCGTTGAGAATCATCTCGTCAAAGCCGCCCCAGATATCGGTGAATGTGACCATCTGCAGGTCCGTCGTATCCAGCAACGGAAATACGAGCGGCAGACCGCGTCGTTCGGCGACGTCAAGGACGCGCTCGCGCACGAGACGGTTCCGATCAATCGAGCGGGACTGGGAGCGGGTCCGGTCGGGATCATCCGCTCCGACGATTTCGCGCTGGCCCTGCCCCCAGTCCACGGCAAGCCAGACCAGCGTCAGGGGGCGATCCGCGCCCCATACCGTTTGCCCGGCATTGCGCAGGGTCTGCTCGATGGCTTCTCCATCGAACGATACCCAGAGCGTGTTGTTGGCCCCGGAGCGAAATTGCATGACATACGATGCGGGATTCGGAAAAAGTTCTGCAATGACTTGGGGTGAGTTGGCCAACTCGGAGCCCGATACGCGCATCAACACGGTTTTCAGCGCCGCTTCGTAGGCATCTCCACGAGCATCTCTTGCTTCACGGTCGTACGGTACTTCCGTCGTATACAGCGTCGGCACGTCGACGGCGCCAACTGGCAAAGACAGCATGAGCAACGTCAAAATGACGGCTTGCCGGCACCAGCCGACCGGATTGGAACTACTAGATTTCACGCAGGTGGTTTCCCCAATTGGCCCTAAGCACTATTATATCGTCCTCGCAGAGTATGCCACTCCAAAATGAGCAATAAACCACTAACGTACAAAGATGCCGGCGTCGACATCGACGCGGGCAACGAACTCGTTGAGCGTATCAAACCGCTCGTGAAGCGCACCCAGCGTCCCGAAGTCCTTGCCGGCATCGGCGGATTCGGCGGCCTGTTCGCATTGCCGCCCGGCCGTTACGACGAGCCCGTGCTCGTGTCGGGCACGGACGGTGTAGGCACCAAGCTGATGCTGGCGCAGCACCTGGGCGTGCACGACACGATCGGCGTCGATCTCGTCGCCATGTGCGTGAATGATGTTCTGGTACAGGGCGCTGAGCCCCTGTTTTTCCTCGATTATTTCGCCTGCGGCAAACTGGACAATGACGTCGCAACAGCCGTGGTCGCAGGTATCGCCGAAGGCTGTCTGCTGGCCGGCGCGGCTCTGGTTGGCGGCGAAACAGCTGAAATGCCGGACATGTACGCACCGGGCGAATACGATCTCGCGGGATTCACCGTTGGGGCGGTCGAGCGCCGCGAGATGATTGACGGCAGTGCGATCGCCGAAGGTGACATAGTCATCGGCATTGGCTCCAGCGGCCCACACTCAAATGGCTACTCGCTGATACGCAAGGTGCTGGATCGGGCCGGCGATGCGCAAATCGATAATATTCCCGCCGCCGAGCGCCTGCTGGCTCCGACCCGCATCTACGTGAAATCAGTGCTCGCGCTGATGCAGGAAATCACGGTGAACGGGCTGGCACATATCACCGGGGGTGGTATCACCGAAAATATCCCGCGCGTGCTCCACGGTGACCTCAGCGTCGCCATCGATACGACGTCGTGGGAACAGGGCCCCGTGTTCGATTTCCTGCAGGAACACGGCAACATCGACACCGCTGAAATGCGCCGCACGTTCAACTGCGGTATCGGCATGGTCGTGGTCGTCAACCCGGCGCAGGCACCCGCCGCAATCGACTTGTTAAACCAGCAGGGTGAGCAGGCCTGGCAGCTCGGGACGATAATCCCCGGCAAGCGGGAAGTCCTCTACGTCTGATGGCCTGCCGAACCGCGATCCTGATCTCCGGATCGGGCACCAACCTGCAGGCGTTTATTGATGCCGTTGCGGCCGGCAATCTCGATCTCGACCTCTGCGTCGTCTTCAGCAACAAGCCCGATGCCTACGGCCTGCAGCGCGCTGCGAAAGCCGGCATTCCGACCATCTGCATCGAGCATGGCGACTTCGAGAGCCGCGAGGCATTCGACCGGGCCGTCATCGCCGAACTGGACCGCTTCGAACCGGAACTGCTCGTCCTCGCGGGCTTTATGCGCATACTGAGTTCCGGCTTCGTCGAACACTACGAAGGCAAGATCCTTAATATTCACCCGGCCCTGCTACCGAAATACCCGGGGCTCGACACGCATCAGCGCGCGCTCGATGCTGGCGATGAGTGGCATGGCAGTACGGTGCATTTCGTGACCGAGGAACTCGATGGCGGGCCGCGCATTCTCGCCGGCCGCCTGCGCATTCACCCCGGCGAGTCGGCAGACGAATTGCAGACCAGAGTCCAGGCCGTCGAGCACCGGATCTATCCTGCAGCCGCCGGGCTGGTCGGATCGGGCCGCGTCGTGTTCCGCGATGGCGACGCGATTATCGATGGCAAGTCGGCGGCGGAACCGGTGCTAAAGACGTACGATTGACCGGCGAGATAGATACGGATTCTGATAGCCAAATAGACTCGCCGCGCGGACAAAACAGTAGAAGTTACTTAAAGTATTTATCGTAACTTACTGTTTTACAATGCTTTTTTGTATACGCTCTCCTGCTCAGGCCTTCGGCAGGGTCACCCCGGTCTGGCCCTGGTATTTGCCGCCGCGGTCCTTGTACGAGGTCTCACAGGGCTCGTCGGATTCGAGAAAAAGCATCTGCGCGACGCCCTCGTTGGCATAGATCTTCGCCGGTAGCGGCGTCGTGTTGGAGAACTCGAGCGTCACATGCCCTTCCCATTCCGGCTCCAGCGGCGTGACGTTCACGATGATGCCGCAGCGAGCATAGGTCGACTTGCCGAGGCAGATGGTCAGCACCGTGCGCGGAATGCGAAAGAACTCGACCGTGCGAGCCAGCGCGAAGGAGTTCGGCGGAATAACGCAGACGTCGCTCTTCACATCGACGAAGCTGGTCTCATCGAAGGATTTCGGATCGACGACGGCCGAGTTGATATTCGTGAAGATCTTGAATTCGTCGGAGCAGCGCACGTCGTAGCCATAGCTCGAGGTGCCGTAGCTCACGATACGCCCGCCCCCTTTTTCCCGGACCTGCCCCGGCTCGAACGGTTCGATCATGCCGTGATTCTCCGCCATGCGGCGAATCCAGAGATCGGACTTGATGCTCACTTGCTTTCCTCAACGACGATGTTCCCGAACTTTGCGCTGTGATCGACCCGCTCCGCAGCCAGCGCGGCCGCAAGCCGCCAGGCTGCCTCGCGATACGCCTGGGCGATGCCTGAATCCGGCTCCGCAACCACGGTCGGGTTGCCCGAATCGGTCTGCTCGCGAATCCGGCTATCCAGCGGCAGGCGACCCAGGAGGGGTACGTCGAAGTCGTCAACGATCTTGCTCGCGCCGCCCGAGCCGAAAATGTCGTCTGCGTGGCCACAGTTCGAGCAGATATGGGTCGCCATATTTTCGATGACGCCCAGCACCGGGATTGCGACCTTGCGGAACATGGCCAGTCCCTTGCGCGCGTCCAATGTCGCAATGTTCTGCGGCGTCGTGACGATCACGGATCCTGCCACGGGAATCTGCTGGGACAGCGTCAGCTGGATATCGCCGGTGCCCGGCGGCATGTCGACGATCAGGTAGTCGAGCTTGTCCCAATTCGTCTGCGTCGCCAGTTGGCTTAGCGCCGAGGTCACCATCGGGCCGCGCCAGACCATCGGCTGGTCCGCCTCGATCAGCGCTCCCATCGACATGACCTGCAGACCATGCGCGCGCAGCGGCATCATGGTTTTGCCGTCCTTGCTGTCGGGCACCTGGCCGACGGTGCCGAGCATCTGGGGCTGACTCGGACCGTAGATATCCGCGTCCAGCACACCGACTGACGCACCTTCGGCCGCAAGCGCCAGTGCCAGGTTGGCCGACACGGTGGATTTGCCGACGCCGCCCTTACCGGACGCCACGGCAATGATGTTCTTTACGCCGTCGATGGGCTTGAGATTGCGCTGCACGGCATGCCGTGCGATGCGCGTCGTCAGCTCGATTTTGCCGGGCTCAAGGCTCGCTTCAGCGCGGATTGCGGAATTAATCTCCTGGTGAATCGCCGCGTGCGCAGATGCGCAGGGAAATCCGAACTCGATTCTGGCGTTGAGCAGCCCATCGGCAACAACAACATCGCGCAGCTTCGCGATCTTGCCAATGGGCAGGCCGGCCACCGATAACTCGATGGAATTTAAGAACTTGTTGGCTTCTGAATCTGTTGACACGGTCACACTTCGCTCGTCTGCATTAGGTAAAATTTCCCCAGGATGATCCGGCCACGGCCGGTGATTCGGGGGCACATTGTAATGGTCGGAATCGGCTGAAAGCCAGCATTGGCGGGCAATGTGCGTAGTCCGATGTGGCATAATGCCGCGTCGTTGCTTTGGGCATGAGCGAAACAGAGTTTGGCAATAACCACGAAATCACTGGCATTGGCGGCCGGCGCAGGGATGCGGCGATGAGTTTCCTTGCGTCACTCCGCTCCGACCAGGTCTTGTCGCAGCTCATCGCAGAGCCCGATCCCGCGTCGCCCAGCGCGCAAAAACTGGTCGACAAGCTCAAGAAAGCCGGCAGCCGGGCCGTGCCCAAGATCATCGATGCCCTCGCACTCTCCGACAAATCCCACACGATGGTGCTGGTCGATATTCTCGGCGCGCTGGTCAATGACAAGAACCTCGACATGTATCGCGAAGGCCTCGCGGACGGCAACGAGCGCGTGGTATCAGGCACCGCCTGGGCCCTGTCCAGCAGCACCGACTACAACGCGAACAGACTGCTGGAGTTCTTCGACGACGACGAAGTCTCGAAAGGTGCGCTGATCGAAATCCTGCGGGTCCACAAACAGGACCTGTCGGTACACGAACTGATGCAGCGCGCTTACGACCTGGAACCGAAGGAAACTGCAGCGCTCTTCAATATTATCCGGGAGACGCTCAAGCCGGACATGGTGCCCGACCTCATCGCGCGTATGGGCGGTAAGGATCCGGTGATCAAGATTCACCTAATGCAGCTGCTCTCGAAGTTCGACAAGACCGAGATTACGCATGCACTGGAAATGCAGCTCAAGGATCCAAACAAGATGGTGCGCAGCGCCGCGCTTGGCGCGCTGGGCTCTCGTGGCGACAAGGTCAATGTCGAGAAAGTGGCTGCGGTCCTGACGGATCCTGATCTCGATGTGCAGAGCAAGGCCGTGGATGTCCTCATCCGGGCCAATCACCCGGACACGGTTCAATTCCTGGTCACGGCCCTGAAGGACGAATCCGAGTATGCGCGCCGTGCCGCTGTCGAAGTACTCAATGAGATAGGTGACGAAAAATCCGTCAAGGACCTGCTTGGCGCCATCAAGGACGACGACTGGTGGGTTCGCTCGCGAGCCGGCGATGCGCTGGCGGAAATCGGTGGCCCCAGGGTCGTCGATTCTGTCGTAAGCCTCATCAACGAAGAAGACGAAGAGATTCGCCGCACCGCGATTGAGATCCTCAATGCCACCAAGAGCAATCGCGCCGAAGACCACCTTATCAAGGCCACCGATGATTCGGACTGGTGGGTTCGGGAACGTGCGATTGACGCACTCTCGAAAATGGGCAGCACCAAAGCGTTGCCAAAACTCGAGGTCATGCTGGGGCAAGACCCGAAGACGGATACCGTGGTCGTGCGAGCGCTCGGCAAACTCGGTAGCCACAAGCACATCGCGCAGATTCTCCCGATGCTCAAGCGTCCGGAACGCGAGATCCAGCTGGAAGCCATCAAGGCAATCTCTCACCTGTCCAATGACAGCCAGGCCGAGACGGTTCGTGTCCTCCTCAAGAAAATCAAGCAGTCGGAAGACGCGACGATCATTAACGCGGCGGACAAAGCGCTCAAAGACCTCGACGCCAGGTTTTCGGAAACGGTCCTGGAGCAGAATGTTCGCGCCGAGAAGATCGCCGAGAATACCAAGACGATGCTCGTCGACAACGACGACCTCGAAAAACTGCTGCAGGAAGCCAAAGAAGAAAGCGCCGTGGCGCAGGCAAACGAGGATGGAGACATCGTGCCCGCAGCCGGCGCGCCCGCGCCGGCGCTGGCCATGCTCGATATTTCGACGCTCAGGCCGGGCGACGTCATCGACGGCCGTTACAAGTACATCGAGAAGATCGGTAAAGGCGCCTTCGGTACTGTGTTGCTCATGGAAGACGAAGTCGTCGATGAACAGCTCATCCTCAAGTTCTTGAACCCGAATGTCTCGTCCGACGAGGAGATGATGAAACGTTTCGTGCACGAGCTGCGCTACTCACGCAAGATCACGCACCGCAACGTCATTCGCATTTACGACTTCCTGCACCTCCAGGGCTGCTACGCCATCTCGATGGAGTATTTCCCGTCGCACACGCTCTCGGGCGAGATTCCCGACAACAAGCCGATGGACCTGAAAAAAGCGCTGCGTTACTCGCGCGACATGGCGACGGGCATGACCGTGGCTCACCAGGCGGGCGTCATTCACCGCGATCTGAAACCGGCAAATATCCTGGTCAACAACGATGGCCTGCTCAAGATCGTGGACTTTGGCGTCGCGGCGGCCGCCAGCAGCGGCGATACCCAGCTGACCAAGACCGGCTATGTCATCGGCTCGCCGAAATACATGGCGCCAGAGCAGATTCTCGGCAAGAAGGTCGATCAGCGCGCCGACATCTACAGCCTTGGCGTCATCCTGTACGAACTGCTGTGCGGCAAGCCGCCGTATACCGAGGGCGACCACATGTCGGTGATGTATCAGCACGTGCAGGGCGATGCGCCCGATGTGGCAAACG
>SHLT01000020.1 GCA_004282875.1 Chromatiales bacterium | reverse complement strand
CCTTTGGAGCGGGCTTGGGCGCGGGTTTGGCCGCCGGTTTGGGCTGCGCCTTTGGCGCCGCTTTCCGCAGCGGTTTGGCCGGAGCCGCGGAGCCGCTGATCTTGAATGCGGCATCGGGTGCTTCGAGGTGATGTTTGACCGACGCTTCGACAGCGAGCCTGGCGCGGCCCGGCGAGACCGGCTTCAGCAGAAAGCGGTACACCTTGCCCCGGTTGATAAGGTCCATGAGCATCTCGCCATCGTCGCGGCGTCCGGCGACGATCGAGACGAGGCGTGGCGCGCCTTTGCGCAGATGGAGCGTAAGCTGCTCGACTTTCTCGCCGACCATCGCGGCGTCGACAACGGCAACGCCGACTTTGTGCTGCCGAATGGTCTCTTCGGCCTGGGCCAGCGTATTTGCGTAATGCACCTCGTGCATTCCGCGTGACGACTCGATAATGGTCGTCAGAAATTCCTGGTCCTTGGTCAGGACAAGCACGTCAACCGACCGCGAACCAACAGCGTCCGCAGCGGAAACTTTTTCGGGATTCAGCGCAGGCATGCGACCCGTGCCGCCGCTTATGATGGTTGAACCGTTTTCCGATGTTTCCATGACGATATGTTCTGCGGGCTCGTCCGGATGAGCCGCCGTATCGTTCGCCGATTCCGCGAGGGCCATCAGGCGCATCTGGCGGGTCGCGTTGTCGACGAGCTTCAACAATGAGTCGCCGGTTACGTTACCGCGAACCACCTGGAATACTTCCTCATCGCCTACGAGTGCCTCGAGGCCATCGTTGGAGCTGCCGGCCAGCAGGATGCCGACGGTGTCGGGTGACCGTTTCTTGGCTTCGCGCAGAGCCTCCAGGCCGCTCATGCCCGGCAAGTTCTGCGCAGTAATGATGACGTTGATCGGCGTTTCGACGAGCGTGTTGAGGGCTTCACTGCCGCTGGTCGCGCAGTGCACCGTGTAACGATCGCCGAACCCGGAGCTCAGCGAGTCCAGGGTGCTTTGCTCGCTGTGCAAAAGCAGTACCTGTGTCTTGTATTGGTCGAACGCCACTTCGTTTCCTCCGGTGCCTTATGTCTAATTGCCTGCGCAGTCCCTGCGTTCAACGAGTATATCCACAGGGCCCTTTAGAATTGTCGCGACACAGCGACGGAGTTCTGAATCTGTGACACGGCGCACAGTGAAAGTGCAGGTCGCGTCACGTTTGGGCTCCGCGAGCTGCCGTGAAACGCGACGCGTCCGGATCAGGCGCGGTTCTGGACCTCGGTCTTGAGTTCCGCTATGGCGTCATCGAGTGGCATGACCTGCTGTTTTTTCGAGCCGAGTCGGCGCACGGCGACGGTACGATTTTCCAGCTCACGCTGACCCACGGCAAACAATGCGGGGACCTTGGCGACGCTGTGCTCGCGCACCTTGTAGGAGATCTTTTCGTTGCGCAAATCGCAGTCCGCACGCAGGCCGGCGGCCCGCAGTGCAGTCACGATCTCCGTCGCATACTCGTCCGCATCAGACGTGATGGTCAATACCTCGACCTGGCGCGGTGCAAGCCAGAGCGGCAGGTTGCCAGCATGGTGTTCGATGAGAATCCCCATGAACCGCTCGAGCGAACCGAATATCGCGCGGTGCAACATGACAGGTACGTGCTTGTTGCCGTCTTCACCGATGTACGAGGCGCCGAGCCGGCCCGGCATGTTCAGGTCGACCTGCAGCGTGCCGCATTGCCAGTCCCGGCCGATGGCATCCCGCAGAACGAACTCGAGCTTGGGACCATAGAAGGCACCCTCGCCCGGGTTGTGTGTGTACTCGAGACCACCGACCTCGAGTGCCTTGAGCAGTGCCTGCTCAGCCTGGTCCCAGATGGCATCTTCGCCCACCCTGACTTCAGGCCGGTCAGCAAACTTGATGCGTACGTCTTCAAATCCGAAACCGCGGTAGATCTCGAGAATGAGCTTGCAGACGTCGATGGACTCATCGGTGATCTGTTCAGGGGTGCAGAAGATGTGCGCATCGTCCTGAGTGAATGCACGCACGCGCATCATGCCGTGCAGGGCACCCGATGGTTCGTAACGATGGCACTTGCCGAACTCGGCAAGACGCACCGGCAGGTCGCGGTAGCTCGTGATGCCTTGCTTGAAGACTTGCACGTGACCCGGGCAATTCATCGGCTTAACGGCGTAAACGCGACCGTCGACCGTCTCCGAAGTGAACATGTTGTCGCCGAAGGCCGCGTTGTGGCCTGACTTTTCCCACAGCGCTTTCGCCATGATTTCAGGAGTATTGATCTCCCGGTAACCGGCTTCGTTTTGCTTTTGCCGCATGTACCCGATGAGCGACTGGAACACGGCCCAGCCGTTCGGGTGCCAGAATACGGCGCCCGGTGCTTCTTCCTGGAAATGGAAGAGATCCATGACGCGCCCCAGGCGACGGTGATCCCGCTTCTCGGCCTCTTCAAGCATGTGCAGGTATTTGCGCAGCGCCTTGTCGTTCGACCAGGCCGTGCCGTAAATGCGCTGCAACATTTCGTTGTTCGAGTCGCCACGCCAGTAGGCGCCCGATACATGGGTCAGCTTGAAGGCCTTGCCCAGCTTGCCGGTCGACGGCAGGTGGGGGCCACGACAGAGGTCGATGAACTCCCCCTGGCGGTAAAGCGTCAGGTCTTCCTCCGACGGAATGCTTTCGATGATCTCCGCCTTGTACTCCTCGCCAATGCTCCGGAAGAAGGCGGCCGCCTTGTCACGCTCCCACACCTCGCGCTCGATACTCTCATCGCGATCGACGATATCTTTCATGCGCTTTTCGATGGTCTCGAGGTCGGCCTCGGTAAAGGGCTCTTCACGAGAGAAGTCGTAGTAGAAACCGTTTTCGATGGCCGGCCCGATTGTTACCTGCGTCTCGGGCCACAATTCCTTGACCGCTTCGGCGAGTACGTGGGCGGCATCGTGCCGGAGCAGTTCGATACCATCGTCGGAGTCGCGCGTAACGATTTCGACGGACACGTCTGCATCGATCTGGCGCGTGAGGTCCCAGAGGTCCCCGTTGACGCGAACCGCAACGGCGGCACGGGCGAGGCCTTCGCCAATACTGGCTGCGATTTCGGCGCCACTGGTGGCGTTGTCGAATTGACGGTCGGAGCCGTCAGGCAAGGAGATTGTCGGCATTTCCGGGACTTCATGTCGCTGTATCGAGAAGCGCGCAATTGTACGCGGAACCCCGCGCGAACAGTACCCCTTCGCGCTGGATCGCGTACAATCCGGGCCCATGAACGACAGCGAACCGCGGGATTTCATCCGCAAGATCATTTATGACGACCTCGGGTCAGGCAAGCATGCGGAAATCGTGACCCGTTTTCCGCCCGAGCCCAACGGCTATCTGCATGTCGGACACGTCATGTCGATCTGTCTCAATTTCGGCGTTGCCGCTGAAACCGGCGGGCGGACCTATCTGCGACTCGACGACACGAATCCCGGCAAGGAGAGTCCAGAGTACGTCGAGGCGATCAAGGAGAACGTGCGCTGGCTCGGCTTTGACTGGGACGACCGGCTGACCCATGCGTCCGATTATTTCGACAGGCTCTACGAGTCTGCGGTCACGCTGATCGAAAAGGGCGCGGCCTACGTGGACAGCCTGAGCGCGGAGGAGATTCGCGAACATCGTGGCACGCTGACCGAGCCCGGAACAAACAGCCCTTACCGGAACCGCAGCGTCGAGGAAAACCTCGACCTGTTCCGCCGCATGCGCGCCGGGGAGTTTGCGGACGGCGAGCACGTGTTGCGGGCGCGGATCGATATGGCGTCGCCGAACATGAACTTGCGCGACCCGGCCATCTACCGGATCCGCCATATCCCCCACCAGAACGCGGGCGACGAGTGGTGCATCTATCCCATGTACGACTTCGCGCATGGCCTGTCTGATGCCTTTGAGGGGATCACTCATTCGCTCTGTACGCTCGAGTTTGAAGATCACCGGCCTTTGTACGACTGGTTCCTGGACCAGCTGCAGCCTGAGCACCGGCCGCGGCAGATCGAGTTCTCGCGTCTGAACGTCGCGTACGCCATTACGAGCAAGCGCAAACTGAACGCGCTCGTCGAAGAGGGCATCGTGTCCGGCTGGGATGATCCACGCATGCCGACGATTGCCGGGATGCGGCGCCGCGGTTATCCGCCCGGGGCGCTGCGCGAATTCGTGAGGCGCGCGGGTGTGACCAAGAAGGACAAGCTCATCGAGATGGGCGCACTTGAGACCTGTGTGCGCGATACGCTGGGCGATACAGCCCCGCGCCGCATGGCCGTGCTACGTCCGCTCAAGGTGGTGTTGACGAACTATCCGCAAGACCAGGTCGAATTCATGGAGGCGATGAATCACCCGGGCAATCCCAATTTTGGAACGCGTGAAATGCCGTTCTCGCGTGAACTCTGGATCGAGCAGGACGACTTCATGGAGGAGGCGCCGCGTAAGTTTTTCCGCCTCAAGCCGGGCGGTGAAGTCCGGCTGCGCTTCGGCTACATCATCCGCTGCGACGAAGTGATCAAGAACGATGCAGGTGAGGTCGTCGAGCTGCGTTGCAGCTATGACCCCGACACGCGCAGCGGCACGGGAACCTCGGATCGCAAGGTCAAGGGGACGATTCACTGGGTGTCCTGCCAGCACGCGCTTGACGCGTCGGTGCGGCTCTACGATCGCCTGTTCAACGACGCCAATCCCAACGCTGCCGACGATTTTCACAGCGTGCTGAATGAGAAGTCGCTCGAGATTGTCGCCGCAAAGCTGGAACCATCCCTGGCCGAGGCGGAAGGAGCGGTGCAGTTTGAACGCCTTGGCTATTTTCGTGTGGACCCACAGGACTCAAGCGCTGAGGCGCCCGTGTTCAATCGTATCGTTACGCTTCGCGATTCCTGGGCCAAGCTCGAAAAGCAGGCCCTGCAGGGACAGTAGTCAGGTTTGGTAACCGTCGCGGACGACGAGGGGCGCGCCGCGCGCCGACCCGAGCCCGTCAGCTGCGCTGCCCTCGGCGCGGGCGATCTCGATTACGCCAAATGAATTGATGAGCGCGAGGTAGTCGCCTGGCTGCGCACGCCCGTAGGTCGTCTGCATGGCGATCTGGTGGCCGGCAATATCGGCTACGGGCTCGCTAAACCGCTCGACCAGCGTTGCATCGATATTGCTGATCAGGTTGCCGAAGGTGTCGATCGTCACGATTACGCCCGCGACTCTTCCTGCGGCCGCCTCCGGTTCGTCGATCCACCCCGGCGTCCACTCGCTGGTCGGCGTGGCGATGTCGCTGACTGACACACGGCCCGCGGCGAGTTCCGCGGCGACGGGGGCGAAGATGTCGCGTCCGTGAAAGGTCGCGCTGGGTACCGGCAGCTTCAGCGGCTCGAGTTTCTCCATGGCGAGCTTGTAGACACGCGGCTCGGCACAGTTCTCGAGAAGCTGAGCCAGCAGGCCGTTGTCGGGCGCCATGAATACGTGGCCGTCGCATTCCGCGACGAGGATATCGCGTTCGGTGCCAACACCGGGGTCGACAATCGCAAGGTGCACCGAGCCGGCGGGAAACCACGGGTAGGAGCGGCTCACCCAGAAGCCCGCCTCGGGGGGCCACTGCGCCGGAATGTCGTGCGCGAGATCGATGACCCTCGCATTGGGAAGACGGCTTAGTATGACGCCCTTCATAACGGCAGCGAACGGCCCTTTGTGGCCGAAGTCGGTGGTAATCGTGATGACGCCCGAGGCTTGCATACGCCCAGTCTATCAGGCGGCTTCGTGGACTGCGTGCCTCCGGAAACTGCGGCGCGCCCAATAGAGGAACACCGTATCGATACCGGCAATCACGACCTTGAACAGGTACTTCGCCGCGCCGAGAGCCAGTGCTGTCTTGAGGTCGACGATGCCCCACCAGGCGACCAGCGAGTAGATCGTCGTATCGACAACCTGCGAGGCGAGGGTCGAGCCGTTATTGCGTATCCAGAGCCAGCGCTCACCCGTGAGCGACTTGATCTTGTGAAATGCCCAGACGTCGAAATGCTGGCTGACATAGTAGGCAAGCAGTGATCCGAAGATGAAGCGCGGCGTGAAATTGACGATCGTCGCGAATGCATTGTGAATCGACGCAGAATATTCGGCCGTCCCGGGCTGGCTGCTGGGCAGATAAAGCAAGGCCAGGCTCAACATGATGAGCACAATGACACTGACGGCGAAACCCATGCGTACTGCCTTGTTGGCCGCTGCCTTGCCGTAGTTCTCGCTCAGGACGTCGGTCGCGAAGAAAATACTCGAATAGAATATAACGCCGAGGCTGGTTTGCAGACCAAAGATCATGGTCAGCTTCGGCCCTTGCAGGTTGGCGAGGATAATCGCAACCGCTATTGCCACCTGCAGGCCGGCCTTGCCGAACAGGCGGTAGAGAACGAGTGTACAGCCGAGGTCCACGAATAGCGTGGTGAACCAGAGTAGCTCTTGATTGGCGCCAAAAAACTCGACGATAGCCTGTGGAAACATGCTTCCAGTCTAGGTGTCAGGTGCCATTGCCGCCAGCTGGTCCAGGTGCCAGTCGGCGTTGCCGAACAGCTGCCCGATGGTCGTCAGGCGTTTGAAGTAGTGGGCAACGTCTAGCTCCCAGGTCACTCCCATACCGCCGTGAATCTGTACGGCTTCTTCAGCAACCAGGCGGCCCTTGGTGCCCACGAGGTACTTGATCGAGCTCACGGCCCGCTTGCTGTCATCGCCATCGGACGCGCGCGTCATCACGGACCAGACGAGGAGCGACTGCGCCTCCTCGCAGGCCATGAGCATATCCACCATGCGGTGCTGCAATGCCTGGAATGTGCCGATCGGTACGCCAAACTGTTTGCGGTTTTTTGAATACTCCACCGTCTTGTCGGTGAGGACCTGCATGATGCCGACAGCCTCGGCGCTGACGGCCAGTGTTGCATCGTCAATCGTTGCATCAAGCGCCGGGTATCCCGCGCCGGGTTCACCCAGAACACGCCCGTCGTCTGCCCGAACGCTGTCGAATTCAACTTCCGCGGCCTGCAGGCCGTCGACCGTGGCGTAGGCGTTGCGCGAGATGCCCTTGGTGTTCGCATCCACGGCAAACAACGTGATGCCATCGTGATCAGCGACACCGCCCGCAGTGCGGGCCGGCACTATGAGCAGGTCGGCGGTCCCGCCATTGAGGACGAGGCCTTTCTTGCCATTCAGGACCCACCCGTCGCCATCCCGGGTTGCGGTTGTAGTGACATTGGCGATGTCATAACGGGCCTGCGGTTCAAGGAATGCCAGCGTTGCCTGTAACTCACCCGCAAGAATCGGCTGGAGCCACTCGTCTTTCTGTGTCGCGCTGGCGGTTCGCTTGAGAATGCCACCTGCGAGGATGATGTTTGCAAGATAGGGCTCGACTACCAGGCCGCGCGCCAGGCTTTGCATCAGGACCATCGTGTCGGCCGGTCCACCACCGAAGCCGCCGTCTTCTTCCGCGAACGGCACGGCAGTCCAGCCGAGTTCGGCAAACATGGACCACACGGCGTCGCTGTAGCCTTTTTCGCTACCGGCATAAGATTGCCGCGTATCGAAGTCGTATTCGTTGTCGATGAATTTGCCAACGCTGTCGGCGAGCATCGTCTGTATTTCATTCAGCGAAAAGTCCATGGCTAAACCTACAGTCCAAGCACGTGCTTGGCGATGATGTTTTTCTGAATCTCGTTTGAGCCGGCGTAGATCGTGGCCTTGCGGAAATTGAAATACGCCAGCGCACTCTGCGTCTCGCTACCCTCACCGACACCGGGGCCCGGGTTGAAGGGCAGGGCGTAATAGCCAGCGGCCTCCATATACAGCGTATCAATGGCCTGGTGAATCTCCGTGCCCTTGATCTTGAGAAAGGACGACTCCGGTCCCGGGGCCTTACCCGATGTCACGGCCGCCAGCGTGCGCAACTCAATATATTCGAGCGCTTTCAGGTCAACCTCCACGGCGGCCAGCCTGCGCATGAAATTCTTGTCGTCCGCGAGCGGCGCGGCGCCGCGAACCTCGCGGGCGGCCTGTTCCCGAAGCCGGCGCAGCCGGTATTCAGACCTGAACGTATTGGCCGAATTCGTGCGCTCGTGCTGGAGCAGAACCTTGCCGTAAGTCCAGCCCTTGCCTTCGTCGCCGACGAGGTTTTCGACGGGAACCTCGACGTTGTCGAAGTGAATCTCATTCACTTCATGCGTGCCGTCGAGCAGGATGATCGGCTTGACGGAAACGCCCGGGGCCTTCATGTCGATCAGCAGGAAGCTGATGCCCTCCTGGCGACGTGCGACATCGCTGCTGGTCCTGACAAGGCAGAAGATCCAGTCGGCGTGCTGACCGAGTGTGGTCCACGTTTTCGTGCCATTTACGATGTAGTGGTCGCCGGCGAGATCGGCACGCGTCTTGAGCGACGCGAGGTCTGAGCCGGCCCCCGGTTCCGAATACCCCTGGCACCACCAGACGTTGCTCGCGAGAATGTCGGGCAGGAAGCGTTGTTTCTGCTCGCCACTGCCGAAGGTGTAGATGACGGGCCCGACCATGCGCAGACCAAAGGGAATGACGAAGGGTGCGTTGGCAAATCCTTCCTCGCGCGCGAAGATGTACTTTTGCACCGGGCTCCAGTCCGTACCGCCGTACTCGACGGGCCAGTTCACGCCCGCCCAACCCTTGTTGAACAGGATCTTTTGCCAGCGGATCTGCATCTCGGGGTCGAGTTCCGCTCCCGTGTCCGTGGCCTCCCGAATATCGTCAGGTAACTCGTCGCGGAAAAATGCGCGGACCTCTTCCTGGAATGCGAGTTCTTCCTCGCTGAACGTGACGTGCATACGGTCTAATCCCTGCTAGGCGAGCGCCGTAGCCTACCAAAGACGGACGATGTCGTCTGTTGCTGTTTGTATCAGGGAGCGTTTACGGCAGAATGCGTCCATGAGCTCGGACCTGAACCCTGAAGATCGGCCGGCGGCAAATACTGCCGTTGTGCGTGACGCCCTGCGCCGGCCCTTGCATGACCTGCGAATATCCGTCCTCGATCAGTGCAATTTCCGCTGCCCCTACTGTATGCCGGAAGACGAATTTCACGCCGACTACGAATTCCTGAACAGGCAGCAGCGCCTGAGCTACGAGGAAATTCTGCGCATTGCGCAGGTCGCGGCCCGGCTTGGCGTCAGCAAGCTGCGGCTGACCGGCGGCGAGCCCCTGCTGGACAAGAGGATTCCGGACCTCGTGGCGGGCCTGGCCGCGATACCGGGCATTGATGACCTGGCATTGACGACGAACGCTATGTTGCTGGCACCGATGGCGCGGAAGCTGGCTGATGCCGGTTTGCATCGAGTGACAATCAGTCTCGACAGTCTCGACGAGGACGTGTTCCGGCGTATGAGCGGTGGCCGCGGAGATCTTTCGCAGGTTCTCGACGGTGTGGCAGCGGCGCAGCGTGCCGGCCTGTCGCCGATCAAGATCAACGTTGTCGTGCAGCGCGGCGTTAATGATCACACGGTGCTCGAGCTGCTCGAGCATTTTCGCGGCACCGGGCATATTGTGCGGCTGATCGAATTCATGGACGTGGGCAATCGCAACGGCTGGCGGCTCGACCAGGTGGTCCCGTCCCGGCAGTTGCTGGAACAGGTGCGCGAGCGCTGGCCCTTGCGGCGTATCGACCAGAACTATCCGGGTGAGGTGGCCCGGCGTTACGAGTACGTCGATGGGGCCGGCGAAATCGGCTTCATCTCGTCAGTGACGGAGCCGTTTTGCGGTGATTGCAGCCGTGCGCGGCTGTCGGCGGACGGCATGCTTTATACTTGCCTGTTCGCCAACCAGGGAACGGATTTGCGCGAATCGCTGCGCAATGACGCCGACGATGAGGAACTCGCCGATATCCTTTCGCAGATATGGTTGCAGCGCGCCGATCGTTACAGCGAGTTACGGCGACCCGAACTGGCCGAAGCGCATGTCCTGCGCAAGGTCGAGATGTACAGAATTGGAGGATAGCTGTTGGGCAAGCTGAGTCACATCGACGCGGAGAATCGACCAACCATGGTCGATGTCAGCGAGAAGGCGGCCGGCAGCCGCACGGCCCATGCACGGACGCGCGTGCGCCTGCCCGAAACGATCACCGCGCACATATCGGGCGAGGAAATCGCGACGAAGAAAGGGCCCGTGTTTGCAACGGCAATTATCGCCGGCGTCATGGCAGCCAAGAAAACCCATGAGCTGATCCCGTTCTGCCATCCATTGGGCCTGGAAAACTGCAAGGTAGCGGTCGAGTTGCAGGGCAACGACGTCGTGATCGACTGCCACTGCAAAGTGCACCACAAGACCGGCGTCGAGATGGAAGCCCTGACCGGTGCGAGCGTCGCAGCGCTGACGGTCTACGACATGCTCAAGGCAATGTCGCATGACATCGTGATTCACGAGACCCGGCTGGTTTCCAAGACGGGCGGCAAACAGGACTTTCATCGCGATGACTAGCAAGCCTGTATTCGGACTCGTGCTGTCCGGCGGCAAAAGCAAGCGTATGGGGCGCGACAAGGCGCTGTTGGAGCGCGACGGCCAGTCGCAGCTCGCCCATATCGCGACACTGCTCGAGGAGCATGTCGATCGCGTGTTCGTATCCACACGCGAAGACCAGAAAGAGGAGCCCGAGCGACGCCAGTTCGACCAGGTTGTAGATCATTACGATGATATGGGACCCCTTGCCGGGATTCTTTCGGCCATGGAAGACTATCCGGAGGTTGATTGGCTGGTCGTAGCCTGTGACTTGCCCAATATCAGCGCCGCCACCTTGCGCGAGTTGCTCGACAATCGTTCCTCGCAGCATCCGTTTACGGCCTACACGAGCACTCACGACGGGCTTCCCGAGCCCTTGTGTGCGTTCTACCCGGCGAGCAGCCTGGCGCTGATCCGGCAATTCGCCGACGAGGGTATTCACTGCCCGCGAAAGATCCTGATCCGTTCCGATACGCACCTGCTCGAGCAAAGCGACCCGGCTTCGCTCGACAACGTGAATACGCCGCACGATCTCACGGATAGCGTGCTCGAGGGGACCCCGTGAAGACGATTACCGTGCGCTATTTTGCAATGTTCCGCGAGCATGCAGGCGTGGCCGAAGAGACCTTGAGCCTGGACGCAAAGACGGCCCACGACGTCTTCGAGGCAACGCGCGCGCGACACGGATCGACCGAGCCCAACGGTCATTGCAAGGTGGCGATCAACGACCACATGGCCGACTGGGATACGCCCGTCAATGATGGCGATACGGTTCTTCTGTTTCCGCCCGTAGCGGGTGGCTGACATGATCGAGGTTAGCGACGCACGCATCGATACGACGGCCCTGCAGCGGTCGCTGACCAATCCGGCGGCAGGCGGTTATTGTGCGTTCGAAGGCTGGGTGCGCAATGAAAACGAAGGCCACGAGGTGCACCGGCTCGAATACGAAGCATACGAACCGCTCGTGATCAGCGAAGGCGAGAAGGTGCTGGCCGAAGCCAGGGAGCGTTTTCCGTACCTCGAAGCGCGTTGCGTGCATCGCGTTGGCCTGCTTGAGCTGGGGGAGTGCGCGGTCTGGATAGGTGTTGCGGCTCCGCATCGCGACGAAGCGTTCAAAGCCTGCCGCTACATTATCGACGAGATCAAGGTGCGTCTGCCGATCTGGAAGAAAGAGCACTATGCGAGCGGCGATTCGGGCTGGGTTAATTGCGAACGCTGCGCCGCACACGGGATTGCGGATTGAGCGCGCATCAGGTATCACTGGGCGCAGAGATCAGGTAATACCCATCGCGGGGGACGGGTTTGCAAACCATAAAATCCATTGAAGATGCGAAAGCGCTCGTAGGCGAGGAAGTCGGCTTGTCCGACTGGATCGTCATCGACCAGCATCGTATTGACCAGTTTGCCGAAGCGACGGCAGACTACCAGTGGATCCATGTGGATACCGAGCGCGCTGCGAAGGAGATGCCCAATGGCAAAACCATCGCGCACGGCTACCTGACGCTGGCGCTGATTCCCGCGCTCACCGGTAAGTTTGTCGAAGTCGTCAACCTTGAACGCGCCATCAACTTCGGCCTGAACAAAGTGCGCTTCTACGCACCCGTTCCCGTCGGCGCCAAGTTACGTGGTCGCGCAACGGTGTTGCAGGCGCGGCGCAGGGCCGGCGCGCTGCTATTGACCTCGGAAGTCCGTATCGAGGTCGAGGGCGAGCGCAAACCAGCCTGCGTAGCCGAGACACTAGGCATGTACTTTTTCAGCGACCCGGACGACTAGCGAGCATGTAGCCACTTGGGCAGGAACGAATACGGGTCCTTGTCCGCGCTCATATTCCATGCCACGCTGTTGGCTTCCAGCAGTTCTGCCATCGCACCGTCATTGGCGGCGTCGAATAGTTCCGTCGCACCGCCAACGTGCTTGCCGCCAATATAGATCTGCGGGATTGTCTTGAGGCCTGTGTCCGCTTCGAGCGCCTTGCGAATATTGCCGCCCTTGTTGTCGTCCTGGTAGGCAACGGAATCCAGGTCGACGGCCCGGTAGGGAATGTCATAGTGCGCGAACATCTTGCGGACGGACCAGCAAAACTCGCACCATTCGAGCGCGAACAGGACGACCGGGTTGTCGGCGTCGTGCGTTGCCTGTTGCAAAAACTCGATGGCATCGGCGGGTGCCTGCGTCGGCGCTTCCTCGCCAGTCTCATCTTCCACAGGGGGCGGTGGAGCGTCAAAGCGATAGTTGGGTGTGGATCGCGAGATGTCCTGCTCTTCAGCACTCATGTCTACCGAGATATCGTCGAACAACGGCGTGCTCAGGTAGCGCTCGCCTGTATCCGGCAACATGCACAGGATGTTCGACCCGGGTTCGGCGTTCTCCGCCACGACCAGTGCGCCGGCCAGCGTGGCGCCGGCCGAGATGCCGACGAAGATGCCTTCTTCGCGCGCCAGGGCACGTGAGAGATGCAGTGACGCATTGCCATCAATGGGAATAATGCCGTCGATCAACTCTGCGTCGACGACGTCCTCGGTCAACTTGGGAATAAAGTCGGGACTCCAGCCCTGCATGAGATGTGGACGAAACTGCGGATGACTCTCTTTGGGTGTACCGTCTGCCAGGCGTTCCTGGGGTATGCCACTGCCCAGGATTTGCGCGTTGTCAGGCTCGCAGACAATGATCCTAGTGCCGGGGCTATTGGCATTTAGGTAGCGCGCTACGCCCTTGAGCGTGCCGCCCGTGCCAAACCCGGAGACCCAGTAGTCGAGTTTCTTCTCGCCAAAAGCCTCGAGAATCTCCGGCGCGGTGCTGCGATAGTGCGCATCTGCATTCGCCTCGTTCTCGAACTGCCGGACCAGGAACCAGCCGTGCTGCTCGGCTAATTCGGTCGCCTTGGCCAGCATGCCGCTTCCCTTCAGGGCTGCCGGCGTCAGTACGACCTTGGCGCCGAGGAAGCGCATCATGCGCCGGCGCTCGACGCTGAAGCTCTCGGCCATAGTCACCACGAGCGGGTAGCCTTTCTGAGCGCAGACCACCGCAAGGCCGATGCCGGTGTTGCCCGAGGTTGCCTCGATCACGGTCTGGCCGGGTTGCAGCGAGCCGTCTTTCTCAGCGGCCTCGATAACGGACAGCGCGAGCCGGTCCTTGACGGATCCACCCGGGTTGAAGGATTCGATCTTGACGTAGACGTTGACGTCTTTGGGCCCCAGCTTGTTGAGCTTGACGACCGGTGTGGCGCCGATCGTCTCCAGGATGTTGTCGTACAGCTTGTTCATGTCGTCGCCTTGTTGTTTGAGTTTGGATGGCGCTACAGTAGGGCGGGTGCGGCTTCGAGATATGACCGCGGTGTGTTCGTTGAGTGGCCTATAAGAGACTATAGTCCGCAATACGCGGGATCACAGCCGCCAAAGGGAGAAAATCGTGATAATTGCGGTACTTGGCGCCCTGATCGTCTTACTCGGGCTCATCGGGCTGGTTCAGCCTGATCGCTTTCGGTCGATGTTCGGGGTGATGGACAGCCGTACCCGCTTCGCCTTCGCCGTCATTACTCGCCTGGCCCTGGGTGGCCTGCTGTGGTGGCTAGCGGATGAACTGCGGCATCCACACATTATGCGCGTGCTGGCTGTGATTGCGGTCGCCGCGGCCCTGGGCTTGCTCGTCATGGGCCGCGAGCGGCTCGACCGCCTGGTCGACTGGTGGTTGTCGCGTGCCGACGGGGTGCTGCGTGTCTCGGCGCTGTTCGCCGCCGCATTCGGCGGCTTCCTCGTCTATGTCGCGACCTAGTCTGCGACGGGATCGTCGAGAAATTCGGCGGTTGTCTGGCGTTTGCGGTTAACGACGAGGCGCGTCACGTCGGGTCTCGAATAGTGGCCGACAACGTCGAGGCTGTGGCGTTCCTCGAGGACTCTCGCATGATCGATTTCGACGACGCTGAGCCCCTCTTCGCCTGTCACCGGCTCGAGCAGCCAGTTGCCGTCCGGACCCGCGACACATGAGCCGCCATTGGCCATGAGGTCGTCGGCCGTCTCGATGAGCAGGTCTGAGTGAGGTAGTGCGGGATCGATATCCTCGCGCCGCATCAGACCGGAAACCGACACGACATAGGAGCGGCTCTCACGCGCAATGAAGCGCGTAATGTCCTCGGTATTGCGCCGGTTGCCGGGCCAGATCGCAACGTGCAGGTCCTCTCCCTGCGCGTACAGGGCCGCTCGCGGCAACGGTAGCCAGTTTTCCCAGCAATTGAGGCCGCCCACGGTGAACGGTCCAAGCTTGTGCGTGCGCAGGCCATTGCCGTCGCCGATGGCCCAGACGAGCCGTTCTTCGTGCGTCGGCATGAGTTTGCGGTGAACGGAACAAATCTTTCCCGCCGCGTCGATGAACACCATCGAACAGTAAAGGCTGTGGCCGCCACGATTGGCGGCGCGCTCCATGATGCCGAGGTAGACCGCGATACCATGGCTGCGCGCGGCCTCGCATACGAGATCAAGATCCCCGTCTTCAATACAAACGCCCTGGCTGACGTAGTGTGCGAACAGGGACTTCTGCAGGTCCGATTCGAAAGCGGCACCCTCAGTCCGCTCAACCCAAAACGGGTAGCCCGGCACCAACGCCTCGCCAAACGCGACCAGGTTGCAGCCCTGCTGCGCGGCGTCCGAAATCCATGCAACGACCTTGTCGAGCGTCGCGGCCCGGTTCAGCCAGGCGGGTGCAATCTGCGCCAGTCCGACCGTGAGCTTGTTGTCAGGCATCGCGTACTCCGTTTCACCAAAAAAAAAGGGCGGCAGGTGTCCCTGCCGCCCTTGGTGTTTCCCAGTACTAGTCCCAGTTCTTGCGGAACGTAATACCGTAGGTTGCCGGCTCGGACGGGTAAGAGTTCGTCCGACCCGTATCCAGCAACGGTGGATCGTACGAACCGCCGTAGTAACGTTCGTCCGTGACGTTGCGGCCCCACAGCGTAACCGAAGCATTGATGCTGTCGAAGTTGTAGCCGAGGCGGACATTCAGGATGCCGAAGTCTTCCTGCTCTGTCAGCGGATCGTTGTCACCGTCGGTCAGCTGCTCAGACGCCCAGGCGTACTCGGCGCGGAAGACCAGGTCGTTGTTGCCCATCGGGAAGGACTGCGTGACGCCCACGTTGAAGCGATCTTCCGGGTTGTAGGGAATGGCTTCGCCACCGCGGCTGCAAGTCCCTGTGGTCGGGTTAAAGCCCGGGTCCGGCGTCAGCGTGTGGAACGGGTTGGCGTCCCAGCAAGTGCCGAGTTCGAAGGAGTTGAACTCGCCCTCGTTGTGCGCGAAGTAGCCCGAGACCGTGGTGTTGTCGAGGGGTTGCCATACCCATTCGATTTCGACGCCCTTGACCTCGAGGTCACCGGCGTTCTGCAGGTTGAAGCCCGTTCCCGTGAAGGAGTTGGCCTGGAAGTCCTCGAAGTCCGTCTGGTAGAGCGCTGCGGCAACGCGGAAGCGATCACCGAGGTCACCCTTGAACCCGATTTCCATTGACTTGGAGGTCTCGGCGTTGAACAACTGCGGCAGGAAGAACCAGATGCGGTCAGTGTTCGTGCCGCCTGACTTGAAGCCGGTCGAGTAAGCCGCATACAGCATGGAACTGTCGTTGAGGAACCAGGTGCCCTTGATGGTGCCCGTGACCTGGTCGTCCGACAGCGTCTCCCTGACGTTCGGGCGGGGCGAGAACGGCGCAAGCGTCCAGGCAGCCCAGCCTTCGTTCGGCTGCGCAACGGCGAGCAGCGGCGTCAGGTCGGGCGGCGGGCCCATCTGGCCCCCGGCGACCCACTGCTCGAACAGGAAGAACGTTGTGCCGATAGCCGTCAAATCCGGCACCGCCGTGCCCGGGTTGGTCTGGGTATAGACGGCGTCTATGTCCTTGTTCTCGTCCGTGTAGCGAGCACCCAGCGACAATTCGAATGAATCGCTCACGGCCCAGTCGACTTGGCCGAAGATCGCATAACCGTCATGTTCCTGCAGTACGTCGTCGTTAGCGAAGGCGCCTGCCGGGAAACCCTGTGCGCCTTCCGGGAAGGGAATGCCGGCGAGGGCGAGCCCCTGCGAAATGGCCGTGACACCGTTCGTGACTTCGGAAAGCGTCGGCAAGCCTTGTGCGGCATTGCCGAGGTCTGCGTAAATCTGCAGTTCGGTTCCGCCAATCGTGCGCGTGTTGCTCTCGATGTCCTGTGCGAAATAGTAGGCACCCGCGACCCAGTTGCTGCTGTCTCCGAATTCACCGGCCAGCCTGAATTCCTGCGAGAACGACTTTTGTTGTGCGTCATTGGTGCGTTCGGCGATCGAGGTATCGGTGAAGTCGGCATCGATCGAGTCGAACGTATCGAATTGACGGTAGGCGGAGACCGACGTGAACGTCATGCCGTTATCGAGCTCCTTGTTCATCTCGACCGAGATGCCGCGATCCTCGTTTTGCGAAATTGGCGCGAAGTTCAGCGACGTACGGTAATCACTCCAGTCCGCCTGGATAACGTTGGCCGGCAACGGGAACGGGTACATCTGGTCCGTGTATACCGTCCGGCCCAGCGACATGAGGATGGCATCCGGCCCGTTGATGACCTGGCCGGCGGCGAGACCGCCGCGCGAGAAGAGGCTGTCGACGCGAGTGGTGCCAATACAGCAGACCTCATCGATCTCGGCGTAATCGGCGATAACGCGCAAATTGAAGTCGTCCTGGTTGTCATAGCCGAGCTGCAGCCTGATACCAATGCGGTCGCGGTCGTTGTAGATATCTTCTACGGGACCCTGCGCCGTGGAGATGAAGCCAAAGGCATTGTCGTCCTGCACGTAGCCGTCACGTTTTGACGAGAAAATGGTGCCGCGAAACGCGAGGTTGTCCGACATCACGATATTGCCAGCAGCCGCAACTCGCCTGAGGTCGTAGTCGCCCGCGGTCACCTCGACAAAGGCATCATTGCCATCCGTATTCGGCGCGACCGTGCGGACGTTGATAGCGCCCGATGCCGTGTTCTTGCCGAACAGCGTGCCTTGCGGCCCGCGCAGCACCTCGACGGCCTGGACGTCCACGAGTTCATTGATCAGCGAGCTTTGGCGCGAGCGATAAACACCGTCGACGTAGAGGCCGACCGATGATTCAACGCCGAAGTTGTTCGACGTCGAGCCGATGCCGCGGATGCTGAAGTTGGTGGTGGTTGTGGTCTGGCTGCCGCCGACGATGAGGCCCGGGACGTTTTGCTGCAGGTCGATCATGTCCTTGATGCCGGATGCTTCGATCTGCGCGCCGGTCACGGCCGTGATGGCCACCGGGACGTCCATGATGTTCTGTTCGCGCTTCTGCGCGACCACGGTAATTTCTTCGAGGAACCCGGATTCCTCGTCCTGCGCCGTTGCCGGTGCGGCCAGTACCAGGCCGACCAGAGGTAGTGCAACAACGCGTCCCAGATTGAGTATGCTGGTACCAATCGGTTTCATGTCTCCCCCCTTGTTGGGATGTAGCGTAATATCGCGGCCAAGCATAGCATGGTTTGCGCCCGCAGCATTGTTCTATAAGCTTATGAAAAATACATGGTTATCCGAGCCATTGGACACGAAATAAGGACCCGCTTATGCACGGCTTGATGATGGACACCCCCCTGCTTATTTCATCGATCGCGGAACACGCGGCAAATTTCCATGGAGACCGGGAAATAGTCTCGGTCACGATGGACAATCCGAGACACCGATACACGGTCGGTGACGCGGTTCCGAGAGCCCGGCAACTGGCCGGGGCCCTCGACAAACTGGGCCTTGAGCGGGGTGACCGCATCGCCACGATTGCCTGGAACGACTACCGTCATCTCGAGATTTACTACGGCGTCAGCGGCGCAGGCTATGTCTGCCACACTATCAATCCGCGGCTGTTTCCCGAGCAGCTCGTGTTCATTATCAATCACGCCGAAGACCGCTATATCTGCACGGACCTCATGTTCGTGCCGCTCCTGGAAAAGCTGCTCCCGCAGATCCCCAATGTCGAGGGATTCGTCATAATGACGGACGCAGCGCACATGCCCGACACCTCGCTCCCCAACGCGGTCTGCTATGAAACGATGATTGCCGGTGAGTCGACAGATTATGACTGGCCGCAGTTCGATGAACGCACGGCGTCCGCGCTTTGTTATACCTCGGGCACGACCGGCGATCCGAAGGGAGTGCTTTACGACCATCGTTCGACGGTGTTGCATGCGTATGCCGCCGTGGCGCCCGACGTCATGAACCTGTCGAGTTGCGACGTCGTGCTACCCGTCGTGCCGTTGTTTCACGTCAATGCCTGGGGTATTCCGTATTCCACGTTCATGACCGGCGCAAAGCTGGTCATGCCGGGCCCCAAAATGGGAGACGGCGAGGCGCTGTACGAGTTGATCAAGTCCGAAAACGTGAACCTGGCGCTCGGCGTGCCCACAGTCTGGCTGGCCTTGTTGCAGTACTGCGAGCAGTCCGGCCAGGTTCTGCAGTCACTGGAACGAACCGTGATCGGCGGCGCCGCGGTGCCGCGTGCCATGATCGAGCAGTTCAGGAAGGTGCATGATGTGCAAACGATCCAGGGCTGGGGCATGACCGAGATGAGTCCGCTGGGCACGGCGAACACGCCAAAAGCCGGGCAGGAGTCGTTCACCGAAGACCAACGCTTTGACCTCGCAACCAAGGCCGGCCGTGGCATTTACGGTTGTGAACTGCGCATCGTCGACGACGAAGGACAGGTGCTTCCCTGGGATGGCGTTGCCTACGGGGCTTTGCAGGTGCGCGGCCCCTGGATTTGCAGTGACTATTACAAGCTCGAAGGCGCGGCGGGTACGCACACCGAAGACGGCTGGTTCGATACGGGTGACGTCGCGACTATCGACCCGCAGGGCTACATGGCGATTACCGACCGGACCAAGGACGTCATCAAGTCGGGTGGCGAGTGGATAAGCTCGATCGAACTTGAGAATACCGCGATGGGGCATCCCGCCGTCGCCGAAGCCGCTGTCATCGGTGTGGCGCATCCCAAGTGGACAGAGCGGCCGCTGCTCGTGATCGTCGCGGCCGAGGGGCAGGACATCGGCAAACAGGAGCTACTCGACTTCTTCAAGGGCAAGGTCGCCGACTGGTGGATCCCCAACGACGTGGCCTTCGTTGACGAGCTGCCGCATACGGCGACGGGCAAAATCAAGAAGATTGAATTGCGCCGGCAATTCGCGGACTATGCGCTTCCAGAATAGTCTCCCGACTTTGAGGAATCTCCATGGGTGATCCGCTGCGCCTTTACGGGCTGAATGCGCTTGTACTGAATGCCGCCGACGGCATAGGCGAGGCGATTTCAAGAACCTTGATCAAGCACGGTGCGTCCGTGATCGCGGCTGACACGAGCAATAGCGGGGTCGTGCAGCACTACGCGTCGGTCAAGGGGATCACGGGCATGATTTCCAACCTGAACGATCCCGAGCGTCTGAGCGCGCTGGTGGACGAGGCTGCTGAGAAACTCGGCGGCATTGATATCCTGGTCACCGATTTCCTGTTGCGCCAGGAGGCCCCCCTGTCGACGGCGGACGAAAAACTCGAAAACGTGCTCAGGTTGCGTGCGACGCTCGTCATGGCCGCATGCCGGGCGGCGCTGCCGTATCTCAAGAACAGTCCTGCCGGCCGTATCATCAACCTCGGCTTCCTGCGCAGCTTCTTTGCCGCGGACGGCAATGAGGCAAGCACCCGCGCTGAGCACGACCTGGCCAACCTGACGCGCGCGCTTGCCGCCGAGACCGGCGAATTCGGCATCACGGCGAACTACATTCAGCCGGGTGCCGTTATGACCCCCGAGAGTCGCGAAGTGTTTCGCAAGAATAAAGCGCTGCGCGATCACTGCATCAAGAGCTCGGCTGCGCGGCGTCTTGGTGAGCCCGTCGACGTGGCCAAAGTCGCGCTGTTCCTCGCGAGCGATGATGCCGTGTTCGTGAGTGGCACAGGCGTTGCGGTGGATGGCGGTCGCCTGGGCCAGTAATGCACCCGGTACTCGATGACCTGATCACTCTGCTCAAGCTCGAGCGCATCGAGGAAAATATTTTTCGCGGCGCAAGCCGCGATATCGGCAGTCCGCAGGTATTCGGCGGGCAGGTGCTCGGACAGGCCTTGTCCGCCGCACAACATACGGTGGAGGGCAGGGTCGCCCACTCGCTGCATGGCTACTTCCTGCGGCGCGGGGATATCAACGCGCCGATCATCTATGACGTGGATCGTTCCCGGGACGGAGGCAGCTTCTCCAATCGACGCGTCGTTGCGATCCAGCACGGACGGCCGATTCTGAACCTGGCAGCATCCTTCCAGGTGAGCCAGGATGGACTGTCGCACCAGGCCGATATGCCCGATGTGCCCGAGCCGGACGGACTGAAAGACCTGACGCACCTGGCGGCCGACGTGCTCGATAAGATCCCGGTCAAGCTGCGGCGTTTCATGACCGATCAGCGGCCCTTCGAGTTTCGGCCCGTCGAGCAGTCGGATCTCGACGAGCCGGTAAAACGGCCTCCCAACAAACATGTCTGGGTTCGTGCGGTCGATAAACTGCCCGACGGACTGGCACTGCACCAGAATCTGATGGCCTACGTCTCGGATTTCGAGCTGCTGACGACAGCCACTTTGCCGCATGCATTACCGTTTACGCAGGGCAAAGTCATCATGGCGAGCCTGGATCATGCACTCTGGTTTCATCGCGAATTTCGCCTGGACGAGTGGTTGCTGTACGCGATGGACAGCCCGAACGCATCCGGCGCACGTGGCTACGCACGCGGGCAGTTCTTCACCCAGGAAGGCAAGCTGGTCGCGTCGACGACGCAGGAAGGTCTGATACGCGTCGTCGATCCAGGGCGTGCCGCAAAACGCTCAGACCCCCGGCACCAGGTCTGACAGGAATCGGCTGGCGTTTCTGACGTAAACGTCGGCCGACCAGCGGATTTGGGCGACCTCTTCGTCGCTAAGCTCGCGCACCACTTTGGCTGGTGCTCCGAGGATCAGCGACCTGTCGGGGAAAACTTTGTTTTCGGTAACCAGCGCGTGCGCGCCGACGAGGCAGTCGCGGCCAATCTTCGCACCGTTCAAAATGCTGCTGCCGATGCCGATCAATGAGTTGTCGCCGATCGAGCAGCCGTGCAGCATGACCTTGTGTCCCACCGTGACGCCGGCGCCGACGACGAGCTCGATACCCTCATCGGTGTGCAGTACGGAACCGTCCTGGATGTTGCTACGGGCGCCGATCGTTAGCCAGTCGTTGTCGCCGCGGAGTACGCAGTTGAACCACACGCTCGCCTGGTCCCCGAGCCGGACGCTGCCTATTATCGTTGCATTGTCCGCAATAAAATGCCCGGCGCCCTCGAGAATCGGAGCGCGGTCGCCGAGCGTGTAGATCACTTCGCCTTGCCCTGGGCCGCGACGGCCGCCGCCGCCTTGGCGACGGCTTCGGGATCGCCGAGGAATTCCCGCGACAGCGGCTTGAGGTCGTCGTCGAGCTCGTAGGCGAGCGGAATGCCCGTCGGGATATTGAACCCGGTGATTTCTTCGTCGGACACTTCGTCGAGCATCTTCACCAGCGCTCGCAGGCTGTTGCCATGTGCGGCGATAAGGACATTCTTTCCAGCCTTCAGGTCCGGCACGATCACGTCCTCCCAGCAGGGCAGCACGCGCTCCAGCGTCAGTTTGAGAGACTCCGCACCGGGAAGTCCGTCGATGCCCGCATAGCGCGGATCGAACTTTGGATGGCGATCATCGTCGTCTTCGAGCGGCGGCGGCGGAATATCGTAGCTGCGGCGCCAGATATGCACCTGTTCGTCGCCATACTTGGCGGCGGTCTCTGCCTTGTTCAGGCCCTGTAACGCGCCGTAGTGGCGCTCATTCAGGCGCCAGTCGCGCGTCACGGGGATCCACATCAGATCCATCTGGTCGAGAATATGCCAGAGTGTTCGAATGGCGCGTTTCAGGACCGAGGTATAGGCAATGTCGAAATCGTAGCCGAGTTCTTGCAGCAGTTTGCCCGCCGCAACGGCTTCGTCATTGCCTTTCTCTGTCAGGTCCACGTCCTTCCATCCCGTGAACAGGTTTTTCAGGTTCCAGTCACTCTGGCCGTGACGGCAGAGTACAAGCTTGCCAGCCATGTATGCTCCGGTTCAGTATCAAGAAATTGAAATCAGGTTGCGCAATTCCTGCGCCGCGACCGACAGCGTAGCAAAATCGATGTTTCCACGTAGTCTCATTTCTTCCATCGTGAGCTTGAACTTGGTGACTTCGCTTTCGTGTTTTGCCAGCCAGCGCCGCGCGACCTCGCGTGAATCCCGAGTGCCGCGTCTGGTTAGCAACTTGTCGCCGAGCTCGCGTCGCAGACTGAAAAAGTCTTCGCGCAAGTTGTTCCTGGCCATGGCCTGCCACCGCCCCGTCACGCGCAAATCTTCGGCCGAATTGTGCAGCCACTGCAAACCGAGCGCGTCATTGAAGGCGGAGTAAAGGCGTGCCGACTCGATAACGTCCCGTTTGCGATCGGCGGCAAGGTCAACGATATCAACGGCCGCTCGTGTGAGCAGCAGCAAGGCAATCTTGCCGGCGAGTTTTTCCGGAACGCCCATGTCGATCCACTTCTGCCGCGCCCTTTCGATGCGGGCCTGGCTGGCCTTCGACACGTAGCTGCTCGATCTCGAATAGATCTTCGCCATGCCGCTCTTGAGCCTGGCGACGGTCTTCACAACGTCGAGGTCTTCGCCATGTTGTTCGATCAGCCAGTAACACGCGTGCCGCAATGTGCGACTGATATCGAACATCATGAGCATCTGCGCCTCGGCAGAGATAACGTGATCGAGCGCCTCGATCTCCTTGAGGAGCGGCCTCGCGCGGCAAATGATGCGTGCGACCTCGTAGGCGCGCGCCGTAGTGATGATGCTCGCGCCGGTATCGGCCTGCGTGCGTTTCACGAACG
The DNA here is from genome assembly GCA_004282875.1 of Chromatiales bacterium. Classification (GTDB taxonomy): domain Bacteria; phylum Pseudomonadota; class Gammaproteobacteria; order Steroidobacterales; family Woeseiaceae; genus UBA1847. The sequence continues at coordinate 11,349 of SHLT01000020.1, read as the reverse complement.
CCGGCCCCATGCGATTGACGATGTCGTTTGCGATGAGCGTTGCGAGTATCTGTCGGCTCAGGCGGTGGCCCGGAATCAGGTCCGCATAGCGACGTCGCAGCACATCCGGGAAATAGCGCTGCGGGTCGATCTTGAGAAAGTCGGTGAGCGACGCATCGCTATCGATCAGCCCGTTGTACAGGTCGATTTTCGCGTAACTCAGAACCACGGCGAGTTCAGGTCGCGTCAGTCCCTGCTTCCGATTGCGCCGTTCCTCGATTTCATTGTCGTCCGGGAGGAATTCGAGGTCGCGATCGAGTTCGCCGGTGTGCTCAAGGTCGGTGATCAGTCGCGCCAGTTCGTCAAGACGATCCGCCGACAGCATTTCGCTCATGCTGATGGCCTGCGTCTGCAGGTAGTTGTTACGCAGTACGAGATTGGCCACGTCGTCGGTCATCGACGCGAGCAGTTCATCGCGCTTGTCGCGTGGCATGCCCTTCTGCTTGGTGACCGCACTAAGCAGAATCTTGATGTTGACTTCCCGGTCAGAACTGTCGACACCACCCGAGTTATCGATGAAGTCGGTGTTGATACGGCCGCCATTCAGGCCGAATTCGACGCGCGCTCGTTGTGTCAGCCCGAGATTGCCGCCTTCGCCGATGACCTTGCAGCGAAGTTCGTCAGCGTCGACGCGCAGGGCGTCATTGCTCCGGTCTCCAACATCGGAATGGCCCTCGCCACTCGCTTTGACATAGGTGCCGATGCCGCCGTTCCACAATAGGTCGACACGCATCTTCAGAATGGCCTTGATGAGTTCATCGGGCTGTACTGCCGTTTCCTCGATGTCGAGCATCTTGCGCACTTCCGCGCTCAGGCGAATCGTCTTCGCCTGGCGGGAGAACACGCCGCCACCTTTAGAGATGAGTTTCTCGTTGTAGTCGTCCCACGTCGAACCGGCTTTTCTGAACAGGCGCCGACGTTCCTTGTAGCTTGCCGCCATATCCGGCGTCGGGTCGAGAAAAATGCGGCGGTGATTGAACGCGGCAAGCAGCTTGATCTTCTTCGACAGCAACATGCCGTTGCCGAAAACGTCGCCGCTCATATCGCCGATGCCGGCCACTGTGAACGGGTCCGTCTGTGTGTTGAGTCCCTGCTCGTGGAAGTGACGTTTGACGGCTTCCCATGCGCCGCGGGCAGTGATGCCCATGACCTTGTGGTCGTAGCCAGCGGAACCGCCGGACGCAAACGCATCATCGAGCCAGAAGTCATACTCGGCTGAAAGACTGTTCGCAAGATCTGAAAACGTTGCCGTGCCCTTGTCTGCAGCAACGACGAGGTAGGGGTCATCGCCGTCGCGACGAATGATGCCTTCCGGTGTAACGACATCGCCATCGATAACGTTGTCGGTGATGTCCAGCAGGCCGCGAATGAATGTCTTGTAACATTTCACGCCGTTCTTGAAGATGGCGTCGCGGTCCCCGCTCGGCGCCCGTTTCGGGAAGAACCCGCCCTTGGCGCCGGTCGGGACAATGACCGTGTTCTTGACTACCTGCGCTTTCATCAACCCCAACACTTCCGTGCGGAAGTCTTCCCGACGATCCGACCAGCGCAAGCCGCCACGCGCGATATCGCCGCCGCGCAGGTGGACGCCTTCGACTTCAGGCGAGTAGACGAACACTTCGTACTTCGGCTTGGGTAGCGGCACCTCCGGAAGCTGGTCGGGATCCAGCTTGATGGAGATGAAGGTCTTCGGCTTGCCGTCGACTGTCAGGAAATAGTTGCTGCGAAGCGTCGCAGCAATGCCGCCGGCAAAGGCCGACAGGATTCGATCTTCATCGACGTTGCGCGCCCTGGACAAGCCGCGCCGTACCCGGGTAGCGATGGTCTTGCGGTCGCGCCGGCGCTTGGTCTTGGAAACGCTCGGGTCAAACTGGCTTTCAAACTGGTCGACGAGCGCCCGGGCCAGATCTGCATGCTCGACCAGAACGTCTTCCATGTAGGCCTGTGAGAACGGCACGCCGAGTTGCAGGATGTGCTTGGCGTAGCAACGCAGCAGCGTCACCTCACGCCAGGTCAGCCCGGCGGCGACCACCAGGCGGTTCAGCCCGTCGTTTTCGGCCTCGCCCGCCAGGACGGCCATGAAGCATTCTTCAAAGCGCTCCGATACGGCTTCGACATCGACCGCCGTGCCGCTTTCGTGCCGCAGGTGAAAGTCCTGGATCCAGAACGACTCACCCGATTCCAGCGTGCACTCATACGGGTGCTCGGTGTACACGGTCGAGCCCATGTACTCGACGATTGGGAGCGCGTCGGACAGTGCGATAGGCTTGTCCACGCTATAGACGATGAAGCGCATGTCGCCGTCGTTGAGCGTGTCGGCGGCGTACAGGTCCACACTACGAGCGACGCCGTCATGGACCATGTCATCAATGGCCCGGATGTCCGAGCAGGCCTCGACCGGACGCGTGTCTTCCTGGAAACCTGCCGGGAAGATATTGCCGTAGCGACGATAAAGCTGCTCGCCTTCTTCACTGCCGTACGTCTCGATCATCTGTGCGCGCAAGCGGTCCGACCAGGTGACGACGAGGTCTGCGAGTTTCTGCTCAATCTTCTTGATACTGATATGCGGCCGCTTGCCGTCGGGCGTGCGTACGATGATATGGACACGAGCAAGCGCCGACTCTGAAATCTGTACGGCCGAATCAACCGAGATGCCACCGAACGCGTCGGTCAGAAGTGCTTCGATCTTGCGCCTGATCGCGGTGGTGTATTTTTCTCGCGGGACAAAGACCAGGCAGGAGAAAAAGCGGCGGAAGGTATCGCGGCGCAGGAACAGCTTTACGCGCTGCCTATCCTGCAGGTTGAGGATGCCAATAGTCGTGCGTGTCAGGTCCTGAACGCTGCTCTGGAACAACTCCTCGCGCGGATAGGTTTCGATAATGTGCAGCAGTGCTTTGCCGCGATGCCCTGCGGCGTCGACTTCGGCACGTTCGAATATCTTGCGCACCTTGTGACGCAGGTATGGAATATTGGTAGGACTTTCACTGTATGCAATGGACGTCAGCAGCCCGATGAAACGCCGCTCGCCGACGGCGTTGCCATTGTCGTCGTAGACCTTGACGCCAACGTAGTCGAGAAACGCCGCGCGGTGGACCGTTGAACGCGAATTGGCCTTGGTCAGTATCAGCCAGTCGCGCGAGCGCGTCAGGCGCTGCATTTCCTCGGTCAGCTCAATGGACTTGTGTTCGCTGTCATCGCGGCTGAGTACGCCAAGGCCGGTGCCCTTGACGGCGTTCAGGAAAGTGCGATTGCCGCGCTTGCGCAGTCTGTATTCACGGTACCCGAGAAACGTGAAATGCTCGTCTGCCATCCATTCGAGCAAGGCCTGGCTCTCGGTCCGTAACAACGGATCGACGCCTCGTGGCCCGTTTTCGAGCAGATCCCGCGTTTCCTGCATGCGCTGACGCATGGCGCCCCAGTCACGCACGGTGACACGCACGTCAGATAGCACCTTCTTAATTTCCTTGCGCAGCAGCTTGAGCTGTTGCGGGTCGGTTTCGCGCGATATCGCGAAGCGAATAAACGATTCCGTAACGCCGTCGTCACTGTTGGCATCGGTGACCGATAACAGCTTGCCGTTTTCGTCACGGTTGACAGAAATGATCGGGTGCACGGTGATGTGCACGGCGAGTTTATGACGATTGATCGCCGCTGCGACCGAGTCGACCAGGAACGGCATGTCGTCGTTGACCATTTCGATAAACGTAAATGCCGAGGTATAGCCGTGTTCCTTCTCGTTCGCGTTGAAGATCCGCAGTACCGCCTGGCCGGGCTTTCGCTCGGCACCGAAATCGAGGTGATCCAGCGCCACCCGCGCCATGATGGGCTCGGACCGTCCTTCGAGGTCTTCGAACGGTATGTTGGCAAAATACTGCGCAAGGTACCGTTTTATGTCAGTGCGTCTTTTGAGTGAGCGAGAGGTGACGGGCGACGCGAGAATGGCATCGATGATCTGCTGCCGTGCATCCCCGCTGCGCCGATTGTTTTTTGTAGTCACTGCGAGTGCCTTGGTGGGTAGGGGACTCCCTAAAGGCGAGATTTTAGCCTACATTGGCGGGCCGAATACAATGGTTAGAAGCCGCAATTCGCGTGACAACGATTACAGCGGCCGGGAGGGTACTATCAGGGCGTTCCGATGAGCCGGGCGCGCGCCAGGAGCCGCTCCATGATGCGGTTGAGCTGCTCGAGCTCCTCTTCCGAAAAACCCTCCAGCAGGTCGCGTTCAAAGCCGAGCGCAAGCTCCGCGATTTCGTCATGTAGCTTTTTACCGTTTTCGGACAGGTTCAGGATGGAACGGCGCTTGTCCGCGTCGGCGAATTCGCGATCGATATGGCCATTCTTGATCAGCTTCGTGACGGCGCGGCTGACCGCGACCTTGTCCATCAGCGTGCGTTCCGCAACCTCCACAGCCGACAATCCCGGAAAGCGTCCGAGCACCGCGATGACGCGCCATTCCGGAATAGACACGCTGAAGCGTTTGTCATAGGCGCGCGCTACCGTGGTGCTGACCGTGTTGGAGAGCACGGCAAGCCGGTACGGCATGAAGTCTTCAAGTTTCAGGTCTTCGCTCATCGTGTCGACAATTTATCACGCGAGGTGCGGCAGGGCGAGATACTCGGTGGATTGCATCTCGATCAGGCGGCTGGCAGTGCGGTTGAATTCGAAGGACAGGCGGGTGCCGGCGTACAACTCGTTGATGGTAGCGTCTGCGGAGAGAATCAATTTCACACGCCGGTCATAGAATTCGTCCACGAGCGCGATGAAACGCCGCGCCTGGTCGTCGCGCGTGGCGTCGAACTGCGGGACGCCCGAGACTATGACGGACGGATACCAGCGAGCGATTTCGATGTAGTCGGCCTGGCTGCGCGGCCCGTCGCAGATGTCCTCGAACCGAAACCAGACGACGCCTTTTGCGCAACGCCGCGCCCGAATGGCACGGTCGTTGATGTCGAGGTCGGTATTGCGCTCAATTTGCGCAGAGGCGGATTCGTCAAAGAAAAAGTTGAGTTTCGCGGCCGCGGACGCATCGTTCGGCGACAGATAGGTTCCGGCTTTCCGGAGGATGCGCAGTCGATAGTCGGTCCCGCCGTCCAGGTTGACGACGTCGGTATGCTCATTGAGCAGGCGAATCGCCGGCAAAAAACGTTGTCGCTGCAATCCATCCTTGTAGAGTTCTTCGGGCGGGGAATTGGACGTGGCGACGAGCGTGACGCCGCGCTTGAACAGCCCTTCGAGGAGCCTGCCCAGGATCATTGCGTCGCCAATGTCGCTGACAAAGAACTCGTCAAAACACAGCACCCGGGTCTCCTGGGCAATAGCGGTAGCGATCTTGTCGAGAGGATCTTCGACAAAACTCAGGGTCTTCATGCGCTGGTGGACGTCGTGCATCATGCGGTGAAAATGGATTCGTTTTTTCCGTTCGATGGGCAGGCACTCGAAGAACAGGTCCATCAGGAACGTCTTGCCGCGGCCTACGCCACCCCAGATATACAGGCCCCGCACCGTCTCACGCGGCTCACTGCGAAAAAACATCGTACGCAGGCCGCCTCGGCGAGGCTGCTGCTCCGCGAGCCGCTGCTGCAGTTCTTCGAAGCGAGCGATAAGCTCGAGCTGGGCAGGGTCTTCGACATGCCCGTCCCGGTGCAGGCTCTCCTCGTAGGCTTCGCGCAGATTCAAGATACCCTCATCGCTGTATTTGCAGTTCTGTTGCGGCACGGCAAGATTACATGGCTGCTATGATGCGGCCAACAAAAACGAGGAGTGCCGGGCGAGATGTCGGAAGAATTTGAACGCGAGTCGATGGAGTTCGACGTCGTTATCGTAGGTGGCGGGCCCGCTGGGCTGGCGGCGGCTATTCGTTTGCTGCAACTCGACAACAGCCTGTCGGTCGTGGTGGTCGAAAAAGGCTCGGAAATTGGTGCGCATATACTGTCGGGCAACGTTTTCGAACCCACTGGGCTCAACGAACTGATTCCCGACTGGAAAGAGAAGGGCGCGCCGGTCACGACGGAATGTGCGGGCGATCGGATTCATTACCTGACCAGCGCAACCGGCGCGGTCCCGGTTCCAGGGCTGTTCCTGCCGCGTCCCATGCACAATCACGGAAACTACATCATCAGCCTTGGCCAGCTGTGCCAGTGGTTGGGCGAGCAGGCGGAAGCCATGGGCGTCAACGTGTTCCCGGGCTTTGCTGCCTCGGAACTGCTCTACGATGCCGAGGGGCGCGTGACCGGCGTGGCAACCAGCGACATGGGCATTGGCAAGGACGGCGAAAAGAAGAGTTCCTACACACCCGGTTACGAACTGCTGGGCAAGTACACGATTTTCGCGGAAGGTGTCCGCGGCAACCTCAGCGAAGAACTCATGACGAAGTTCGGGTTGCGCGAAAACTGCGATCCACAACATTACGGCATCGGCATCAAGGAGGTCTGGGAAATCGAGCCCGAGCGGCATGAGGAGGGCCTTGTCGTCCACACGACCGGCTGGCCGCTGGATAATCACACCGAAGGCGGCGGGTTCCTGTATCACGCGGCCAACAACAAGGTTTACCTCGGGCTGATTATCGCGCTCAACTATCGCAACCCGCACTTGTCGACTTTCGACGAATTCCAGCGCTGGAAGACGCATCCGCAGATTCGGCGTTACCTGGAGGGCGGCAAGCGGGTCGCCTATGGTGCGCGGGCCGTGAACAAGGGTGGCCTGCAGTCATTGCCCAAATTGGCCTTCCCGGGCGGCATGCTTGTGGGCTGCGGTGCGGGCTTCCTCAATGGTGTGAAAATTAAGGGCGCGCATACGGCCATCAAGACCGGCATGCTCGCTGCGGAGAGTATTCACACGGCGCTGGCGGGCGGGGACCCGGGACAATCGGAACTCGCAGACTACGAAGAAAGCGTCAACGCCTCGTGGGTTTACAAGGAGCTGCACCGTGGCCGCAATTTCGGCCCCGCACTGCACAAGTTAGGGATGTTCTTCGGCGCGGTGTTCGCATTCATCGACCAGAACATCTTTTTCGGCAAGCTGCCATTCACGTGGCGTAACCGGGATCCCGATCACGAGTCGCTGCAGAAGGCATCGGAGGCGAAGGTCATCGACTATCCGAAGCCTGATGGTGTCCTCACGTTCGACAAGCTGTCCTCGGTATTCCTCTCGAACACCAATCATGAGGAAGACCAGCCGTCGCACCTGAAGCTGAAGGATGAGTCGATTCCGGTCGCCTATAACTTGCCCGAATTCGACGAGCCCGCGCAGCGCTACTGTCCGGCGGGGGTCTACGAAATCGTAGACGAGGGCGGCGAGAAAAAATTCCAGATCAACCCGGCAAACTGTGTGCACTGCAAGACCTGCGAGATAAAGGACCCGAAGCAGAACATCGTCTGGACGGTGCCCGAGGGCGCCGGCGGCCCCAATTACGCGAACATGTAATCAGGCCCTCTTAATTCGGTACCGAATTGCGGGTAGCGGGTTTTATTTGGGCTGCATCCTGATGGCGCCGTCGACGCGGATGGTCTCGCTGTTCACGTACGATGTCTCGTAGATGTATGCGACCGTACTGGCGAATTCTTCGGGTCTGCCAAGCCGCTTCGGGAACGGCACCTGACTGGCGAGCGATTCCTTGATCTCGTCCGACATGCCGGACATCATCGGCGTGAGCATGATGCCCGGTGCGACCGTATTGACGCGGATACCGAACCCAGCAAACTCGCGTGCCAGTGGCAGCATCATCGCATGCACACCGCCCTTCGACGCCGCGTAGGCGGCTTGTCCGATCTGGCCCTCAAAGGCGGCGATTGAGGCCGTACTGATAACGACCCCGCGCTCACCATCTTCAGTCGGCTCATTTTCATTCATGACAGCCGCCGCTTCCTTGGTGACGTTGAAGGAGCCAATGAGGTTGATTTGAATAACGCGATTGAAATTCGATGTCGGCCAGGGCCCTTCACGACCCAGCGCGCGTCCGGCCGTGGCGATGCCCGCACAATTCACCGCGAGCGTGATGCCACCCATCGTCTTTCCGGCCTCGCGGACCGATTTCCTGACGGACGCTTCGTCAGCCACGTCGGTGTTCAGGTAGGTCGCGCGATCCCCAAGCGCTGCCACGCTTTCGGCGCCCAGCTCGTCATTGATATCAAAAAGCACAACCTGCCCACCCTCATCGATGATGCGTTGTGCCGTTGCAAAACCCAGTCCTGATGCGCCGCCGGTAACAACGGCTTTGGCTTCTGACAGTTTCACAGGTGTATCTCCCTATAGAATCTCGTAGGCGACGGCAGTGGCTTCGCCACCACCAATGCACTGCGTCGCGATACCGCGGGTAAGCCCACGGGCGGCCAGTTCGTGCAGCAGCGTGACCGAAATGCGGCAGCCGGTGGCCCCGATGGGGTGGCCCAGCGCACAGGCGCCGCCGTTCACGTTGACCTTGTCGTGGCTGATGCCGACATCCTTCATCGCAGCCATCGTCACCACGGCGAACGCTTCATTGATCTCAAACAGGTCGACGTCGTCGGGCGTCCAGCCCTGGGCCTCGAGCAGCTTTTTCAGTGCATAGACCGGTGCGGTTGTAAACCACGCGGGCTCATGGGCGAATGCCGAATGGCCCACAATTTTCGCGATCGGGGTCAGGCCGCGTTTGTCGGCCTCGGCGGCCGTCATCATGATAACGGCGGCTGCGCCATCAGAAATTGACGACGACGTGGCGGCCGTTACGGTACCGTCTTTTGCGAATGCGGGGCGCAGGGTCGGGATCTTGTCTACGCTCACGGTGCCCGGGGTCTCGTCGGTGTCGACAACCGTGTCGCCGCGGCGCGATTTGATCGTGACCGGCGCGATCTCGCCGGCAAACGTGCCGTCGGCCACAGCGCGTTGCGCTCGCCTGGCCGATTCCGTGGCAAAGGCATCCATTTCTTCGCGCGAGAAGCCGTATTTGTCAGCCGTTACCTGGGCAAAGTGGCCCATCATCTTGCCCTCGAACGGATCCTGAAGACCGTCGTAGAACATGTGATCGAGCGCTTCCTGGTGACCCATGCGGTAGCCGCTGCGTGCCTTGGGTAGCAGGTAGGGCGCGTTACTCATGGACTCGAGCCCGCCGGCGACGACGATACCGGCGCTGCCGGCCTTGATCATGTCATGTGCGAGCGTGATCGCTTCCATACCGGAGCCGCACATCTTGTTGACCGTGACGCACGGCACACCCTCCGGCACACCTGCGCCAAGCGCTGCCTGGCGGGCCGGTGCCTGGCCCAGTCCGGCGGGCAGGACGCAGCCCATGATTACGCGATCAATGTCGGCCGCATTGATACCGCTTCCGTCGATGGCATCGCCGATGACGGCGGCGCCGAGCTGGGTTGCGGTCGCGCCACTCAGGGCGCCCTGAAACGCACCTATCGGCGTGCGTTTTGCCGCGATGATGACAACTGTGTCCGAACTCATAGATAGGTGCTCCGGCTAGAGAGGATTGACCATCGGGCGGCTACTGTCCGCCAATTCTGGCCGACGCGCAATACTACAAATACGTTACCCGGGGCCGTTGGGAGCGGCGCTGTCTTCGAGCAGATCCGGCTCGTCAAGCACGCTGAGAATGCGTTGCCGCGCAGTCTCGGCAAGTGCGCGGCTGGACTCGAACTCGGCGTCTCCGGGGGCGATCGCGGGGAGGATATCGATGGTCAGCGGGCCGCGGCGGGGAAGGAAGGCGCCCGCCGGCAACATATGGCGTGATCCGCCGATCGAAATCGGCACCACGGGAAGTTCGCCCTTGACGGCGGCCACAAAGGCCCCGGGCCGAAAGCGTCCAACGCCAGGCTCTTTCAGAAACGTGCCCTCGGGGAAGAAACCGAGCGACTCGCCGCCTAGCGCCGCCTTGACGATCTGGCGCGCATCGCGGGTGCTGCCCTGGATATCGGATCGCTCGACGAATTTGGAGCCCGAACGCCGCAGCAGGAAGTGTGCGGGACCAAAATTCCGCATTTCGCCCTTGATCACAAAATTGAAACGCCAGGGCAGGAAACCCTTGAGCAGCGGCCCGTCCAGGTAGCTGGCGTGGTTGGCAACGACAATACAGTTGTCGGTTGGCAGATTGTCCATGCCGCGGACCTGGACATCGATCCTGGGCAATACGAAGATCATTTTCGACGCCCAGGTCACCAGTTTCTGGCGCCGGCTGGCCGACGGCACCAGCAGGACGACGACCAGCGAGAACAGGACGGCAAGGCCGAAAGACAGCCATGCGAAAAGGCCCCAGGCGACTTTCTTGGTGCGTGTGACCCAGTTCACTTTATGTTAATGCCTTCCTTAATATGTGACAGCGGTCACGCCCAGCCCCGAGCTTCCTTAGCATACTCAGAAACCTTGCAAAATCCGTCGCTTGGCGATGAAAGTGACCCGGTATGCTACCAGCAGCACGCGCTGGTTGGCATAGGGAATTTCACCGCACAAAGGAATGTGCGACTAAGGAAGATGGACGTTTATGGCCAGTAGCAACAAACAAAGCAAGCCAGATTCGAAAACCGTGCAACGCTCGGAAGAGCTTGTCGACCGTTTTCTCGATGCCATCTGGATGGAGCGTGGCCTGTCGAAAAACACGCTCGGTGCCTACCGCGCAGATCTCATGACGCTGGGTCGTGGCCTGTCGGAGAGCCACAAGTCCATTGAGCAGGCCGAAAAAGCCGACCTCCTGAATTTCATTGCGAAGCGTGTTGAGTCAGGCGCCAAACCGCGATCGACGGCTCGCCAGTTGTCGAGCTTCCGCCGTTTTTTCCGGTACATCATGCGCGAGGGAATGCGTGACACGGACCCGACCGCAGAAATCGAAATGCCGCGTATTGGACGTTCCCTGCCCAAATCGCTGTCCGAGGACGAAGTCGATTCATTGCTGAATGCGCCAAACACGGACGAGCCGCTGGGCCATCGCGATCGCGCTATGCTGGAACTCCTGTACGCCACCGGTCTCAGGGTCTCCGAACTCATCAATCTCAAGCAGTCGCAGATCAACTTCAACCAGGGCGTATTGCGCATCGTCGGCAAGGGCGATCGTGAACGCCTGATTCCGCTGGGTGACGAGTCCCAGCGCTGGCTCAAGGATTTCATCAACGGCCCGCGCATGGAGATCCTGCTCGAGCGCCAGACCGACTACCTCTTCCCGACGCGCCGTGGCGATCGCATGACCCGCCAGGCGTTCTGGCACATCATCAAGCGCTACGCCGAAAAGGCCGGTGTGCGCCAGAAGATGTCGCCGCACAGCCTGCGGCACGCGTTTGCGACGCACCTCCTGAATCGCGGTGCCGACCTCCGGGTCGTGCAGATGCTGCTGGGCCACAG
>SHLT01000107.1 GCA_004282875.1 Chromatiales bacterium | reverse complement strand
GACGACTATGTGGTTCTGGCGCTTGCGCCGATCCTTGGGCTTGCGTTCCTGCTGCCGTATGCGCACGCCGTTGCGATGCGGATTCTCGTCGGCGTCAATGCGCATGGCCGCGTAGCGCTCAGATCGCTGATGTACTCCGGTGTTGTCCTCGCTATCAGTATTGCCGTCGCATTCAATGTCGGATGGACGCCGACCGTCGCGGCCATCGTGGTCTGTGTCAGCTTGATGGCCGGCCCGGGTATTTCAGTGGTTGCCGGGGCGTGCAAGCGATTCGATGTGAGCTTTGGCGACTATTTTAAAGACGCCGTGGCGCGTCCGCTGCTGTGCAACCTGCCGTTGATCGGGATCGTTGCTGCGTCGCGTGTGCTGGACAAGAACGTTACGGCCATCGATGCCGCGATCTGGTGCGCGGTCGGCGGGACAAGCGTCCTCGTACTGTATTGGTTTTTCATCATGCCGGATTCGCTGCGCGACAAGTTTCGACGCAGATTGGGGATACGTGTAAGTGCCTGAGAGTAGAAAATGAAGATTGCGATGTTTAGCCGCTGGCCGGCAGATCCGGATCAGCCAAGAGGTGGTGTCGAGTCCGCAACCGTGGGGCTCGTGCGCGGATTGTCAGCACGAAAGAATATCGAGCTGCACGTCGTTACGCTCGAAAAAGACCGCGACGAAGACCTTGTGGAAGAGGCGTCACTGGCCACTGTCCATCGGCTGGCCGCCGGCCGGATGCCGATGATGTTCGACATATTCGGTGGCCCGGGTCGCAAGAAGATTGATCAGTGCGTCAGGGAGATTGCACCGGATGTCGTCCATTTCCAGGAGACTTACGGTTTCGGCGGGCCGTATCCCGATATTCCCACCATATTTACCGTGCACGGATTCGACAGCCTTAATCTCGTAACCGAAAAGAACTGGCTGTGGCGTCTGCGTTCGCCCCTCTGGAAGTACGCGGAGAAGAAAGGCATTGGCAGCCATCGATTCCTTGTCTCTATCGCACCGTACGTGACGGAAACACTGGAAACCGTGTGCGACTCGGACATCACGCCGATACCGAATGCCATCAGCCCGCAGTTTTTCGATATCAAGGCGAGTCCGGTCGATGGTCGCGTGCTGTTCGCTGGCTGGATCAACCGCCGCAAGAACATCGGCGCTGCCATTCGAGCAGTCGCAAGGCTGGCTGAGGAAGGGCGCGACGTATCACTGCATGCAGCTGGCGAATTCTCTGACGATGAATACCTGCAGGAAGTCGAAGCCCTGATAGACGAACTTGGCGCCCAGTCCTGTGTATCACTGCTGGGCAGAGTATCGCAGGATGTCTTGCGGCAAGAGCTTTCCCAGGCAAGAGTCCTGATCCTGCCATCACTGCAGGAAAACGCGCCGATGGTCATTGCCGAAGCCATGGCGGCAGGTGTGCCGGTTGTCGCGTCGGATGTCTGCGGCATGCCGACGATGATCGACGAAGGCGAAAATGGCTACCTGATCAAACCGAACGGCATCGAGGGAATCGCCGATCGTCTGAGCCGCATCCTGGGAGACGATAACCTGCACCGCAAGATGAGTGATGCGGCGCGTCACAAGGCCCGCAACACGTATCACCCGGATGCGGTTGTGGATGCTACGCTGGCGCTCTACGAAAGAGCCCGGGCGGCCTATTCGAATTCGTAGCCGAAAGCCTCGAGGTCGTCGCGATAGTAGTCGGCGATGATAGCGCGAGTATTGGCGTCGTAGTCCTCAGCATAGTAGCTACGCGACTCGGGACGTCGATTCTTCATCAGCACTTTGGGTAGCTGCTCTGACGGCAGGTTGAGCTGGCGAGCCAGCTGGGCAAAACCTTCATCGACCGCTTCGAAACGCAATACCTGGTCCATCTCCATCTCGCCATTGTGCGAGCGGAGCCACCAGGTTTGCGGACGAAAGCGCTGATGCACCTTCCACTCGCCCTTGCGCAGGTTCATCAGGCGACCCTTCAAGGACTTGTGCAGCGCATAGGACGTGAATTCGGGAAAGGTCAGGCTGTGCCGCTTGCCGACATAACGGCCATTCCACCACAGTGAATGAAAACGATCGAACGGATTGCGCACGACGGAAAACTTGTAATACGTCTTCCAGACCTCGTCACTGACGAAGTCCTGCACCGCACGAGCAGTCATGTGCTTTTCCTCGCCCGTAATGACCTTGACGAAATCGCCCGTCGCCGGATCTATGGCACCGTCGTCACGCTGTTCGACTTCATTTAACGCGACCTCGATGCTGCTACCAGCGGTCTTGGTGATGTGAATAAATATTGCTTTAAGATTATGGGCGATCATATCCGTTGACTCTGCCGCGGAGCGGCAATTGTAGGTTGCCGCAGCTAGCGGATCAATTGGCGTTGCGGCGTCGCCGGGGTCGCGGGGACCGGTTGGCGACGCATGAGTTGTGACAGCGAAAGGCCGATGACAATCCAGAAGAGCGTGGCGCCCTGTTTTGGATAGAAAGACTGCGAGCCGAGCGCTGCCGTGAGATTGATGATCAGGAACGACAGGGACATTGTCGCGACCATGAAGGTTGTTTTGTCCGGTGGGTCCGCAAAGGCCTTCAGGGATCGTCGCACGAGCAGCCAGAAGAACCAGCCCACGAAGACGATGCCGACAAGGCCGGTGTCGATGTAGAGCTGGAGATAAGCATTGTGTGGATGGCCGAAGCTGGTAATGTTTAGCTCATCTCGCAAGCGGGCGACGATGCCGGTTCTTTGCATGGCCTCACGGCCGAAACCGACAGCCGGGCTCTTGTTCGCCTGCTCGATCACCATCGGCCATACCACGACGCGCCCGGAGGTAATGGCGTACCGGTCACGACCGCTCTCGTCGATGGCACCCATAGATGCGCGACGCTCCATCTGTTCGGCTGAAGCGTCGTCTTCACCAAATCCCTCGAACACGCGATCGCGAAGTCCGGGCACGACGGCCAGGGCGAGTATGGCCACTACGGGGACCAGGATCAGGATCTTGCGCCATTTCAGGAAACCGAGGGCCAGGGCACACATGATCCAGCTCAACATGCCGGCGCGGCCGCCGGTCGCTGCCATGGCCAGCGTACAGAGCAGGAAACCGCCAATCGTTACGGCCGGTGCTATGACACGATTGAATGCCGGGCCAGCTGCGAGAAACGCCCAGGCCATACTTGCGGTGATAGCCGCGAGATCGACGCGGTGGTAACCGAGGTCGCGGTCGAGTACGCGCAGCGCGCGGTCGGCCAGGTCCTGTCCGCCGATCAGTGCCGGCATCATCTTCGCGATGACCTGGAGCGAAAGAAGGGCGCCGGTCAGCAGGATGCCAACGACCGCGAGGCGTACACGTTCCTTCGAATTGGCCCCTACCGCGATCAGCATGCCGGGAATCAGCCATTTCCCGGTATTGATCACGGCTTCAATAAAAAATGTAGTCGACGAGATCGTACTGCGGCCGATGTAGGCATAGGCGCCGTTCAGTGACCCGAGGTCGAGGAATGCGCGAAAGGTCGATACGGCCAGGATCAGCATGTAAACCACCAGCAGGCGCGAGATCTTGGGGTCTGCCTGCCAGCGCGAGCCGTCCCGACGCCGCTGTACGAACCAGCAGACGAGAACGAAGCCCAGCATGATGTTGAAGGGGTTGACGCCGCCGATGCCGAGCATCTCGCGTGGCATGTCCGGGCGCTCGAGCACGGCCAGCAGCGGTAACATGAAGCATAGCCCACGGTACCAGTTGCGGCTGGCCATGGCGGCAACCACAATCATGGCGATGAAGAGAAGGCTATAACGAATCACGGTGGTGCCATTGTCGACGATTTGACCACCGATTGTCAGTGATCAATTCCTCAATTGAAAGGTAGAACTGGTCGGTTGCGAATGTGGTGGAACGTGACACACTATGCTCCGCTTTGCGCCAACAAGAAAATGAGTCTTGAGCTTATGTCCCATAGTAGTACTGCGATGACGGAAAAACCGACGTACATCTACATTGCCGGCCGCGGCCATTCCGGCTCGACCCTGTTGACCCTGCTGTTGGCACGGCACCCGCGTGTCGTAGCGGTTGGCGAACTTGCGAACTTGCCGCTCCAGGTGGCGAGAGACGAGACGACCAAGTGGGTGGGCCGCTGTAGCTGCGGCGAGCGCCCGATGGACTGCCCGATGTGGGGCGATGTGCTGCGTCGTGTCGAAGGGTCGACTGGCACGGACTTTCTTGCGAATCCATTCTCATGGCGTATTTCGGATATTGGCATGGAAGAGGAGTATCGCAGCCAGGCGCCGGTGCGCGCGCCCTGGGTCTGGTTCCGGAATCGCCTGTGGAGAGTGTTGCGGTACGCACAATACTATGCGCCGCAGTGGCTACGGCCCGTCCTCGGCTTTTACAGACCACAACGCCGCTGGGGTGAAAACCGCAGCAGGCTCGCTGCGGAGATTGCCGACGTCAATGCTGTGGATGCAATCGTCGATGCGTCGAAAGACCCACTCGATATGCTCGATGTCTACCAGAATGCAACGATTCCCGTGAAGGTCATCCTGCTCACCCGCGACGCGCGGGGCAACATTTGGTCGATGATCAAGAAGATCAAACCGGGCGAGCCGCGCAAGGGGCCTGTAACCCGGGCGTCGCACGACTGGGTTAAGGTAAACCGCCGTATTTGGCACCTTGCACGCCAGGTACCGGAGGCAGATTGCCTGCATGTGCGTTACGAGGACATCTGTCGTGACCCGGAGAGCACGATGCGCAAGCTCTTCGAGTTTCTCGGGCTCGAGCCGCACGATGTCGTTGGCTCACAGGCCGATGAGGACGGTGCATCGGACCAGGGGCATACGATTGGCGGCAACAAGATCCGCTTCACGAGTGAGAAACTGAATATCAGTGAGGATTTTCGCTGGCGTGAGAACCTCACGGAGGATGATCTTGCTATCGTCAGGGATATTGCCGGGCCGATGTCGGATGCACTCGGTCACGAAATTGAAAACTGAGAATGCAGAGCCTTGACTGGTACATAAACCGGCTTCGTTCCATGGGGCCGCGGGAAATATTGTGGCGCGTGCGTGGGCTCGCGGCTGCACAGGCCGATCTCGTGCGCATTCCGGCCGGCCTTGTGCCGAAACTCAAGGTCCGCGACGCGTTGTCCCTGGAGGCGTTTTCGCCGGGTTTCAGGTGCTCCCCCGCCATTGACGCGGCCGGCGAGGTCGCATCCGGCGCACGGCGGCCCGAATGGGATACAAAACTGCTGCGCGTCGCTGACCATGTCCTTGAAGACAAATTGTCCTATTTCGATCTCGAAGAACAGTTTCTTGGCGACCCCGTCGACTGGCAACGCGACTGGTCGTCCGGCAAGGCCATTGAGATGAAACTGTCGCACCTGGTCGACTACCGCGTTTTCGATGCCGCGGGTGACTGCAAGCTGGTCTGGGAGCCCAATCGCCATCACCAGCTGGTTGTGCTTGCTCGGGCTTACCGGGTAACAGGGGAGACGCGCTACGCACGCAAGATCGTGGATATCCTCATGGACTGGCTGGATCAGAACCCATTCGGCTATGGCATGAACTGGAAGAGCGGCCTGGAACTTGGTGTCCGCCTGATCAACTGGGTGTGGGCGATCGATCTGATCCGCGATGCCGACGTATTCGAAGACCATGAATGGGAGGCCGTACTCCGGGCGGCCTACCTGGCGATGTGGGATACACAACGTCGCTATTCGCAGGGGAGTTCCGCGAACAATCACCTGGTTGGTGAAGTCGCCGGTGTCTTGGTGGCGAGCTGTTACTTCAAGGACTTCCCGAATGCCAGCCGGTGGCGCGCTGCTGCGATGAGCATTATGGAACACGAACTCTACGCGCAGAGTTTTCCTGACGGATGCACGCGGGAACATGCCTTCGGCTACCAGTTCTTCGTACTGCAGTTCTATGGTTTGTCCATGCTCGCGTGCGAGCGTTTCGGAACGCCACTCTCAGGTGCCTACACAGAACGCTTGCACGAGATGTACCGGTTCATGGCCGAAATCTGCGCCGATACCGGGGAGCAGCCACACTTCGGCGATGCCGACGACGGCTATGTGCTGGATCTTGGCAATCGGCCAACCGAGCAGGCTGAATTGATTAGTGTGGGGGCCGCATTGTTTGGGGACGACGCGCTTGCACTTAGCGACGCATCGGAGTCGGCCTGGTGGATAACGGGCGAACAGGTTACTGCGAAAGCTGCGACGCCAGCGGCGAGCAAGCCGTTCCGTGGCTCGGGCTATTTCGTCCTGCGCAGCGGGGTCACGGCGCCTCCCGTGCGCGTCTTTTTCGACTGCGCCGAACTGGGCTTCGGGGCCATCGCGGCCCACGGTCATGCGGATTGCCTGAGTTTCTCGCTCGCGCTGCATGGCCACGAAGTCCTCGTGGATCCGGGCACGTACGACTATTACACGTACCCGGAGTGGCGCAATTACTTCCGGTCGACGCTCGCGCACAACACGGTCGAAATCGACGGCCAGTCGCAGTCCGAACTGCAGGGTGCGTTCATGTGGGGGCACCGCGCCAATGCCACGCTTGTCGACTGGCAGGAGGACGACCTGTCGGTCGTTGTCAGTGGTGAACATGACGGCTACGCAAAGCTCGAGGATCCGGTGGTCCATCGACGCTCGCTGACGCTGCACAAGGAGACGGGGGACGTCTCTATTCTTGACCAGTTGCACTGTTCCGGACAGCACCAGGCTTGTGTGAGTTTCCACGTAGCGCCCGGTTACGAAGTCACAGCGGAAGATGACGACATAGTGATTACCGGAGACCGCGGCAGGCTGCGCCTGCGGTCACCCGAGGGGTGTTTCGAGATCGTAGCGGCCGCCGACGGCATCAAAACGGGCTGGGTCAGCAGCGGCTATCACAGGAAGGCTCGGGGACACGCCCTGTTTCTCCGCGTTATGGTCAATGGGGACACCGAAATCCGGACGTCGATAGTCGTGGAAGAGGCGCCGTGACCCAGTGCCGCAACCGAGTGTGACGCAGCGCACAGTTGAATAATTCGAACAGGCACTTCATGAAAATCGGAGATGCATTTACTATCTCCTAGCCAGTTGATTAACTAGACTTAGCACACCGGTGGCGTTAGCGATGACGTTGCCGGTTTTCGTCAGCAAAATACGAAGCGATACATGCCAGCATTACTTCACGAATTGATCGTCACGTCCGCGGCAAACAGCCCGGATAAAGTCGCGATCGCCGAAAAGGGAGCCTCGATTACCTATCGGGAGCTCGTGGATCGTGCCGGCAGGGTTGAGACCGTCCTGGCTAGCCTGGGCGTCAGTCACGGCGATCGTATCGGCTTGCTGGCCCACAAGAATATTGAGTGCTACACGGGCCTTTACGGCATCCTGATGGCGGGCTGTGCCTACGTGCCGCTGGACCGCCGCGCGCCCGGCAAACGCCTCGGCTATATCGTCGATGACTGCGACATCAGGATTCTCGTGTGTACGGCAAAGGGCGCCAAGACCTTGCAGAAGGATCCGGAGTCGTTCAAGTCAGTAGAGCATGTCGTGCTCGTGGATTCCGATGATAAATCCCTGGCGGCCGGCCGCAATGTCATTACCGCGGCCGAGATCGATGCGGCCGAACCGGCCGTGTCGGATCACTGTGTCGACACCGATCTTGCCTACATCCTGTATACGTCCGGATCTACCGGTGCGCCCAAGGGCGTCATGATCAGTCACGCGGTCTCAATGTCTTTTGTCCGCTGGGCGGCTGAGGAAACCGACCTGTCGCCGGACGACCGCGTGTCGGGTCACGCTCCGTTGTATTTTGATTTGTCCGTGTTTGACGTGTTCTCGACGCACAAGATGGGTGCGACGCTGTATCCCGTTCCGGATGGCGCGTCGACGTTCCCGAGCCGCCTCACCGACTGGATGATCAACAACGAGATCTCGGTGTGGTACTCGGTACCGTCTATCCTCTCGATGATGGCGAAGCAGCCGACCTTCGAGGAACGCGAGTTCCCTCATCTGCGCGTCCTGCTCTTCGCGGGAGAGGTCTTCCCGGCGAAGTATCTCAAGGTATGGGTGGCGCATTGTCCCGATACGATTTTCAAGAACTGGTATGGCCCGACAGAAACCAACGTGATTACAAGCTACACCGTTGATATCCCGGCCGACCAGATCAACAAGCCCGTGCCGATAGGCAAGGCGACGAGAAACGCGGCCCTGTTTCGCATCGACAAGGATGGCAACCGGGTGACCGACAACGACGTGTCAGGCGAGTTGCTGGCGCGTGGCCCGTGTGTCGCAATCGGCTACTGGGGTGACGAGGAAAAGACGCGCAGCCGCTTCTTCGATAACAAGGAGCAGCCGTGGTTGCGCGACCGCGTATACCGCACCGGCGACCTCGTTACGATCGATGGCAATGGTGACATAATTTTTCAGGGCAGGGCCGACCACCAGATCAAGTCACGCGGCTATCGTATCGAGCTGGGCGAAATTGAAGCAGCCCTGTATCGCGATCAGTCGATCCAGGAGGCTGCGGTTATCCCGGTACCTGACGACGTGATTGGCAACCGCCTGTGGGCGTTCGTGGCGTCGCCGGAATTTTCGGATGATGTGCCGAACACGGTTATAGACAACGTCAAGCGATTTGTTCCACCCTACATGGTGCCGGACCACTTCGTGGCGATGGAAGTATTACCCAAGACCAGCAATGGCAAAATTGATAGACAAAAACTATTAGGCAAGGCAGAGTCAGAGAGCTGACAAAAGCCGCGCACATCGGAGAAAAAGAGAATGACCCAAGCTATCGACGCAGTTAGCGAGTTTATTGCCACCGAGATCATGCACGACTCGAGTGATACCAAGATCGATCCGGACCTTGGACTCCTCGAGGAAGGCATCATCGACTCGCTGGGCCTGCAACAAATCATTACGTTTATTGAGCAGCAGTTCAAAATCACGATTGATGACGATGACCTGATGCCCGAGAACTTCGAGTCAGTCAACGCCATTGCTGCACTCATTGAAAAGAACGCCTAAGACGACGCAACAGCGGAGACGGATATGTCAAGCGTAGCCAAAGTAGTACGACACGCACCCAGCGAATCAATGGATGCCGCTGAGCGTGATGAGCTGATGAAAGTGTGCCATGAGCTGGCTGAGGAATTTGCCGGGCGTGCCGATGACTATGATCGCCACAGCAAGTTTCCGGTAGAGAATTTCGAGAAGCTCAAGGAAAACAACCTGCTCGCCATCATGATTCCCAAGGAATACGGCGGCTGGGGTGCAGATTTCCTGACCTATACCAAGGCACTGGAAGTCCTTGCGACGGGCGACTCCGCGACTGCGTTGTCTTACAACATGCACAACATCATGGTGGGCAGTATCGCCGAGGTGCCGGAAGCTGAGGGCGACGACAAACGCGCCAGTGCAGCCAATGACTTCCGCTCCTGGGTGTATGGTGAGGTCGTCAACAACAAGAAGGTCTTCGCCTCCGCCACGTCGGAACCCGGCATTGGCGCACACGTCAGCCACCTGAAGACGGAGTACGAGCGCACCGACGACGGCTTCGTTGTCAACGGCGTGAAGTCGTTCGTGTCGATGGGTGGCTATGCCGACTACTACGTTGTCGCTGCTAAAGCGGCCCGGTCGAAATCGAAGACACCGGCAGTGTCCTTCCTGATCGTCGACCGCGACGCCGACGGTGTCACGATGAAGAATATCTGGGACGTTCTTGGGATGCGTTCAACGTCGACGAACCCGGTTACGTTCAAAGACGTGCTGGTGCCGAAGAGCCGCCTGTTCCTGGCCTCGGAAGGCCTGGCGCTCTACAAGATCGCTCGCGAACCGCATTGGCTCGTCGGTGGCTACGTTGGCGTTTATCTCGGCATCATGTCGGCGACGTTTGATTTCCTCATCGACTACATGCAGAACAAGAACAAGCCGGGCAGCGAGACGCCGTTGTCACAGGACCCCGTCGTTCAGCACCAGACGGGCCAGCTGTACTCGGACCTGCAGTCGGCGCGACTCGCCGTGTACCATGCGGCACGACTCGTTGACACCGCGCGCGGCAGCGACGAAGCCAACGCAGCCGTTCACCATGCGAAGTACCTCGTCAGTGAAGGCGGACCGAAAATGACGGCCATGGCGATTCGAATGTGCGGTGCGACGACGCTCGCACGGCGCTTCCCGCTGGAACGCCTGTATAGGGATTCACGTTGCGGTGCGCTGATGCCGGCAAGCAGTGATGATTGCCTGAGCTATATTGGCAAGGCTGCCTACGGAACCAATCTCAAGAACCCGATCGAAACCTATTGGTAAATCGATGCGTGGCGTAAGGCGCTTCGCGGCCGTCGTCGTATTGTCGACGGTGTACGCCGTCGCGGCCGGCTATTCTCGCCTTGTCCGGTTCCTGTGGCGGGGTAAAAAGCAGGGCACCGGGCGCGTCATGCTGATCGGGACGTTCCATAACCCGAACTGGTTCCACGCGCACGTGCCGCCCGTCGTCGAGGCGAATGGCGGCAACGTTATCCTGGTTTGCGACGAGCCGATCGACCACATCGACGGTTTGCAGGTCATCTATCCGCCGCGCCTGGCCAATCGGCTGCTGAGCCGAGCCGGGGCCAAGCTCTTCTGGGCCCTGGCCGCGGCGATTCGGCTGCGGCCCGATATCGTTATGGGGTATCACATTTTCCCATCAGCGATTATCGGGTTGATCGTCGGCCGATCGACCAATGCAACGGTGGGCTACCAGATGACCGGGGGCCAGCTCGAGACCGAAGGTGGTGGCTGGCATGCAGAGAACGTCGTCATGAGTTCGCTCGGCAGGCCGTCTGCCATTGTCGAACGGCGTGTCCTGGCCGTTGTGCGGCAATTCGATGAGATCATCGTTCGGGGCAGTCGGGCCGAGGACCACCTCCGTGAACACAGGTTCGCCGGGCCGATACGTACGATAACCGGCAGCGTTGTCGTCCCTGACAATTATGCGGGCTACGATGATCGCGAGTACGACCTCATTTTTGTAGGCCGACTAACCGAGTACAAGCGACCGGATCGCCTGGTCAACGTCATACGCCGGGTCGTTGAATCCGGGGTCGACGATTTTAAGGTCCTGATAGTGGGTGATGGCCCGGACCGCGCCGATCTGGAGGCGCAGTCCGTCAGCGACGGTACCGTGGACAACATCGAGTGGGCGGGGCAGCGTTCGGACGTGCCCGATCTTCTGCAGCGCGCAAGGATGTTCATCCTGACGTCGCGCTGGGAAGGTGTGTCGATTGCATTGCTCGAGGCGATGGTCAGCGGTCTCGTGCCGGTTGTGTCGAACGTCGGAGACATGGCGGACGTTGTGATCGATGGCGACAACGGTTTCATCCCGCAGGAAGACGACATCGACGCATTCGTCGCTGCAATTCTCGATGTATCGAGAAACCGGGAGCGCTGGTCCGAAATGTCAAAGCGCGCTCGCGATTCGGGTGTGGCAAAGGCATCGCGCGCAGCGGTCGCTGCGCGGTGGCGAGAGATGTTTAAAGAAAACCGGCCCGACGAGCGTCGAGCCGGCTGATTCTCTTTCCGCAGTACTTCCTACAGTCCTTCGAGCTTGGCGATCGTGTTGCGCAACGTTTCTGACGTCCCGGCCCAGATCGTGCTCGATAGCGAGTCGCGCATATCCTG
>SHLT01000189.1 GCA_004282875.1 Chromatiales bacterium | reverse complement strand
GAGATCGACCGTACGTGGACCGGCACACGCTGCAAGCAGCACGAGGGTCGCGACACAGGTCAGTAATCGACAATAAACGCTGGGCATCCTGAGGGACCTTTTGAATGAGTTCACTATTACTCCGTAGTTGTCGCCTAATCGCCCGAAATCTTTAGCCTTTGCGTCGCATCTAAAGAACCTCGGCTGCTCGCCGCTATTTACAGGAAGAGAGAACCCGGAGCCGGATTTGTGAGCGGACCTGTTACATCGACGACCAGCGGGACCGAACCTGCCATGAGCAGGCGTCGTGCGGTGTTTCGTGCGCTTGAGACCGCCGATGATGGCGACCGGCTCAGTCGCGTTGTCGATTTCTGCCTGATCGCCCTGATTTCCGCGAGCGTCATAGCGGTAATTCTGGAGTCGATACCCTCATTCAGTGCGCGCTACGGCGACGCGCTCACCCTGTTCGAGGTGGTCACGGTAGCGATCTTCTCGGTGGAATACGTGCTGCGCGTCTGGACCTCCATCGAGCACGAAGACAGCTCCGGCAAGTCGCCCCTGCAGGCGCGCCTGGCATACATGACCTCGTTCCACGCCGTTATCGACCTGCTGGCGATTCTCCCTTTCTACCTGCTTATGCTCGGCACGTTCGGAACGTTTGATATGCGCTTCCTGCGCGCTATCCGGCTATTGCGCGTCCTTAAGCTGACCCGCTATTCGGCCGCGATGAACATGCTTTTCATCACATTCAGAGAGAACGGCAAGGCGCTCTCGGCTGCGTTCCTGATACTGGTTACAACAATGCTGCTGGCCGCGTCCGGCATGTACTATTTCGAGCGGCACTCACAGCCAGTGGCGTTCGGCAGCATTCCGGCTGCGATGTGGTGGGCGTTCGCCACGCTAACGACCGTGGGCTACGGAGACGTCACGCCAATCACTGTCGGCGGCAAGATTTTCGGCGCCCTGATAACTGTGGTGGGCATCGGCATGGTTGCCCTGCCAACAAGTATTCTCGCCACCGGCTATTCCCAGCAGCTCAAGTTGAGTACAGATGCCTACAACGACGAGGCCGAGAAAGCCCTGGACGATGGGGTTATTAGTGATGACGAAGCTCGTGACCTCGAGCTACTTCGCGTCGACCTCGGGCTTGGCAAACATACGGCCAGCCAGATCCTGGATGCGAAGATGATCAAGCGAGCGTTAGCCGCCGAGTCGGGTGTCTGTCCACACTGCAATCAGGCCCTGAATGACAGCCTCGATACCGCGGGTTAATTGGCCTTGGAGCCCGGGGCGCTGATCTCGTAACGTTTGATCTTCTCAACGAGTGTTGTTCGGCCAATCCCAAGCAGCTCTGCCGCTCTTTGCACAACACCGTCCGAGTCGCTCAACGCCCGCGCGATCATGTCCTGCTCGATTTGTGCGAGGTACTGTTTCAGGTCAAGTCCGCCACTCGGCAAGTGAACAGCTCCGGAATCTGCTGTGGGTCGCAGATCGATGCTGACAACCTCCGGTCCGCCGGCCGCTGATTCGACGCGTTCGGTAATCGGCCATGGCAAATCACGGCTGTTGACCAATCCGTTGGGCCTGATGACGGCGAGCCGCTCGATCAGGTTGGCAAGTTCCCGCACGTTGCCAGACCACGAATAGGCCTCCAATGAACGCATTGCGCCGTCGGTCAACCGCAGCGACACGGATTTCTCCGCGTGCAAGCGACGCACAAATTCGTGTACCAGCGGTGCGATATCATCCTTGCGATCCCGCAGTGGCGCGATTTCGATCGGAAATACGCTCAGCCGGTAGAACAGATCTTCGCGGAAGTCTCCGGCCTCGATCTGCTTGGGCAGGTCACGATGAGTGGCCGCGATCACCCGGACATCAACGGGAATACTGGTCGTCCCGCCGACGCGCTCGATGACACGCTCTTCCAGTACACGGAGCAATTTGACCTGCATGACGGTCGGCATATCGCCGATCTCATCGAGAAAGAATGTCCCTCCCTTGGCCTGCTCGAAGCGGCCCGCACGCGCGGACACGGCCCCCGTGAAGGCACCGCGCTCGTGACCGAACAACTCGCTTTCCAGCAGATTCTCGGGAATTGCGCCGCAATTCACAGCGACAAACGGGCCGCTACGACCGGACTGCTCGTGGATGCGGCGCGCAACAACTTCCTTGCCTGTGCCGGACTCGCCGGTGATCAGCACAGTCGCCATCGAAGGTGCGACTTGTTTAATGAGTTTGCGCACGAAGCGAGTGTCGGCACTGTCTCCAACCAGGTCACTGTCACAGGGACGTGGATCGGAGTGATCCGTCCGGTGACGTGCGGCGCGGATCTCCTCAAGCACTTCGCCAAGTGCATCAAGGCGTACCGGATAGCGCAGAGAGTGCAGCCGCGCCCACGGGTAGTCCTTATGAAGCTCCTCGGAAGGGATCATTCGGCGTCAGACTCCGACAACATCACGATAGGAATATTGGGATCGAGTTTTCCAATGTCGCCGACCAGTGACCTTATTTCGCCGTCCTTGAGGTCGGGCCCAACGAAGACAGCTTCGATACGGCGGCTGCCCACGGCCTTACGCCATTCACGTGGCTTCGCCGAGCAAACCTCGGGTGAATCCATGAACTCGATCAGTTCCTTGAGATTGTTGGTGGTAGCCGCGCTGTTGTTGACGACTACAATCAAACTGTCTGCGTTATCCATTACTCGACTTCGTCCCAATATAGCTCTATACCTTTCTGTTTTTATTGGTATTTTCTAAATATGCCCCACATTTGTTACATTTAAGACCAAATATCGATCCAAACCTTTCTCTAGGACCAATTCTAGTCGATTCACCCCACATTACGTATACGGTAAGTACTTAAGAGCCATATATGGTCGGTTTTTATCGATATTATTTGAGCTAAATTATCCCGTCTTCGTGCCGATCTAGTCTTGTATGGACAGGCTTTCCAAGATTATCGGGGCGTTAGGCCCTGACGACGGCGTGCGCAATGAGCGACCTGTATCAATGGCAGACGGAGCCATCGATACATTGAGCAGCGTTATACGCATCATGGGTGACGAGTCGTTTCCGCTGGACAGCGATAACGACCCCGACGCCTTTCCACTGACCTGCGCAGAACTGGCCCGCCATATCGAGAATGGGGCCGGGGTTCCTTCGTTCGACATTCAGGCATCGTCCGATGGGCGCCGGAGCTGGGGCCGCGTACGACGCTTTTTCGCCGACCGGCGGCATGCTGAAAACCAGTTT
>SHLT01000106.1 GCA_004282875.1 Chromatiales bacterium | reverse complement strand
CGACAATGTCGATGGCCATGATGCGGCCGCGATCGCCGCTGCGATCGACCAGGCCGCGGCCGAAACCGACAAGCCGACCATGATCTGCTGCAAGACGGTCATCGGTTTTGGTGCCCCGAACAAGCAGGGCACGGCCTCGACGCACGGTGCGCCGCTCGGCGATGAAGAAATCGCTGCCACGCGTAAGGAGCTGGGCTGGACGGCGGCGCCGTTCGAGATTCCGGCTGAAGTCGCTTCGGCCTGGGATAGTCGTGAACGCGGTGCAGCCGAGGAATCGAGCTGGAACGAAGGGTTCGCTGCATATAACGCCGAGTACCCCGAGCTCGCCGCTGAGTTTGCGCGTCGCATGGCCGGCAAACGTCCCCATGGCTGGTGCCAGCATGCGGACAAAGCGATCGCCGAGATCGACAGTGAAGCTGCCGACATGGCGACGCGCAAGGCATCCTTGCGGGCACTGAACGCCTTTGCACCATTCCTGCCGGAGATGGCAGGTGGTTCCGCCGACCTGACGGGCTCCAACCTGACCAAGCACAACACGTCGACGCCGATCTCGGGTGACGATGCCAAGGGCAACTACGTCTGGTTTGGCGTCCGCGAATTTGGCATGACCGCCATTTGCAACGGCCTCGGCCTGCACGGCGGCTTTATCCCTTACTCGGGCACGTTCCTGACGTTTTCGGACTATTCGCGCAACGCGCTGCGAATGGCTGCATTAATGAAAGTGCAAAATGTCCTCGTCTACACTCACGATTCGATTGGGTTGGGTGAGGATGGCCCGACGCACCAGCCGGTCGAACACACGGCATCGCTGCGTCTCATGCCCAACATGAGCGTCTGGCGTCCCTGCGACACCGTGGAAACAGCTATAGCATGGCGCTACGCCCTCGAGAACGAGACGGGCCCGACCAGCCTCGTGCTCACACGCCAGGGTTTGCCGCACCAGCAGCGCGATGCGGCACAGATAGAGGCGGCCGCCCGTGGTGGTTACGTATTGAAGGACACCGCTGGCGTGCCCGATATTCTGCTCATTGCTACTGGCTCGGAAGTTGCACTTGTAATGGATGCTGCGGACAAGCTGGCGGACAATGGCGTCCAGGCCCGGGTTGTGTCGATGCCGAGTACTGATGTATTCGACGCGCAGGATGAGGCTTACAGGGAGTCGGTATTTCCGGCAGAGGTTTCGGCACGCGTTGCCGTCGAGGCAGGTGTCACTGGTGGCTGGTGGCGTTACGTCGGCACCAACGGACGGGTCATAGGACTGGACCGGTTTGGAGAATCGGCACCCGCAAACGAATTATTTGAACACTTCGGCTTCACGACCGACAACGTCGTCGCAGTCGTGAAAGACCTACTGAATTAATACTAAGGAGTAGAAACACCATGGCAATTAAGATTGGCATCAACGGTTACGGCCGTATCGGGCGCAACATCGTACGTGCAATCCATGAATACGGTCGCACCAGCGAGTTCGACGTCGTCGCACTCAACGATCTGGGCGACCCGGAGACGAACGCACACCTGACGCGATACGACACGGCGCATGGCCGGTTCGACGGCACGGTCGAGGTTGACGGTGGTGACATCATCGTCAACGGCGATCGCATCAAGGTCTTCGCAGAGCGTGACCCGGCCAAGCTGCCCTGGGGCGAGCTGGGCGTTGACGTCGTATTCGAGTGCACGGGCCTGTTCCGCACGGCCGAGACGGCTGGGCAGCACATCGCCGGTGGCGCGAAAAAAGTCATCATCTCGGCACCGGGCGGTGCCGGCGTCGAAAAGACGATCGTTTACGGTGTGAACGACAGTATCCTGGAAGCATCTGACCAGGTTATCTCGAACGCGTCGTGCACGACCAACTGCCTCGCACCGCTGGTCAAGCCTTTGCACGACGCCATCGGCCTGAAGCACGGCATCATGACGACGATTCACGCCTACACCAACGACCAGGTCCTGACCGACGTGTTCCACAAGGACCTGCGCCGCGCGCGTTCCGGCACGATGTCGCAAATCCCGACAAGCACGGGCGCAGCCAAGGCGGTTGGTCTCGTACTGCCGGAGTTGAATGGCAAGCTGGACGGTTTCTCGATGCGTGTTCCGACGATCAATGTCTCGTGTGTGGACCTGACTTTTGTTGCTGCTCGCGACACGACGGTCGATGAGGTCAACGACATCATCCGTGCGGCAAGTGAAGGTCCGCTGAAGGGCATTCTCGCGTACAACGACGAACCGCTCGTATCGATCGACTTCAATCATGACCCGCATTCGTCCACCTACGACGCGGGCCTGACCAAGGTGATGGAAGGCAACCTTGTCAAGGTATTGTCCTGGTACGACAACGAGTGGGGCTTCTCGAACCGTATGCTCGACACGACTGTCGCGTTGATGAACGCGAAGTAAGCAAGCCAGGAAAGGAACCAACATGGCCGTCATCAAGATGTCCGATATCGAATTGTCGGGCAAACGCGTTTTTATCCGGGAAGACCTGAACGTCCCTGTCGCTGACGGGGTGGTGACAAGCGATGCTCGCATCCGGGCCGCCTTGCCTACCATCAAGGCGGCGCTGGAGGCGAATGCCGCAGTCATGCTGGTATCTCATCTCGGTCGCCCGACCGAGGGGCAGCCTGAGGACAAGTTCTCGCTGCAGCCCGTTGCCGATCGTATTGGCGAACTGCTCGGGCGCGAAGTGCCGCTCGTGAAGGACTGGATCGACGGCGTGGACGTGGAGCCCGGCAATGTCGTGCTGCTTGAGAACGTGCGTTTCCTGGCGGGCGAAAAGAAGTGTGACGAGGCGTTGGCCAGGAAAATGGCTGCGCTCTGTGACGTTTTCGTCATGGATGCCTTTGGCACCGCGCATCGTGCCCAGGCGAGCACCTACGGTGTTGGAGAGCATGCCCCGGTTGCATGTGCCGGGCCGCTGCTGGCGGCAGAGCTGGCTGCCCTGGCCAAGGCGCTCGACAAGCCGGCGCGTCCGTTTGTCGCCATCGTGGGCGGTTCGAAGGTCTCGACCAAGCTGACCGTGCTCGATACGCTGGCGGATAAGGTCGACACGCTGATCGTGGGCGGTGGCATTGCGAATACGTTTATCGCGGCGGCGGGTAACGATGTCGGCAAATCCTTGTGCGAGATGGACATGCTCGACACTGCCCGCGAGCTTGCTGCGAATGAAGACGGTCGGGCCGAGATACCTGTCCCTGACGACGTCGTTTGTGCTGACGAGTTTTCGGCAGACGCAAACGCCACCGTTCGCTCGGTCGATGCGGTCGAGGCTGGCGAGATGATTCTGGATATTGGTCCGAACACCGCGGCGCGCTTTGCGGCGATTCTCGAGGACGCCGGCACCATTATCTGGAACGGTCCGGTTGGCGTATTCGAATTTGACGCCTTCGGCGAAGGCACGAAGGTGTTGGCGGACGCCATCGCGGCAAGCGCCGCATTCTCGGTTGCGGGTGGCGGCGATACGCTCGCGGCCATCGACAAGTACGGCGTTCGGGACGGCATTTCCTACATCTCGACCGGTGGCGGTGCCTTCCTTGAGTTCGTCGAGGGCAAGAAACTGCCGGCGGTCGAAATGCTCGAGAGACGCGCAGCCCGCGGGTAAGGCGCCAGGCCTATTGAAAGACCGACCAGTCGCCGGTGATGGCGAGCGTCATGCCGGGATACTGGATGTTGATGAACATGATCTCGCCGTCGGGTGAGAAGCAGACCCCCGCCAGTTCCGAGCTCGTGTAGTTGTTGTCGCCGATCGCGTACTGACTGCCGTCCGGACGGATGCCGACGAGTCCGCAGTGGCCGGACGTATCCTCGCAAACAACCAGGTCGCCCCAGGGCGCCAGCGTCAGGTTATCCGCATTTTGCAACAGTGAGCCGGGCTGCGACTCAGCGATCAGTTCCAGCTCGCCGGCGTCGGCCGAGGTTGGTTTGTACGTAAATATCTGGCCGAGGCGCGCGGGGCCGCCGATAGTGCAGGTAAACGCAAAGCGGTCTGCTGCGATACACAGTCCTTCGCCACGCGCAAACGTCGCGGCGCCGTTACGCTCGCCGACCAGCCTGATCTCGTCCTCGCGCGGGTTTGGCCTCTCGATGTCGATCCAGTGTGCGCCCCGCGGCTCGCCGATGCGCATAGCGGGTTTGGCGGTCCAGTTGTGGGTCGCAAGCGATGGCTGCCCGTCCACGACAAGCGCCTGCAGCTTGCCGCCTTCGAGAAGCTCACCGGGCTTGTTCGGGATGTAACGGTAAAACAGGCTGTGATCCCGGTCTTCGGTCATATAAACGACGCCTGTCACCGGGTCTACGGCCGCAGCCTCATGCTCGAAACGTCCCATGTCCTTGATCGGAATGGCCGGCACGAGTTCGTCCGCATCGGCCGGCACCTCGAACACGTAACCGTGCCACTTGTCGCGCCGGGCGGCGGGGATACCGAAGTACTCGACGTTGCCCGCCCACTCGAAACACTCTTCGCACGACAGCCAGCTGCCCCACGGGGTTGGGCCCCCCGCGCAGTTCAGCTCGGTGCCCCCGAGGCTCAGGAACTGCCGTTCCGTTTCCCGGGTCACCGGGTTGTAGACGGTCGTCGTGGTGCCCCCAAGGCCTGGCGTCCTGTCGGCGCCGCGATCGTAAAACCTGGCGCGCAGCTCCTCGGGAAGGGCGGCGAAGCGTGATCTAAGCGTATTGGCCGATGTCGCCTCGGGCATAATCTCGTGATTGCAGACGAGGCGGATCCGACCATCTTTGCCCGCGAACGCGGCCATGCCGTCGTGCTGGCCCGGCACCTGAAGGCCGTCGCTCATCTCGGTGCCGACTTTCGATACGACGCTGTAGCTGAAGCCTTTCGGCAGGTCAAAGAGCTTCATGGGGTCGTTGACCAGCGGCACCGCGCCGGCACTCGATGCGGCCCGGGGGACGACCGGAGTGACGGCTGCAGCAGCGATGCTCTGCAGGAAATGGCGACGGTTCAACATGGTTTAGTGAATTCTGAGGATTTCTCCGCGCAGCATAGACTCGATTTGTTGCAACTGAAAGACCTGATTCGAGCTTCCGGGCCCTTTCCGCAACAGAGCTGTGCAATAATCGCGCGCATGCTGAGAAGAACCAAGATTGTCGCCACGCTGGGACCCGCGTCCGAGCAGCCGAAAATGCTGCGCAAGATGATTCAATCCGGACTCGACGTAGCGCGGCTGAATTTTTCCCATGGCAGTGCTGACGAGCATCGCGAGCGGGCACGCGTGCTGCGCAAGGCCGCGGCCGCGTGTGGTCGCGATGTCGGTCTGCTGGGCGATCTGCAGGGCCCGAAGATCCGGGTGATGCGCTTCAAGAAGGGCAGCGCCAATTTGCGGACCGGGCAGAAGTTTTTCCTCGACAGCACGCTGGGCCTCAACGACGGCACGAAGAAGGGTGTCGGCGTGGCACTCGAGACCCTGCACAAGGACGTCAAGGCGGGCGACACCTTGTTGCTCAATGATGGGCTGATATCGCTGCAGGTAGACAGCGTTGAAGGTACCCGTATCCACACGACCGTCATCGATGGCGGGATCTTGTCGGATCACAAGGGCATCAACCTGAAGGGCGGTGGCCTGTCAGCGGCGGCGCTGACCGATGTCGACCGGGACAACATCAAGCTCGCTGCCGAACTGGGTATCGACTTCCTCGCCGTGTCCTTTGTCCGCACCGGCGAAGACATCATCGAGGCACGCAAGCTGTTTGAAGCCGCCGGCGGTAATGGGCAGATTGTCGCCAAGATCGAACGGACCGAAGCCGTCGAAAATATCGATTCGATCATTGAGGCATCCGACATCATCATGGTGGCGCGCGGTGATCTCGGCGTGGAGATGGGCTACGCCGGCCTCACCGGCATTCAGAAGAAACTCATTCGCAAGACACGCAAGGCCCACAAGATCGTCATTACCGCGACCCAGATGATGGAGTCGATGATCGACAATCCCATACCCACGCGCGCGGAAGTGTCGGATGTTGCGAACGCGGTGATCGACGGCACGGACGCGGTGATGCTTTCGGGCGAAACGGCCGTGGGCAAGCATCCGAACAAGGCGATCAAGGCCATGGCCGAGGTGTGCGTCGGCGCCGAGAAATTCCACGTTCCGCACGGCATGACGGCGCGGCGCGTGGCGGAACAGTTCGCGCGTGTCGACGAGGCCATCGCGATGGCGGCGATGTATGCGGCCAATCACCTGTCCGTGAGAGCCATCATCGCACTGACGGAATCAGGATCCACGCCGCGATGGATGTCGCGCGTGCGTTCCGATATCCCTATCTACGCCCTGACGCCGCATGAAGCGACGAGCCGTCGCGTGACCCTGTACCGCGGCGTTTATCCCGTCGAATTTGAAATCGACGTCAACAATCCCCGCAGCCTTTACCAGGACATCTTCACGAAGCTGCTGGCCGCCGATCGCGTCCACGTCGGCGACCTCGTGATCTTCACAAAGGGTGATCTGGACGGCGTGACCGGCAGCACCAATGCGCTGAAAATCGTCAAGGTGACAGAAGCTCCATGAAGAAAGTCCTGTTCCGCCTGGCCGGCGGCATTGTGCTGCTCGTTGTCCTGTTTGTGGTGCTCGGCTGGCTGAGCTTGCGTTCAAGCCTTCCTGAGCTCGACGGCGAAGTCCAGGTGAGCGGTATCGACGAGACGGTGACGATCGAGCGCGATGCAGAGGGCATTCCGGTCATCACGGCATTGAACCGTAATGATCTTGCGTTTGGGACGGGGTTTGCACACGGCCAGGACCGTTTTTTCCAGATGGACCTGATTCGGCGGCAAGCCGCCGGCGAGCTTTCGGAGTTGGTCGGCGCGGCCGCGATCGATGTCGACAAGCGCTATCGTTTCCACCGCTTCCGCGCGCGGGCGCAAGCTGTTTATGACGCAGCATCGGCTGACGAGCGGCACTTGATGGAAGCTTATGCCGCCGGTGTCAACGCGGGTCTTGCCTCGCTGGATGCCAGGCCATTCGAGTACTTCGTGCTCGGTGCGGAACCGCGCGCATGGGATGCCAGGGATTCCCTGTTGGCCGTCTACGGCATGTACATGGAGCTCAATGATTCGCGGGCCTCGAAGGAAATGCGACGTGGTCTCGCGCACCGCTTGCTGCCGGCCGAGGTCTACGCCTGGATGTACCCGCAGGGCACGCCCTGGGACGCGCCTATCATGGGCGAGGCACGTGAGGTTGCGCCCATTCCGGGGCCCGAGGTCTACTCGGTCCGGCATGTTGCCGACAATGCACCGCCGGCCAACGAACAGGGCCGCTATCCGCTGCGCGGCAGCAACAACTGGGCCGTATCCGGCGCCTTGACGACCACCGGACGGGCGCTCGTTTCGAACGACATGCATCTCGGCCACAGCGTGCCCAATATCTGGTACCAGGCCCGGCTTCGCGTCGATGGCACCGAGACGCGCGACGTCGCCGGCGTGACGCTGCCCGGCACCCCGTTCGTCATTAGCGGCAGTAACTCGCAGGTGGCCTGGGGTTACACCAACAGTTACGGCGACTGGACCGACGCCGTGCTCTTGAAGCCGGGTGAAGAAGAAGGGACCTACCGGACACCCGAGGGCGATCGTGAGTTCGTGACCATCATTGAGCAGATCAAGGTCAAGGACGGCGATCCCGTGGACTACACGATTCGGGAAACGATCTGGGGACCGGTCGTCGATGATATCGAGTATCCGGACGGCGAGATCGCCGTGAGCTGGATTGCGCACAAGCCCGAAGGCCTGAATCTCAGGCTGCTCGATCTCGAGACCGTCGCAACCGTCTCTGAAGCCCTCGACGTCGCCAATACGATGTCGATGCCGCCGCAGAACTTCGTCACGGGCGACGCGGGCGGCAATATCGGCTGGACCATCGCGGGGCAGATCCCGCGCAAGGCGGACTTCAACCCGATGCTGCCTGCGGACTGGAGCACAGAACACGGCTGGCAGGGCTGGCTGGAGCCCACGGAATACCCGCGCGTTTTCAATCCGGAGAGCGGCCGTATCTGGACCGCGAACGCTCGCGTCACGGACGCGGAGGCACTGCGTGTCGTCGGTGACGGCGGCTATGACCTGGGCGCTCGTGCCCGGCAGATTCGCGATGGGCTGTTTGCCAGAGACACGTTTTCGCCCGAGGACATGCTGGCGATCCAGTACGATGACCGCGCCGTTTTCCTGTCGCGCTGGCGAGACCTCCTGCTCGAGGTTGTCGACGCAAATGCGATTGCCGGAAACCCGGCGTTGGCGGAATATCGCGAGCTCGTTGAGGACTGGATTCCCCGGGCCGTCCCCGAAGCGGTCGGCTATCGCCTGGTGCGTGCATTTCGGCTCGAAGTGGAGCGGCGCGTCTTTCACGCGCTAATGGCACCGGCGTGGGAAACCTACGGCGAGGATGTCCGGCTACGGCTCAGTAACCAGTTCGAAGGCCCGCTGTGGTCGGTCGTGACGGAAAAGCCACTTCATCTGCTGCCGCGCGACTACGAGGACTGGAACGAACTCATGCTTGCTGCTGTCGAGCAGAACCTGGCGTGGTTCGCCGAAAATTTCGAGGGCCCCCTGTCGGAGCGTGACTGGGGCGAGGTGAATACGGCGTCGATCCGGCATCCTTTGAGCAGAAATATCCCGATCCTGGGCAGCTACCTTGATATGCCTGCGGACGAGCTCAATGGCGACCTGGACATGCCCAAGGCGCAGGGCCCCACATTCGGCGCCTCGCAGCGTTACGCGGTGTATCCGGGCGACGAGGCGAGCAGCATACTGCATATGCCAACCAGCCAGAGCGCGCACCCGTTGTCGGAGTTTTTCGGCCGCGGCCATGACGACTGGGTCGATGGCCGATCCAACCCGTTTCTTCCGGGCGAGCCGGTTTATAGCCTGACGCTCAACCCCGACAGGCGGTAATATGGTGGGTCTGGCGCTTCACGGACGGGCTGATGACTGACAACAAATTTACTGGCACGAGTTCCTACATCGCGACCGACGACCTGACGATGGCCGTCAACGCGGCAGTGACGCTCGAGCGACCCATTCTTGTGAAAGGCGAGCCGGGCACCGGCAAGACGCAACTTGCGATCGAGGTCGCCGCTGCGCTTGGCAAGCCGCTGCATGAGTGGCACATCAAGTCGACGACCAAGGCTCAGCAGGGCCTTTATGAATACGACGCCGTTGCGCGGCTGCGGGACTCGCAGCTTGGCGATGATCGTGTGCATGACATTGCGAACTATATTGTGCGCGGCAAGATCTGGGAGGCATTCGAGTCCGACGAACAGCCTGTCCTGCTGATCGACGAGATCGACAAGGCCGATATTGAATTCCCGAACGACCTGTTGCGTGAACTCGACCGCATGGAGTTCTACGTCTATGAAACGAAGAAGCTCATCACGGCGAAACACCGTCCGATCATTGTGATCACCAGCAACAATGAGAAGGAGCTGCCCGATGCGTTTCTCCGTCGTTGTTTTTTCCACTACATCAAGTTCCCTGACAAGGACACGATGACAGAGATCGTCGACGTGCATTTCCCGAATCTCAAAAAGGACCTGCTCGCCGAAGCGCTCAACGCGTTCTATAAAGTGCGAGACGTCCGTGGACTGAAGAAAAAACCATCGACGTCCGAGTTGCTCGACTGGATCAAGCTGCTCCTGGCCGAGGATATCCCGCCGGAGGCGCTCCGCGCGGAGGGCAGTCGCAGCGCGATTCCGCCGCTCTATGGTGCGCTGCTGAAGAACGAGCAGGACGTTCACCTGTTCGAACAACTCGTCTTCCTGGATCGGCGCACCAACCCGCAATAACGTCATGCTGCTGCCGTTTTTCTACATGCTACGTGAGGGCGGTATGAAGACGTCCATCACCGAGTTGCTGACGCTCCTGGAGGCCATGCAGAAAGGACTGGCGGGGCAAAGTGTGGACGACTTCTATTTCCTGGCGCGCACCACGCTGGTCAAGGACGAATCGGAACTTGATCGCTTCGACCGCATCTTCGGTGCCTACTTCAAAGGCGTCGAAGATTCGCTGGCGGACCTTTTCCAGGAGATTCCCGAGGAGTGGCTGCGCCAACAGGCCGAACTCAACCTGACAGAGGAAGAGCGTGCGCAGATAGAGGCGATGGGCGGCTTCGAAGAGCTGATGCGGGCACTGCAGGAGCGCCTTGAAGAACAGGAAGACCGCCACGAAGGTGGCAGCAAGTGGATTGGCACTGCCGGCACGTCACCCTTCGGCGCCTACGGCTACAACCCTGAAGGTGTGCGTATCGGTCAGCATGGCTCACGCAACCGCAGCGCCGTGAAGGTCTGGGACAAGCGCGAGTACCGCAACCTGGATGACTCGCTGGAGCTCGGCACCCGCAACATCAAGGTAGCGCTGCGCAGACTGCGCAAGTTTGCGCGCGAGGGGGCTGCGGACCAGCTCGACCTCGACGACACGATCGACAAGACGGCACGCAACGCCGGCCTGCTCGACATACGCATGGTTCCCGAACGCCACAACGCGATCAAGGTGCTGCTGTGTCTTGATATCGGCGGCTCGATGGACGATCACGTGCGCGTCTGCGAGGAAATGTTTTCAGCGGCACGCAGCGAGTTCAAGCATCTCGAGTATTTCTACTTCCATAACTTTATCTACGAGAGCCTGTGGAAGGACAACCGGCGCCGTCATTCCGAAAAGACGCCGACCCTGGATATTGCCCACAAGTACGGTTCGGACTACAAGCTGATCTTCGTTGGCGACGCCACGATGAGCCCATACGAAATCGTCTACGCAGGTGGCAGCGTCGAGCACTGGAATGAAGAGCCCGGTGCCGTTTGGATCAAGCGTTTGCTCAACACGTATGGGAAGGCGGTGTGGCTGAATCCGGAGCCGCGGGAACGCTGGGAATACACGCCATCGACAAAGCTGATTCGTGATCTCATGGGTGACCGGATGTATCCCTTGACGATCGCGGGTCTCGATGACGCGATCCGGGAACTGCACTAGCTGCTCCGGCCGCTCAGGTTTCCAGAGACTGTTCGTTCCGGGCATCGGCGATAATCGCCAGCGATCCTCGAAATACGATGTAAGCGATAGCCGTTCCGACCACCAGGTCCGGCCATCGCGCACCTGATGCGTACACAAGGCCACCGCCCAGCATGACGCCGACATTCGCTATCACGTCGTTTTTGGAGAAAATCCAGCTCGCTCTCATATGCACGCCACCATCGCGGTGCCTGGCGATCAGGGCAAGGCAGACGACATTCGCGGCCAGCGCGACGAGCCCGATCAACACCATGTAGACAGGCTCCGGTTCACTGCCCAATATCGCTCTGCGACTAACATCGAGAACGACAATCAGTGCCAGGGCCATTTGAAAGTAGCCGCTGGCCAATGCGGCGCGAATCTTGCCACTCGCGGCTCTGCCTACGGCGTACAGCCCGATTCCGTAGACGACGGCATCCGCCAGCATGTCCAACGAATCAGCAATCAGGCCGGTCGATTCCGCAATAACGCCCGCCACCATCTCAACGACAAACATCGCGGCGTTGATTCCGAGCAAGACAATGAGAACGCGGCTTTGCTGTCGTGATTCGACATCAATATTGCAGTCACAGTCAGTCATGTTCTTAGTACCGAAAAATGCCGTAGTCTTCTGCTGCCTTTCCAAAATCAGCGCCTGATACCGTCATTCTGAGTTGTTCCTTGCCCGATCCGGCTCTGCAGTAGCCTTTTGGAGTCGTTGCCAGAGAATCACGCCAGCAATCCCGATAAACGGAGACGTTATCAGACCCGGGAAATAGCCACCTGATGTCATTGCCATCAGTGGATGGGCAATACCGTTCAGGATACCGGCGATAG